>NZ_SACN01000001.1:2737459-3041622 GCF_004005865.1 Sphingomonas crocodyli
GGCCGCGCAGCCCGTATTTGATCGAGACCTGGCCCGAGATCAGGTTGATCAGGCGGCCGTGGACGAAGTGCGGCGAAACGCGCGTCGGCCCCTTATTCTCGCAGACCAGCGATTCGCTGGCGATGCCCGGAAGGCCGCCAATGCCCGACCCGATCGACAGGCCCGCGCGATAGCTTTCCTCTTCGGTCATCTCGGTCAGGCCGGCATCTTCCAGCGCCTGACCCGCGGCATCGATGCCGTAGATGATGAAGGGATCGACCTGGCGCTGGATCTTGTGATCGACGCGCTTGTTCGGATCGAAGCCATATTCATGGTCGGCAGGCTTCACCTCGCACGCGATGGTGCATTTCTGCCCCTCGGTGTCGAAGCGGGTGATCTGCCCCGCGCCGGACTTTCCGGCGAGGATATTGGCCCAGGTCGTCTCGACGTCCGCGCCCAGCGGCGTCACGAGTCCCAGTCCGGTTACGACCACGCGGCGCATGGCATTCTCCTGTTATTCACAAGTCTCATCTACGACAAAACGGCCCCCCGTCCATCCGGTCATCCGGGGTCGGGGAGCCGTTGATGTCGGCCCTTGACGCCCGACCCGCAAGGGAAGGCGTGTTTCGAGCGCGGGGATATTAGTCCTTGTTGGCGTCGATGTAGGCGATCGCGTCCTTCACGGTCGTGATCTTTTCAGCCGCATCGTCGGGGATTTCGACACCGAATTCCTCTTCGAACGCCATGACCAGCTCGACGATGTCGAGGCTGTCGGCGCCCAGATCGTCGATGAAGCTCGCCTCTTCGGTGACCTTCTCGGCTTCGACGCCGAGATGCTCGACGACGATCTTCTTAACGCGCTCGGCGGTCTCGCTCATATGGGTAGCCTTCCTTCGAATTGTTGGCCCCGCACTAACGGGGCCAAGTTACGCTTGCAAGAGTGTGTGACACTCGCCTCCGCACCTCGCCATTGCGAGGAGCCGGACGCGGGCCGGGTTCAGATCATCGCCATACCGCCGTTGACGTGCAGCGTCTGGCCGGTGACGTAGGCCGCCTCGCGGCTGGCGAGATAGACGACGGCGGCGGCAATGTCGTCGCCCTCGCCCAGCTTGCCCGCCGGAATCTTGGTGAGCAGCGCGTCCTTCTGCGCGTCGGGCAGCACGTCGGTCATCGCCGAACGGATGAAGCCGGGGGCGACGCAGTTGACGGTCACGTTGCGGCTGGCCAGTTCCTGCGCCAGCGCCTTCGACATGCCGACAAGGCCCGCCTTCGACGCGGCATAGTTGGCCTGCCCCGGATTGCCGGTGGTGCCGACGATCGACGTGATCGTGATGACGCGGCCGTGGCGTGCCTTCATCATCGGCTTGGTCGCCGCACGGATCAGGCGGAAAGCGGCTTCCAGATTGACCGAGATCACCTGATCCCACTCGTCATCCTTCATCCGCATGATCAGGTTGTCGCGCGTCACGCCCGCATTGTTGACGAGGATGTCGAGCTTCCCGCCCAGCGCCTCGACCGCCTGCGGCACCAGCGCGTCGACCGCGGCGGCATCGCCCAGGTTGCACGGCAGGATCACGGTGTCGCCACCGATTTCGGCCGCGACGGCCTTCAGCTTTTCCTCGCTCGTGCCCGACAGCGCGACCTTCGCGCCCTGCGCCACCAGCGCCTTTGCGATCGACGAACCGATCCCGCCCGAAGCGCCGGTCACCAGCGCGGTCATTCCCGTCAGATCAAACATGCCGGTTCCACTTCTCTCTATCGTCACCCCCGCGAAGGCGGGGGCCCATCCAGTGTCTTCCCATGCGGAGAGACTGGATATATCCCCGCCTTCGCGGGGACGACGGGTTTATTGAATTACAACGACGCGGCCAGCGCCTCGATATCGGCCATCGTGACGACGCTGGTCGCGGTCGCCTGGTCGGTGATGTCCTTGACCATCGGGCCGACGACCTTGCCGCCAAACTCGATGAACTGATCGACGCCGCCCGCCGCCATCGCGGCGACGCTTTCGCGCCAGCGCACCGTGCCCGTCACCTGATCGACGAGCAGGCGAACGATCTCGGCCGGATCGGCGGTCGGCGCGGCGGTGACGTTGGCATAGACGGGCACCAAGGGCGCCTGCGCATGATTGTCGCGGAACGCGGCGGCCATCGCATCGGCCGCCGGCTGCATCAGCGCGCAGTGGAAAGGCGCGGATACGGGCAGCAGCATCGCGCGGCGCGCGCCCTTGGCCTTGGCGATCTCGATCGCGCGCTCGACGGCTTCCTTGTGCCCCGAAACCACGACCTGCCGGTTGCTGTTGTCGTTGGCGGCCTGACAGACCTGATCCTGCGCAGCCTCCTCGGCCACCTGGCGCGCACCTTCGAAATCGAGACCCAGAAACACCGCCATCGCGCCGACGCCCACCGGCACCGCCGCCTGCATCGACTGGCCACGCAGCTTCAGCAGCTTCGCCGTGGTCGCCAGATCGAACGCATCGGCCGCGCACAGCGCGCTATATTCGCCCAGCGAGTGCCCAGCCACGAACGCAGCCTTGTCGGCCAGGCTGATCCCGCCGTCCTTCTGCAGCACGCGCAGCGTGGCGATCGCGTTCGCCATGATCGCGGGCTGGGCGTTTTCGGTCAGCGTCAGTTCGTCGGCCGGACCTTCCACCATCAGGCGGAACAGGTTCTGGCCGAGAGCGTCGTCGACCTCCTGAAACACTTCGCGCGCGACCGGGCTGGCATCGGCCAGCGCCTTGCCCATGCCGACGGCCTGGCTGCCCTGTCCGGGAAAAATGAATGCGCGCATGCCGAGGCTCCTCTTATCTCGAAGCGCCCGCCACTATTATCGGCGCGCGCGGGAGGCAAGGCTTGCCGGCCCGCCCCCTCTATTCTCCTCGTCATTGCGAGGAGCCGTAGGCGACGCGGCAATCCAGGCCCGCACTGGAGATGGTTGCGAACCTCTCCCAGTGCGGGCCTGGATTGCTTCGCTACGCTCGCAATGACGAGTCCTCTTATCCGAGGATTCGCGCCCGCGCCTGCGGATAGGTGCCCAGCACGCGCACCCACTTGGTGTGGAACGCCAGTTCCTCCAGCGCGCGGCGCACCGGCGCCTCGTCGGGATGGCCTTCGATATCGGCGTAGAATTCGGTCGCGGAGAAGGTCGCCCCGCGCTGGTAGCTTTCCAGCTTGGTCATATTGACCCCGTTGGTCGCGAAGCCGCCCAGCGCCTTGTAGAGCGCGGCCGGGATATTCTTCACCTCGAACAGGAAACTGGTCATCACCGGGCCGTTGCCCGGCTGCGTATCCGGCCCGTTGAGCGCGAGGACGACGAAGCGGGTCGTATTGTCCTCCGCATCGGCGACGTCTTCGGCCACCACGTCCAGCCCGTACAGTTCGGCCGACAGGCGCGGCGCCAGCGCGCCGACATGCGCGTCGCGCGCCTCGGCCACCGCAGCGGCGGCACCTGCCGTGTCGGGATAGGCGATCGGCGTCATCCCCTGCCCGCGCAGCCAGTGGCGGCACTGGCCCAGCGCCTGCGAATGGCTCATCACCTCGGTGATCGTCGCATGGCCGGGAATCGCCATCAGCGTGTGGCGGATCGGCATGAAATGTTCGCCGGTGATGACCAGGCCCGATTCCGGCAGCAGGAAATGCATGTCGGCGACGCGGCCGTTCAGCGAATTTTCGATCGGAATCACCGCGCAATCGGCCCGGCCTTCGCGCACCGCATCGATCGCATCTTCGAAGCTGAAGCACGGCAAAGGCAGCGCGTCGGGAAAGGCTTCGAGCACCGCGCGATGCGAATTGGCGCCCGGCGCGCCCTGAAAGGCGACCGCCCGACTCGTATCGGCGGCGGCTTCGGCGGTCATGCGCGCGACGAGCGCCTGCGCGGGGGCGGGATAATTCTGCATGGGGCGCGAGCGTTAGGCGTGGCTTGGGCGCATCGCAAGCCGCAGCGCAGCAATTTGCCGGCCCAAGCCGCGCCTTGTGGCTTGCGGACGCATCCAACCGATTATAAAGCGAGCGCGCTTTCCCGTGCGGCGACGTGTGGGGACCAGGGATTATCGAGGGGCACAATGGACGATCGCGCGAATACACTGGCCGGCTGGGCGCTTGCGGGCGGCATTGCGGCCCTGGGCCTCTCCATCCTGTCGGGTGAATATTTCCACGCCGAGCGGCCCGAAAAGATGGGCTATGTCGTCGAAGGCGTCGAGGAAGAGGGCGCTGAGGGCGGCGCCGCTGCCGAAAAGCCGATCGAATTCTACCTCGCCAGCGCCGATCCGGCCAAGGGCGCCGACGTGTTCAAGAAGTGCGCGGCCTGCCACAACGCGAACAATGGCGGCCCGAACGCTCTGGGGCCGAACCTGTGGCATGTGCTGGGTGAGCCGGTCGGCAAGGGCCGCGGCTTCGCCTTCTCGGATGCGCTGGCCGGCAAGGGCGGCAACTGGAACTGGCAGAATCTCAGCGACTGGCTCAAGAGCCCGAAGGCGTTCGCGCCGGGCACGAAGATGACCTTCGCGGGCCTTTCGAAGCCGGAAGATCGCGCCAACGTCATCGCCTATCTGAACCAGCAGTCGCCCAGCCCGCTGCCGATGCCGGCGGCTCCTGCGGAAGACGCAGCCCCCGCTCCGGCCGAAGGCGGCGACAACGCCACGGCCCCGGCCGAGGGTGGCAACGAGGCGGCCCCGGCCGAATAAGCCGGACGCTCCGCACCATTTCACGAAGACCCCGCCCCGGCGGGGTCTTTTCGTTTTGGGGCACCATCCATCCTCCCCCGCCAGGGGGAGGTGGCGCCGAAGGCGACGGAGGGGGAGGACGGCGACCAACTCCAGATCATCGTTCCCTCCCCCTCCGTCAGCTGCGCTGACACCTCCCCCTGGCGGGGGAGGATAGAAAAGGATTCCCGCCGGGATGACGAAACAGACGGTGGGTAATCGCGCGGAAACATAATCGCCGTTGATCGCGGCATTTCGGTCGTTACAGTCGCGCCTCATGCTTCACGACATCATCGCCGCCTGCGCGGTTTTCATCATCGCGGTCATCCTGCGCGGCGGCTATTGGGGCATCATCATCCTGATGGCGATCGAGAGCGCGTGCATCCCGCTCCCGTCCGAAATCATCATGCCCTTCGCGGGCTATCTGGTCTCGACCGGCGACTTCGATCTCTACATGGCGGCGACCGCGGGCGCGATCGGCTGCAACGTCGGCTCCATCTTCGCCTACGAACTGGGCAAGCGCGGTGGTCGTGCGGTCGTCGATCGCTGGGGCAAATATGTGCTGATGAGCCATTCGGATCTCGACCGGGCCGAAAAGTTCTTCAGCCGCTGGGGCGATCTGACGGTTCTCGTCTGCCGCCTGCTGCCCGCGATCCGCAGCTTCATCGCCTTCCCGGCGGGCGTCGCGCGGATGAACCTGTTCCGTTTCCACCTCTACACCTTCATCGGTTCGTGGCCGTGGTGCTTCGGCCTCGCCTGGGTGGGCATGAAGCTGGGCGATCAGTGGCGCACCGATCCGCGCCTCGGCGCCGTCCTCCACAAGCTCGATTTCGTCGTGGTGGGCGTGATTCTGGCCGGCGGCATCTGGTTCGTGTGGCACCGGATCAAGGGCCACAAGAAGCCCGCATGAACCCGATCTATTCGGGCCTGCCGACCACGATCTTCGAAAAGATGTCCGCGATCGCCCGCGAAACCGGCGCGATCAACCTGGGGCAGGGTTTCCCCGACGCCCCCGGCCCGCGCGACATTCTGGAATCGGCGGCCGATGCGCTGCTGACCCTATCGAACCAATATCCGCCGATGGCCGGCCTGCCCGAACTGCGCCGCGCCATCGCCGATCATTATCGCCGCCATCAGGGCATCGACTTCGACGCAGCATCCGAAGTGGTCGTCACATCGGGCGCGACCGAGGCGCTGGCCGCCGCGATCTTCGCGATCCTCTCGCCGGGGGACGAAGCGATCCTGATCGAGCCGCTCTACGACGCTTATGCCCCGCTCGTCCGCCGCGCCGGGGGCGTGGTCCGCACCATCCGCCTCCAGCCACCGACATGGCGACTCGACCCCGCCGATCTTGACGCCGCGATCACCGCGCGGACCCGGCTGATCATCGTCAACAATCCGGTCAACCCGACCGGTACGATGTTCGACCGCGAAACCCTCACCGCCATCGCCGAACGCTGTATCGCCGACGGCATCATCGCCCTGTGCGACGAGGTGTGGGAGCATGTCCGCTTCGGCCCCGATCACGTGCCCCTGATCGCCTTGCCCGGCATGCGCGAGCTGACCGTGAAGATCGGTTCGGCGGGCAAAATCTTCGCGCTCACTGGCTGGAAGGTCGGATGGCTGATCGCGGACAAGGCGCTCGCGGGCGTCATCGCCAAGACGCACCAGTTCCTCACCTTCACCACCCCGCCCAACCTGCAATGGGCGGTCGCCGAAGGGCTGGCCAAGCCCGACGGCTGGTTCGATTCGATGCGCGCCGGATTCGCCGCCTCGCGCGACCGCCTTGTCGACGGCCTGCGCACGGCCGGCTTCGTCGTGCTGCCGGCCGACGCCACCTGGTTCGTCTCGATCGACCTCGCCGCCTCGGGGCTGGCGCTCGACGACGTCACCTTCGCCGAACGCATGGCGCATGAGGCCGGGGTCGTCTCGATCCCGATGTCGGCCTTTTACGAGAGCGACCCCATCACCTCGATCGTCCGCCTCTGCTACGCCAAGGACGACGCCACGATCGACGAAGCGGTGCGGCGGATGGCGGCGTTCAGGGCCACCCTCGCCTCCTAACCCGTCGCCCCAGCGAAGGCTGGGGCCCATGTCTCTCACCTGCCAGTTGCCGCCTGCCACGGCAGAAATAGGCCCCAGCCTTCGCCGGGGCGACGGCTACGCCGCCAGCGGAAAATCCAGCAACCGCTCCGCCACCGGCACCAGCGCGCGCGCATCGCGGCCCACCGCGCGCAGGATCGCAGGGTCGGCCGCGTCCATCCCGCCGGTGAACGCGCCAAAGGATGGTAGGATCAGCTTGGTCCGCCCCGCCACGAAGCACGGCCGCGACACACGCCGCCCGCGCAGCGTCATGATATATTTGGGGTGATAATGGCCCGAAATCTCCGGCCGCATATCCTTCGGATCGGCCTCGTGCCGCAGGATCGCGTCGCCCAGCATCGCCTCCGCCAGCACGCGGCCCGCCGGGGGATCGACGATTTCGGCATCATGATTGCCGACGATCCATACCCAGTCGACCTCGCCCGCCATCCGCACCAGCGCCGCGCGCGCCTCCCCCTCCAGTCGCGCGACCCCGCCGCGATCGTGGAAGCTGTCGCCCAGACACACGAGCGTCCGCGCCTCGGTCTTCGCGATCAGCGCCTCGATCCGGCGCAACGTCTCGATCGAATCGTAGGGCGGCAGCATCTGCCCGCGCTTCGCATAAGCGCTGCCCTTTTCGAGATGCAGATCGGCGACCAGCAACGTCCGCGTCGCCGCGCAGAACGCCGCCCCCTCGGGCAGCGCCAGCAGGTCGAGACCGCAGAACGAAAAGCGAACCATGCCCCGCCCTAACCTGCGACGCTCCTCTCCACAACCTCGTCATTGCGAGGAGCCGAAGGCGACGCGGCAATCCAGGCCCGCATGTGAGTGAGGCGCGAACCTCGCCAGTGCGGGCCTGGATTGCTTCGCTACGCTCGCAATGACGAGGAGGTGGTTACGGCCGCCCGTTCTCGAACAACACGCAGCGATCTTCGAACGTCACCAGCACCGATTGCTGATCGAACCGCTTGTTATACGCCTTCGCGATGGCGCTCACCTTCGCGCGGTCATCGCTGCGGCCGGGCAATACGAGGATCAGCAACTTGCTCGGCTCGCGCGTCACCGTGCCCTTGGGGTTCATCCACCGCCCCTGCGCGTCGAGCACGGTCAGCCCTTCGGGGAAGCGCGCCGTCACTTCGCGATCGAGGAAGTCGGTGAACTCGGCGTCGGTGATCACCCCCGCCTTGTTGCTCGCCCCCAGATAGAGTTCGGCGGTGACTTGCTCGCTCTCCCCCGGCGCGCACGCTGCCTGGGCAGCGGCGGCGGAACAGAGGGCGGCAAGGGCGAGGCAAAGGCGCGCGATCATCAGCGCCGACGCTGCCACGCCCACAGCGCGGCCGCAACCGGCGCCGCAAGCCCGATCCACGCGGCAATATCTTCCCAGCCATCGCCCAGCAGGCCGACGATCAGCCCGCCAAGGCTCAGCACCGCCAGCACCATCGGCACCGCGAAGATGGCGAGCGCGGTCTTGTGCCCCGGCTTCAGGCGGACCTGCTTCATTCGGCCGCCACCGGCGCCAGCGCCGCGCCGCTGCGCACTTCGCGAATGCGCGCCTCGATCGATCCGGCGCGCCGCCCGATCCACAGATACAGGCCGCTCCCCAGAATCACGATCGCCCCGATATCGAGCAAGGCCCACAATATCTTGAGCGGCATCGCGCCATAATCGCCGAAGTGCAGCGGCTGCGACAGGCGCAGCGCCAGCATATACCACGGCATATGCGCCATCGCGGTCAGCTTGCCCGTCTGCGCGTCGATCAGCGCCGGCGTGTGGATCTGCTTCGTCGCCGGCGTCGCCCCGCGCAGCCACACCGCGAAATGATGCTCGCTGGTGAAACGCACGCCGGGAAAGGCGATGAACTGCGGCGTCGTGCCGGGGGCTGCGGCCTTCGCGGTATCCACCGCCGCCTGCACCGAACCGAACCGCTCCACCGGGACCGGCGGCAGCCCCTGATAAGGCGCGGTCAGCTTCGCCAGCTGGTCGCTGCGCCATACGTTGACCAGCGGATCGCTCAGCGTGTTGATCACGCCGGTCAGCCCGACGACCATCACCCAGGCGAGCGTGACGATGCCCAGCATGTTGTGCATGTCCAGCCAGCGCACCCGCCGGCTTTTCGACCAGCGCATCGTCCCGAAATCGAGCTTCCGCATGAACGGCGCGTAGAGGACGACGCCCGAAACCGTCGCCACACAGAACAGGAAACCCATGAAGCCCAGGAACAATTCGCCCGGCAGAGACAGGAACATGTCGACATGCAGGCGCAGGATGAAGCCCATCACCCCGCCCTCGTCGATCTCGCCCACCGGCTTGGCCGTGCGCAGGTCCATCGGGGTGATGTGCATCTCTTCGCGCGTCGACATGGCGCGCGGCCCGGTGGTGATGTTCACCACCGGACGATCGTCGTCGAAGCTCAGGAACAGCGGCCGCTCGCCCGGATAGAGCCGCTCGGCCGCCGCCAGCATCTGATCGAGATCGTGGTTCGGCACCCCCGGCATCGCCGGCAGCACCTTGCTCTCGCCCAGCGCGTGATCGATCTCCTCATGGAAGATCAAGGGCAGGCCCGTCAGGCACAGCATCAGCAGGAATACCGTGCAGATCAGGCTCGTCCACTTGTGGACGAGATACCAGGCCTTGATCGTTCCGTTGGTCATCGGATCATCAGTACTCGAATGTGGCCGAAGCCTTCACCGTGCGGGGGCCACCCTGTACGATGTTCGAACCGAAGGACGATGCCCAATAGCGCTTGTTCGCGACATTTTCCGCACTTAGGCGCAGCGTGATCGGGTGGCTGTCAGCCACAACGACATAACGCATACCCACGTCAAAGCGAGTCCAAGCGTCGAGTTGCTGACGGTTGGTCACATCAACATATTGCTTGCCAGTCCGCACGATCCGACCGGTGAACGTTGCGTTCTTCAGGAACGCTGGAACCACCTCAGCACCCAGATTCAGCTGATAGGGCGGCACGCCAACCGCACGATTGCCGTCATTGGCACCATTGGCCGTTTTCTGGAGCTTCGCATCGACGATCGTGCCACCGCCGATGAAACGCAGCCCCTCCATCGGCTCGCCATTGAAGCTGATCTCGATACCGCGATTACGCTGCTTGCCGTCGACACTGTAAATCACCTGGCCCGCATTGTTAGGATCAGTGTCGCTTCGCGCGCTCGGCTGCTTCGTCTGGAAAAGCGCGACTGTTGCGGTCAAGCCGCGGATCGCGACCTTACCACCGACCTCATATTGCTTCGAACGGAACGGCGGAAAGACCGTGCCGGGAGCCACATTAGATGCGTTGGTTGGGGCGGTCGGCCCCTGCGCCAGCGCCTCGACTCGATTGGCGTAGATCGAGATACGGTCTGTCGGGCGTACGACAAGGCCGACCACCGGGGTCGTGACAGTCTTGTTGTAATTGGACGTGCGGCGGAAGCTCGTTCGGTCATAGGCTTCTACATTCAAATGCTGGCGCCGCGCACCGATGGTCAGCAGCACACGATCCTCGACGAACCCGATCGTGTCGGACAGGAACAGGCTGCTGAATGCATTCTTCGACACGCGTGGAAGCTCGGTTAGGCTGCCTCCCGTGGCCATACCCGCATCCGCAGGTTTCGCGACATAAACAGGCGCATAGAGATTGGTGCAGAACACCGTCGTCGCGGTGCTGCACGGCCGCACCGCCGCCGGGAAGGTGCCCGAACGGAACGAGTTGCGGTTGCTCTGCACGTTGATCGATCCGCCGGCGTTGAACTCGTGACTCATCCCCGCGAAGGTCACCTTGCCGCGAATGCCCGCCTGCCCGCTCTGGTTATTGTCCTTGCGCGGCACGAACAGGCGCGCGCCGGTCGCGGCGCCGGTGGTGCTGTTAGTGATCGTCACGGTCGAATATTCGCCATCTTCGCGCCCGTCGCGGATGCCGGCGGCGGCATAGACCATCACATTGTCGACCACGTCGACCTCGACGCGCGCCAGCGCATAGATGTCGCGCAGCTTGGTGAAGGACCAGGGCTGGCCGTAATTGTTGTTCGCATCGGGCACGCGCGGCACGGCGATGCCGGTGTTGAGCAGGCGCACCTGCGGACGCGGCTGGAACGCCTGCTGGTTCTCATAACCGAAGTCGAAGAAGAAGCGGCCCGGCCCGCGGCGGAAATCGAAGCTCGCGCCCAGCACGCCCACACGGCGCTTGTCATTGTCGATCGCGGTGTCGCCGCGACGATAGACGCCGTTCACGCGGATGCCGAAGCTGTCCTCCTCGCCAAAGCGGGTGCCCGCGTCGAAATTGCCGCCGAAGATGCTGTCGGCGCCATAGCTGGCGGTCGCGCGGAACAGCGTCTTTTCGGCGCGCTTGGGGATCAGGTTGATGCCGCCGCCCGTGCCGGTGCCGCTGGGCGCCGCGCCGAACAGGAAGGCGTTGGCGCCGTTCAGCACCTGGATGCTCTCATACAGTTCGGGCGAAACGAGCTGGCGCGGCGTGATGCCGAACATCCCGTCCATCGCCACGTCGTCGCCCGACAGCGCGAAGCCGCGGATCACGAACAGTTCGGCCTGGTTGCCGAACCCTTGAGCCGTGCGCACCGAAGGCTCGTTCTTCAGCACGTCGCCGATCGTCTCGGCCTGCTGATCGAGCACCAGCTGCGCGGTATAGGTCGTGACGTTGAACGGCGTTTCCAGCGCGCTCTTGTTGCCCAGCACGCCTAGGTTGCCATCGCTGACGACCTGCTTCTGCGCCTGCTGCGCGGTGACGATGATGTCGTCGGATGCTTCCTGCGCCCACAGCGGCGCGGCGATCAGCCCCGCGCAACCCGTCAGCAACGCCAACGACGTCTTCATATATCACTCCGCAATCGATAATTTGGAAAGCGCGGCGCCTAGCTTCTCACATTCGCTGTTGCAAGTCACTCGCAACAATTTGAAACAGGCCGTGTCCTAAAAGGCACAGCGATGCTGGCGGGGTTCGGCGCATCTGCTAGAAGATGGGGAACGAACCCTATTCCCTACCGATATGATAGTATAACGAGCCACCGATGATCCACTTCGAATCGGTCGCCAAGACGTTCACGACCGGCGGCCTTCCCGCGCTTCACGATGTGACCCTGTCGATCGCCGCCGGCGAGATTTTCGGCGTCATCGGCCGGTCGGGTGCGGGCAAATCCACGTTGGTCCGCCTGATCAACGGCCTTGAACGCCCCGGCAGCGGGCGCGTGACCGTCGACGGACAGGATGTCGGCGCCGCCTCCCCCGCCGATCTGCGCGCGCTGCGCCGCCGGGTCGGCATGATCTTCCAGCAATTCGGCCTGCTCTCCTCGGCTACCGTTGCGGATAACGTCGCGCTCCCCTTGCGCATCGCGGGCGTCCCCGCCGATCAACGCAAGGCGCGCGTCGCCGATCTGCTCGACCGCGTCGGCCTGTCCGCGCACGGCCACAAATATCCGGGCCAGCTTTCGGGCGGGCAGAAGCAGCGCGTCGGCATCGCGCGCGCCATCGCCGGCGACGCGCGCATCCTGTTGTGTGATGAGGCGACCAGCGCGCTCGATCCCGAAACGACGCGCGACATCCTGTCCCTCATCGCCGATCTCAACCGCGATCTCGGCCTCACCGTCGTGATGATCACGCATGAGATGGAGGTGGTGCGCGAGGTGTGCGATCGCGTCGCCGTGCTCGATGCCGGCCGCCTTGTCGAAACCGGCCCCGTCGCCGACATCTTCCTGCGCCCGCAAGCCGCCGAAACCCGCCGTCTTCTCGCCCAAGCCGGCGAAGGGCATGACGATCACGCCGACTTCCCCGGCCGTGTCATCCGCCTCACCTTCGAAGGCGACGCCATCGCCCAGCCGGTCCTCACCCGCGTCGCGCGCGAAACCGGGGTCGATCTCGTCGTCCTCGGCGGCCATATCGGCCGCTTCCGCCAAGGCCGCTACGGCCAGCTGACCCTGGGCGTCACCGGCGATGCCGAAGCCGCCGTCGCCGCGCTCGCCAGCTATGGAGCGGTGTCGTGATCGAATTCGCCTCCATCGACTGGGCCGACATCGGGCAGGCCACGCTCGATACGCTCGCGATGCTATCCGCCTCGCTGGTCCTCACCGTCGCGATCGGCCTGCCATTAGGCGTGGTCCTGTTCCTCGCCAGCCCAGGGCAGGTCTGGGCGAACCGCGCCGCGCATCTGGGGCTGTCGCTGGTCGTCAATCTGCTGCGATCGGTGCCCTTCATCATCCTGCTGATCGTGATGATCCCGCTCACCGTCGCGCTCGTCGGCACCTCGCTCGGCGTCGTCGGCGCGATCCCGCCTTTGGTCGTCGCCGCCGCCCCCTTCTTCGCACGCCTCGTCGAACTGGCGCTGCGCGAGGTCGGCCGCGACACGATCGAGGCCGTCACCGCGATGGGCGCCACCACCCGCGATCTCGTCATGCGCGCTCTGATTCCGGAGGCGATGCCCGGCATCCTCGCCGGCATCACCGTCACCGCGATCGCCCTCGTCTCCTTCACCGCGATGGCGGGCGTCGTGGGCGCGGGTGGCCTGGGCGATCTCGCGATCCGCTTCGGCTATCAGCGGTTCCAGACCGACGTGATGATCGTCACGGTCGTCCTCTTGTTGATCCTCGTCCAGTTGCTCCAGATGGCGGGCGACCGCCTCGTCCGCCATTTCAGCCGCCGATAGAAAGTCCGCCCATGCGCTCTCTCGCCCTCATCGCCTTCGCCACGCTGGCGCTCGCCGGCTGCAAGAAGGACGCCGCACCCGCCGATCCCAACACGCTGACGGTCGCCGCGACCGCTGTGCCCCACGCCGAAATCCTCGAGGCGGTGAAGCCCGGCCTCGCCAAGGACGGCCTCAAGCTCGATATCCGCGTGTTCAACGATTATGTGCAGCCCAACGTGCAGGTCGCCGAAGGCCGGATCGCGGTCAGCTATTTCGAGACAGAGAGCTACCTCGCCGAGTTCAACAAGGCGCGCGGCACCAATCTCGTCACGATCGCGGGCGTCCATGTCGAGCCGCTCGGCGGCTATTCGAAGAAGTGGAAGACGCTCAAGGACGTCCCCGACGGCGCGACCATCGCGATCCCGAACGACGCCAGCACCAGCGGCCGTGCGCTGATCCTCCTGCGGAAGGCGGGCCTGATCAAACTCAAACCCGGCGCGGGCATGACGGCATCGCCCCGCGACATCGCCGATAACCCGCACAAATATGTGTTCAAGCAACTGGAGGGCGCCACCCTGCCCCGCGTCATCGATCAGGTCGATCTGGCCCTGATCAACACCAATTACGCGCTGGAGGCGAAGCTGCGCCCCGGCCAGGACGCTTTGGTGATCGAGGGTAAGGACAGCCCCTATGTCAACTTCGTCGTCGGCCCCGAAAGCGCGCGTGACGATCCGCGCGTCGTGAAGCTCGTCGCGGCGCTCCGCAGCCCCGAGACCAAGGCCTTCATCGAACAGCGTTACAAGGGCGCGGTCATACCGGCTTTCTGACGCGATGAACGCCCCGCCCCGCATCGATCATGTCGCCGTCATCGGCGCGGGCTTTTCGGGCACGCTGCAGGCGATCAACCTGCTGCGCCACGATGGCCCGCGCGTCACCCTGATCGAACGGCGCGACGCCTTCGCGCGCGGCGTGGCTTATTCCACCGCGACGCCCGAACACCTCCTCAACGTCCGCGCATCGAACATGAGCGCGCTGCCCGACGATCCGGATCACTTCGTCCGCTGGCTCGCCGCGCGCGGCAAGGGCCAGCCGCAAAGCTTCGCCTCGCGCTGCGACTATGGCGACTATCTCGCCGAACTGCTCGCCGCCGAACTGCGCGCCAACCCCGGCCGGCTGACCTTGCGACAGGACGAGGCCATCTCGCTCGACATGCGGCCCGACGGCGTCACGATCGCCTTCGCCGACGGCTCCACCCTCGCCGCCGACGCCGCCGTCCTCGCGCTCGGCAACCTGCCCCCGCACGATCCCCCCGGCCTCGGTGGCGATCTGCCCGCCGATCTCTACGCGCGCGATCCGTGGGGGCCGGGCATCACCGATGGCCTCACCGATGATGACACCGTTCTCATCATCGGCACGGGTCTCACGATGATCGACATGGTCCTCGCGCTCGATGCGAAGGGCTTTCGCGGCCCCATCGTCGCCCTCTCGCGCCGTGGCCTCGCCCCGCACGCACATGGCGACGCGCCCAAGACCTCGCTCCCCGAAAAGCCCGTCGAACTCGGCTCCGCCCTCGTCCACCGCGTCCGTGCCCGTGCGCGGGAGATCGGCTGGCGCTCGGCGATCGACGAACTGCGCCCCTATACGCAGGCGATGTGGCTATCCGCCCCGCCGGCCGAGCAGCGCCGCTTCCTGCGTCACCTGCGCGCCTGGTGGGATATCCACCGCCACCGCCTCTCTCCGCAGGTCGCCGAAAAGGTCGCCACCCTGCGCGCCAGCGGCCGCCTCCGCATCGTCGCGGGCAAGCTCCAGTCGGTCGATGCGCAGACCGGCCAAGCCGCCTTCCGCCCGCGCCACCGCCACGATATCGAGACGATCGCCCCACGCCGCATCATCAACTGCACCGGCCCGCAGGGCGATCTGCTCCGTACCGGCGAACCTTTGCTCAAAAGCCTCGTCGCATCGGGCCATCTGCGCCCCGATCCGCTCCACTTGGGCATCGACGTGAATGCGCAGGCGGAGACGATCGACGCCACCGGCAAAGCCAATCCGCGCCTGATCGCGCTCGGCCCGATGACGCGCGGCGCCTTCTGGGAAATCGTCGCCGTCCCCGACATCCGCATGCAGACCTGGTCGGTCGCCCGCCGCCTCTCCCACGCGCAGTGGGTTGGCGGTGAAGGCCTCTAACTCATCCTCCCCCGCCAGGGGGAGGTGTCAGCGCAGCTGACGGAGGGGGAGGACGGCGACAAACTCCAGATCATCGCATCCTCCCCCTCCGTTGCCTTCGGCGCCACCTCCCCCTTGCGGGGGAGGATTGGAATTGGCTTGGTTTGTGTGCGCAAGCTGCTCTAGGCTACGGAAAACAAAGGGAAGAACCATGCGCACTTCGTTCCGCATCGCGGCCGCCGCCGCTCTCATGCTCTCGTCCACCATCCTGACCGCCGCGACGCCGCCGCAGAAGCCCGCCGCCGCCGCGCCGGCCAATGCGGAGGACGCCCGCCTCACCGCCTTCCTCGATGCCGAGTTCCAGCAGGAAATCGCCCTGCGCCCCCAACTCGCGACCCAGCTCGGCATGAAGGACGGGCAGGACAAGCTCGACGACATCAGCGACGCCGGCCTGCTCAAGATTCTCGAATGGCGGCGCAGCAGCGTCGCGCGGCTCAAGGCGCAGTTCGATCGCGCGAAGCTCTCGCCCGAGGGGCAGGCCAATTACGACATCTGGGCGCTCGAGCTCGATCGCAACGAGCTCAGCTACAAATATCGCCGCTTCCTGCCGCCCTTCTACAGCTTCCTCTACTCGGTCCACGCCGGGCTTCCCAACTTCATGATCAACACCCATGTCGCGCCCGAAGCCGCTGATATGCGAGCTTATGTCGCCCGGCTGAAGGCGATCCCCGCCGTGCTCGACACCGCAATCGCGCAGAGCAAGCTGGCGACCAAGGACGGCGTCCACGCGCCGAAGTTCGAGATCGAGCGCGTCATCGCCGGCAGCAAGACGATCGTCACCGGCGCCCCCTTCGATACGGCTGCGGACTCCCCGCTCTGGGCCGATGCGCAGACCAAGATCGGCAAGCTCGAAGCCGCCGGCAAGATCGACAAGGCCGCGGCCGACACGCTGCGCGCCGATGCCCGCGCCGCGATCCTCGGCATCGCACCGGCCTATGCCCGCGTCATCGCCTGGGCGCAGGCCGAATTGCCGACCGCGCCCAGCGGCAAGGTTGGCGCGGTGACGATCCCCGGCGGCGCCGACTGGTATGCCGCCGCGCTGAAGATCAACACCACCACCGACATGACCGCGCAGCAGATCCACGACACCGGGCTGAGCGAGGTCAAACGCCTCGAAGCCGCGCAGGACGCGCTCGCCGTCAAGGCCGGCTTCAAGGATCGCGAAGCCTATTATGCCGAGCGTGAACGGCTGTTCCCGCCGACGCCGTGGACCGATGCTTCGCGCGCCGACTATCTCGCCAAATCCAACGCCGCGATCGCACACACGCGCACGCTGCTACCCAAATATTTCAACCTGCTGCCGCAATATAAGATCGAGGTGGTGCGCGAACCGGCGTTCAGCGAGGTGGCGGGCGGCGCCGCCCACGCCTCCGGCCCCAGCCCCGACGGCGTCCGTCCGGGCCGTGTCTATGTCCACCTGCTCGGCAAGGCGGAGGATCCCGCCGCGCTCTACGATCTGATGTGTCACGAGGGCATTCCCGGCCATGTCATGCAGGGCGACATCCAGGTCCGCCAGGCGAGCGGGCCGAAGTTCCGCAAGGCCTATCGCTACGTCGCGTTCGGCGAAGGCTGGGGCCTCTATAGCGAGGCTTTGTGCGCCGAAATGGGCGCCTATCCCGATATCGCCGCCGATTTCATGCGATTGGACGCCGAACTGTTCCGCGCCGCCCGCCTCGTCGTCGACACCGGCATCCACGCGCAGGGATGGAGCGAGGATCAGGCGGTCGATTACATGATGAAGGCCGGCCGCCTCGCCCCCGATCGCGCGCGATCCGAAGTGCGCCGCTACATCACGCTGCCGGGTCAGGCGACCGGCTACAAGATCGGCATGCTCAAGATCATGGAACTGCGCGGCAAGGCCGAAGCGGCACTGGGGCCGAAATTCGACCTCAAGGGCTTCCACGACCTCCTGATCGGCTCCGGCTCGCTCCCCCTCTCCGTCCTCGAACGCCGCGTCGACGACTGGATCGCATCGCGGAAGTAACCGGCGACTGATCCTCCCCCGCAATCGTCACCCCGGAAAACGTCCGGGGTGGCAGGTTGGAAATGTCGGCTTTGGGGTGGAAAGCGGACTGACGGCCTCGAAGTGCGCTTAGCATTCGACTTGTGTGAAAATGTCTTGATGTTCAGAGTACCCAGACGAATCCACCGACGATGAGCGCATAATGACGTTGTATAAAAAAGGATGGCTTTACCAAGGCTGGTGCATCTTCGCGGCGTTAGGGTTTGTCGTGACAGCCCCGCTCATCAGTAGCACATTAGGCATAATTCTGTGTGCAGCATTTATGCTTTCTGGACTGTTGCCCTTAGCATTCCTGCGTTGCCCATCCTGTTCCGTCTCGATATTTCGGATCGGGCCAAAGTTTCTACCCATTTATGCGCTTTGGCCGCAGGAGAATTGCAGCAAGTGCGGTTACAATCTGCGCACTGAATAATGTCCGCAATTGGGGCGGAAGCGGCCCTCCCCCAACCACCGTCACCCCGGGCTTGACCCGGGGTCCAGCTTCTTCTTCCTTCACCAACGCCGGACAAGGCAGCTGGACCCCGGATCAAGTCCGGGGTGACGATTTGGGATTGCCCGCTACTGGGGCGGCAGCCTGACGGCTTACCCCCGCATCCGGCTCACCACCGAACGCTGGGAAAACTCCAGCATCCCCTCGCGACCGAACTCGCTGCCGATGCCCGACTGCTTGGCGCCGGCGAACGGGATGTGCGGGCCGAAATGGGTGTGGTGATTGATCCAGATCGTACCGCTGTCCATCCGCGCCGCGACCGCATCCGCCGCCTCGACGCTTTCGGACCACACCGAACCGCCCAGCCCATATTCGGACGAATTGGCGCGATCGATCACGTCGTCGATCTCGTCGAACGCGATCACCGGCAGGATCGGGGCGAACTGCTCCTCATCGACCAGTGCGGAGCCATCGGCAATGTCGCGCACTAGGGTCGGCTCGACGAAGTAGCCGGCGCCTTCCTTGCGCTTGCCGCCGACGATGATCCGCCCGTCGGCCGCCGCCGCGTCGAGATAGCGGGTCGCCTTCTCGTACTGCATCGCGTTTTGCAGCGGCCCGACGCGCGTCCCCTGTTCCAGCCCGTCGCCGACCGCGAGCTGCCCGACCTCCTCGGCCAGCGCATCGCACATCTGGTCGTAGATCGACCGATGGACGTAGAGCCGCTTGAGCGCGATGCACACCTGCCCCGCGTTGAAGAAGGCGCTGCCCGTCACGCGCTGCGCGGTCTTCTTGATGTCGGCGTCGGGCAGGACGATGCCCGCATCGTTGCCGCCCAGTTCCAGCGTCAGCCGCTTGAGCGATGAGGCAGCCGCCTCCATCACCTTGCGGCCCGTCGCGGTCGATCCGGTGAAGCTCACCTTCGCGACATCCGGATGGTTGGTAAGAACATGACCCAAATCGTTCTTATCGATAACGATATTGACCACACCCGCCGGGAAAATCCGGTTCAGCGCCTCGGCCAGGATCAGCGCCGTCACCGGCGTCGTCGGCGCGGGCTTCCAGATGAAGCTGTTGCCCAGCAGCAGCGCGGGCGCCAGCTTGTACACGCCGATCAGGAACGGGAAATTCCACGGCGTGATCCCCGCGACCACGCCCAGCGGCTTGTAATGCAGTTCGATCAGATAATCGGCATCGTCCTGCACGACTTCGGGATCGAGGCTCTGTTCGCTGAAATAGCGGATGAAGGCGGGCGCGAAGCCGACCTCCATCTGCGCCTCGGCCAGCGGCTTGCCCTGTTCCATCACCAGGGCGCGGGCGATCGTGTCCGCATTGGCATCGATATGGTCGGCGAGTTCGAGCAGCTTGGCGCGCCGATCGGCCAGCGGGGTCGCGGCCCAGCCCTTCTGCGCGCGCTTGGCCGCGGCGATCGCCTCGACGACCTGCGCTTCGGAGGCGCGGGCGACCTTCGTAAAGGTCTCGCCCGTCGCCGGGTTGATGACGTCGAGCGTGTCGTCGCCCGCGATCAGCTTGCCGTCGATCAGCATCTTGTAATCAGCCATCACCCGTCTCCGCTCCAAGGGGTCGCGCCTCTTTCGGGCGTCACATGTCAATGGACGCTCACTTGCGTGACGGAGTCAAGCGCGGGGCGGTCTGATTACGCCATCTCGACGACGATCTTGCCGTGCGTGGCGGGGTCCGAAAGCGCCGCAATCGCATCGCCCCCGCGCTCCAGCGGATAGCGCGCGCTCACCAGCGGCCTGAGCTTCCCCGCGCTGTAGAGATCGAGCAGAGCCGCCATGTTCGCCGCGTTAACCTCCGGCTCGACCTCGGTGAAATGGCCGAAGAACACACCCACCGCCGACGCGCCCTTCAGCAGCAGCAGGTTCGCCGGGATCGCCGCGATCCCCGCCGGGAAACCGACGATCAGCAGCCGCCCGCCCCAGCTCAATCCGCGTACCGCCGCCTCGGTCAGCTCGCCGCCCACCGGATCGATCACCATGTCGATCCCCTCGGGGCAAATCGCCTTCACTTGGCTCGCCAGCGCGCGCTTGCCGTCCTTGTCGAAGGGCCCACGCGGATAGACGAAGCCATCCGCCGCGCCATGATCCTTCGCGACGCGCAGCTTCGCCTCGCTCGAAACGCCCGCCAGCACCCGGAGGCCCAGCGCCGCGCCGATCTCCACCGCCGCCAGGCCCACGCCGCCCGCCGCACCCAGCACCAGCAACGTCTCGCCCGGCTTCGCCGCCGCGCGCTGCACCAGCGCGTGATAGGCGGTGCCATATGTCATGATGAACGACGCGCCATGATCGAACGGCATCGCATCGGGGATCGTCCAGGCGTGGCCCGCAGGCACGACGATCCGATCGGCCAGCCCGCCCCACCCGGTCATCGCCATCACGCGATCGCCGGGCTTGAGCGCGGTAACGCCCGCGCCCACCGCCTCGATCACCCCCGATATCTCGCATCCGGGCGCAAAGGGGCGTTCGGGCTTGTACTGATATTTGTCCTCGATGATCAGGCTGTCGGGATAGTTGATCGAGCAGGCCGCGACCCGGACCAGCACCTCGTCCGCCCCCGCCACCGGATCGGGCGCATCGTCCAGCACCAATGTTTCCGGCCCGCCGGCCGCGTGCGACGTCAACCGGCGCATGGATATCCTCTCCTCATCCTCATCTCGGCCGCTTGCTTGACAGTGCCGTGGGGCGTGGTCAAACCCTCTCAAGTAGGCGGATACTCACAAAAATACCGCCATGATGGGAGAGAGACGGATGCAGGCGACCTTGTCGATCCGGTCCAATGCGCGCCGCCGCGGCGGTGAGATCGCGTTGATGTGCGACGACCGCAGCTTCACCTGGGTCGAGTTGCGCGATCTGATCGCGCGCTTCGCCGCCGTCCTGCGTGATGAGGGGGTGAAGCCGGGGGATCGGGTCGCGATCCTCGCCGACAATTGCGACCTCTATCTCTCCGCCTTCTTCGCGATCCCGTGGGCCGGCGCGATCCTGCTGCCGCTCAACACCCGGCTCAGCCCCGGCGAACTGGTCGAACTGCTCGAAACGGGCGATCCCACCCTGATCCTGTTCGATGCGGGCCGCGCCGATCTGCTCCAACGCACCTTCGATGCGGGCGCGAAGCGCGTCCCCACCCTCGCGATGCGCGGCGAAGCGCGCTCGATCGACGCGCTGCAGGCGAAGGCCGCGCCGATGGAGGATCTGAACCGCCACGGCAACGATCCCGCCAGCATCTTCTTCACCGGCGGCACCACCGGCCGATCGAAGGGCGCGGTGATGACCCACGCCAACCACATGTTCAATTCGCTGGGCATGTGGACCGAACTGGGCGCCGATACCAGCGAGGTGCGCTATCTCCACGCCCCGCCGATGTTCCACGTCGCCGATGCCCTGTTCGTCCACGCCGTCACCGCGATCGGCGGGCGCCACGTCCTGCTGCCGCGCTTCGATGCCGTCGCGGTGATCGACTCGATCGAGCGGCATGCGATCACCGACGTCTATCTGGTCCCCACGATGGTCGGCACCTTCCTCGACGAACTCGAACGCAACCCGCGCACCCTGCCGACGCTGCGCCGCCTCTATTATGGCGCGATGCCGATGCCGGAGGAGGTGGTGCGCCGCTTCATGAAGATGCTGCCCCAATGCGGCCCGATCCAGCTTTATGGCCAGTCGGAGGCGGGGCCGATCCTCACGATGCTGCTCCCCCGCGATCACGACGTGTCGGGCAAGACCACCCGGCTGCGCTCGGCCGGCCTGCCGATGCCGGGGGGCGAGGTCGCGATCCACGATGCGGACGGCAACGAAGTCGAACAGGGCGTCGTCGGCGAAATCGTCGCGCGATCGGGCACCGTCATGCCCGGCTACTGGAACGATCCCGAACAGACCGCCAAGGCGCTGCGCAACGACTGGCTCTATACGGGCGACGGCGGCTACGTTGATGCCGACGGCTTCGTGTACGTCGTCGATCGCATCAAGGACATGATCATCTCGGGCGGCGAGAATATCTATTCGATCGAGGTCGAACGCGCGATTTCGAAGCATCCCGCCGTCTCGCAATGCGCGGTCATCGGCGTCCCCGATCCGCGCTGGGGCGAGCGCGTCCACGCCGCCATCGTCCTGCGCTCGGGCGAGGCTGTGACGACCGAGGAGATGCAGACCCACTGCCGCCAGCATATCGCGGGCTACAAGATTCCCCGCTCGATCGACTGGCGCACCTCGCTCCCCCTCTCCGGCCCCGGCAAGATCCTCAAACGCAAGCTGCGCGACGAGGTGATGGAGGCTCAATCTCCCCTCCCTGCCTAGGGAGGGGCAAGGGGGTGGGTGCGCGCGTCTGCGCGCCAAAAGACTCTCCACCGCTCGACAAAAGAAAAGGCCGGAGGTTCGACCCCCGGTCTTTTCTGACCCACCCCCAACCCCTCCCTGGGCAGGGAGGGGAGTTACGTCACACAACCACCGCCTTCGGCCGAAACCGGCTCGCCACGAACAGCAGCACCGCCGACACGCCCAGCGCGCCGACCATGCTCAGGAACGCCGGATCATAGCTGCCGGCCTTGTCATAGGTGACGTTGGCATAACGGACGAGCGCCGCCGCCACGATCGAGATCACCGGCGTCACGAGTCCCAGTGCGGTGCCATAAGCCCGCGCGCCGAAATAATTGGCGAAGATCATGCTGAACAGCGGGAAGAAGATGCCGTTGCACAGCCCGCCGACCACCGACACCGCCAGCAGCGGGCCATAGCCCACCACCACGGTCAGCCCCGCCATCACCCCGCCGAGCACCAGCGCGCCGCCGATCATCAGCCAGATCTGGTCGATCTTGTCGGCAAAGGTCGCCAGCACCAGCTTGGCGAGCAACGAGATAATCGTCATCGCCGACACCAAAGTCGTCGCCTGGATCAGCGTCAGCCCCTTTTCCTGCCCGAACGGCACGATCGACGTACCGAGCACCTGCGCCACCGCGAACAGCATCGCGCCCGCCGTGCCGATCAGCCAGAAATTGCCCGACGACAACAGCCGGCCCATCGTCCACTGATCGCCCGCATCGCCGCCGTGCGCCACTGCGGTCGCGGCCGGCGCGTCCACCTTCTCGCCCGCGGCCTCCATTTCGCCGGGGGCGGGATGTTCGGGCACCAGCAGGGTCGCGATCGTCAGAACCACGGCCACGATCGCGCCGACGATCATCAGCGCCGATCGCCAGCCATAGGTCTGGATCGCGAAGGCCAACGGCGGCAGGACGAGCAGCCCGCCCAGCCCCTGCCCGATCGCGCCCAGCGCCATCGCGCGGCCACGACGCTTCTCGAACCAGCGCGCGATCAGCGTGAAGCCCAGCAGGTTGCCGCCCGCCGCAAAGCCGAACGCCACCGGCCCGGCGATCAGCACCGCGTCGAGCACCAGGTTTTCCGACAGGCCGACGCCGATCAGCGCCCCGCCGGTCAGGATCGCGGAAAGGATCATCAGCAGGCGGATCGGCACCCGCGTCGTCAGCCGCCCCGCGATCGGCGCGAACACCGCCATGCCCAGCGTCAGCACGACATAGCCGATCGAAATCGTCGCGCGCGAAACCTTCAGATCGTCCGACACCGGCTGCACGAACGCGCCGAAGCCGATCGCCGTGCTGCCCAGGATCAATGTCGATGCCAGCATCGCGAGTGCGACGACCAGCCAGCCGCGATAAAAGCCTGTTCCGCCGACCGGCATATCTATCCCCTCTCCACGGCGCCGTGTCGGCGCTCCTTGGCCTTAGCCTAGACAGGGTATCGGGCGCGGCGCAAACCCTTACTTTCGCATATACGGAAAATATGACGATAAAGCGGAAAGCCGCGCCAAACCGCCAAAAACGGCGTCAGTCGATGCTCTTGCCTTCTTCGGCATAAAGCTGCCGCACCACATCGTCCGAAATGCCGAGGCCCCGCGTGCAGAACAGCACGGCGTCGCGCAACACGGCCTCACGATCGCCCTTGTACGGGGCGACCCGCTGCCCACTCAGATGGTTGATCGACAGCATCCCGCCGACATGCTGGACGAACAGGGTCGCGTTGGTCGGGTCGATCCGCAGGTCGGAAAGAACGCCTTCGTTTGCGACCAGATCGAACACCGCCTCGATCTTGCCCAGCCGGCGCAGGCGCAGCGCGCGGCGGTAGATCAGCTTGGCGTAACGCCCGTCGCCCGCCAGGCTCGCGGTCATCAGCCGGTGGCCGATCGCGCCCTCCCCCCCGTCGCGCAGGTCCATCTCGCGCCCCAGATAGTCGCGAATGCCGCGCACATAATCGAGCGCGGAGGAAACCTCCTGCGGCGATTGCGCCAGTTCGGCATCCTGCAGCTTCATCAGCCGGCGCAGCACCGCGCGGTAGATCGCGGTCTTCGACCGGAAATGGCGATAGAGCAGAGCCTCCGAAACCCCGGCGCGGCGCGCGATGATCTGCGTCGTCGCGGCGGCGAAGCCATGTTCGGCAAAGGCGAAGGCCGCGCCGTCGATGATCTTCTCGCGCCGATCGGCGGCGGGCATGCGTTTCGAACGGGGACGCGGCGTGGTCATCGATCCGTCCTGACCGGCGCGGGGCGGGACTGCAAGCCCGATCGCGGGGAAAAGGCCGGCCCCGCCGTGGCGAAACCGGCCTCCTCTCCAAACTTCCCCGGCGATCGTGTCCGTACCGCCCTCCTGACCATTTCGGAGCCAGGATCAGGACATGCTTTTCATAAACCCGCTCGCCCCGGCCCGAACATGTCCCCGCGTCCCAATGTCCGGGACGGCCAGCCATGCTTTCCGCCGGCATCGCGATTCCGACACATTTCGCCTTCCCGTCAGCATCATCAATGGTTTACGCCCTCGATCTTTCACGCACCGATCGGTGTCGGGCGGGATCGGGATTTGGGGTCGCGATGTCGGTGGATGGTGAAGCGCGCGGGCTGGGGTGGCCCGCGGTCGTCGGCTTGGGCGCCGCGCATTTCTGCCTGTTCGCCGATCGGGCGATCCCGTCGGCCTTCGCGCCCGCGCTGCGCGCCGATTTCGGCCTCACCGATGCGCAGATCGGCCTGCTGATCGGCCCCGCGATGATCCTGCCCTTCGCGGTGGCGACGATCGTTGCGGCGAACTGGCTCGGCCGCGTCTCCGCCTGGACGATCATCACGATCTCGATGCTCGCCTGGTCGCTGGCCAGCGCCACCGGCGCGCTCGCCGCCACCTTTGCCGGGATGGTCGCGGGCCGCATCGCTTTCGGCATCGCACAGGCCGGCTTCGCCCCCGCCGCCGCCTCGCTGCTGTCGCGCTCGATAAAGCCGCCCGCCCCGCTCGCCATATCGGCCTTCACCACCGGCTCCGCCTCGGGCCGCAGCGGCGGGCTGTTGCTCGGCGGCGCGCTGCTCCTCGCCGTCGGCGGCCTTGCCCTCCCCGTCGCGCCGTGGCGGATCGCCAGCCTCGCGCTGCTCATCCCCAACATCCTGCTCGCGCTGATGCTCTGGCGCCTGTCGCGCCGCGCGATCGAGGCACATGTTCCCGCCCCCGGCCTCGGCAGCGGGCTGCGCTGGATCGGATCGGTCCGCACCACCTTCCTCGGCCACATGATCGCATCGGCAGGCATATTGATGATCGCGCAGGCGATCGGCGCGTGGGCGCCGTCGATCCTCAACCGCGAATTCGGCCTGACAACCGCGGGCAGCGCGATGCTCGCCGGGGCCGCCGTCCTGATCGGCGTGCCGATCGGCCATCTCGCCGCCGGCCGCCTCGCGTCGCGCGCACATTTTCTGCGCAGCGGCCCCGCCCCGCTGATGATCGGCGGATCGCTGATCGCTTTTGTCGGCTGCATCGCGCTCCATGCCGCGACCAGCCTTGCGGGCGCCACGATCGCGCTGGTCGTGATGATCGCGGGTGGCGGCGTCGCGGCGGCGACCTCGCTGATCGGCCTGCAACTGATGGTCCCGCCGCGCGAACGGCTGTCGGTCAACGCGCTGTTCCTCGCCGTCACCACCGCCTTCGGCTATGCGATCGGCCCGTGGCTCACCGGCTGGCTCAGCGACGCGATCGAGCATGACGGCCACGCGCTTGCCTTCGCATTGCTCCTGCTCGTCGCGGGCGCGGCGGCCCTGGTCTTCGTCGCCGCCATCTCCGCCTCGGCGGGCTGGCGGCGGCTCGCGGCGGACAACGCATGATCACGCCCCCGCCCGCCACGGACAATCCGCCCGCCCCCGGCGGCGACGGCTTCACCTTTTCCAGCACGGGGCGCGATCCGGACATCGCCTTCGCCGAATATCGGCAGCTTTATGCCAACGGATCGGATGTCGAACGCGTCGACGGCCCCTTTCATGCCGATGTCACCGCATGGCGGCTGGGCAATATGCTGCTGTTCGATCGCCATATCGACGGGCTGATCCACAGCCGCACCGCGCGGGTCGCGTCCGACGGCTTCGATCATTTCGTCCTCTACGCGCTGATCGACGGCGAAATCCTTGGCAGCCCCGAAAGCCGGTTCGAACGCGCGCGCGCCGGCGATATCGTCCTGCTCGATGCCAGCCTGCCCACCCGCACCCAGGCGATCGGCGCGCATTATCTGACGGTCAGCATCGCACGCCATCTGGTGGAGGCGATCGTCGATCATCCCAGCCGCCTGCACGGCACCGTCCTGCCCCCGCCCTCCACCCTGATCCTGATCGATTTCCTCGCCTCGCTCGCGCACCGCGCGCCCGATATCGCGAAGGGGGCGATGCCCAATCTGTCGCGCGTACTGGTCGATCTGCTCGGCATCGCACTCGCCGGCCGATCGCGCCCCGGTTCGGAGACGCGGCAGCAGAACTTCCTGCGGCGTCAGGCGGTCGAAACCTATATCGCGCGCCATCTGGGCGATCGCCGCCTGTCGGCCGAGACGATCGGCGAAGCGACCGGCATTTCGCGCTCCTCGCTCTACCGGCTCTACGATCGGCAGGGCGGGATCGCGCGACTGATCCAGCTGCGCCGGCTCGATGCGGTGCGCGCCGCGATCGAGGCGGGATCGACCGCCAGCCTCTCCGAACTCGCCCAGCATTATGGCTTTGCGAGCGAGGCGCATATGAGCCGCGTCTTTTCCGAAGTGAACGGCCGGGCGCCGGGCGCCTATCGCCGCGAAGTGCAGGCGACTCCGGACGAAGGCGTCCTCACCGCGCGCCGCCGCTGGATCGGATGGATGAGCGAATTATCCTAAGGGCCATTTGGCGTCCCCCAACATCACCATCTGCTTTCCCCGCGAAAAGCCCCGATACCCCATAGTTGACCTAAACGGAGAACTCTCCGATACGAATCGGCGAGCGGTCGCTTCGGCCGCATCGCCAATTCTGTTATCGTGTCATCCGTCCGGCTCGGGAGGTCGGGCGGCCAGTGGAGAGGCTGCGATGAGCTACAATATCCTGATCAAGAACGGCACCGTCATCGACGGGCAGAACAAGCCGGCTTTCAAGGCGGACGTGCGCGTTTCCGGCGGCAAGATCGTCAAGGTCGCGCCCACCATCGAACGCGAAGGCGTCGAGCGCGTGGTCGACGCCACCGGCTGCTATGTGACCCCCGGCTTCATCGAAACTCACAATCACTATGACGCGCCGATGTGGTGGATGCCCAACATGTTCCCGCTGCCGGGCTATGGCATCACCACCACCGTCAACGGCAATTGCGGCTTCGGCGCCGCGCCGGTCCACCACACGAAGGAAGCCAAGGATGCCATGATCGGCATCTTCTCCTTCTTCGAAGATATCCCGCTCGAACCGTTCCACTCGCAGCTGCCGTGGGATTGGAAGACCTGGGGCGAATATCGCGACTCGATGCTGCGCAACCTCAAGGTTCCGATCAATTTCGAGTTCTTCTGCGGCCACCAGGCGCTCCGCCTCGCCGCGATGGGCATCGACGCGACCAAGCGCGCCGCCAATGCCGAAGAAATCCGCGTGATGGCCGATATGCTGCGTGAGGCTCTCCGCGCCGGCGCGTGCGGCTTCTCGTCGAACACGATGGACTATGATGGGCAGGGCAATCCCGTCCCGTCGCTGCTGGCCGACGACGCCGAATTCTCGGCCCTGTTCGACGTGCTCGACGAATTCCCCGGCAAGACGTTCGAAGTCATCATTTCGATCTTCCAGCGTTTCACGGGTGTCGAAGACATGCAGCGCCTCGTGCCGCTGGTGAAGGATCGCAAGTTCAAGACCCAGTGGGCCGGCGTCCCCACCCTCACCTATCAGCTCGGCAAGGTCGCCCCGCTGGTCGAGGAGCATGAGCGTTACAAGGCCGAGGGCTATCCGCTCTACACCGGCTTCACCCACGTCGCGCCGGCGACGATGATCAACTTCAATTCGCCGCTCACTTTCGGCCAGACCAACCTGCTCGCGTGGGTCGAGGTCGCCGAGGAGACGAATCTCGCGAAGAAGCTCGAACTGCTCCAGTCCGAGGAATGGCGCGAGCGTGCCCGCCAGTCGTGGGAGGAGATGTATCCGCAGGCGATGTTCCGTCGCCCCGAAGCGGTCATCATGCGCGACAGCCAGTATCGCGTCGGGCCATACGGCTCGGAAGTCACCTTCCAGGACGTGATCGACGCCCGCAAGGACAATGCCCATCCGTCGGACGTTCTGGCCGATTGGGTGCTCGAAAACGGCATCGGCTCGACGCTCGGCTACGGCATGCAGAAGGCGTCGATGGAACAGATCATCAACCTGTTCAAGGATGAGAACGCGCTCGGCAACATCTCGGACTCGGGCGCCCACGCCCAGATGCTGTGCGGCATCGGCGATCACATCAACATGATCACCACCTTCGCCCGCGACAATGATTGGCTGACGATCGAACAGGCGGTTTACAACCTGACCGGCAAGCTCGCGAACTTCTTCGGCTTCACCGATCGCGGCCACATCGCCGTCGGCAAGACCGCCGACATCGCGATCTGGGACATCAACGAAGTCGAGCGTCGCCCGATGATCAAGGAGTTTGACGTGCCGGACGGCTCGGGCGGCCGCAGCTACCGCTACACCCGCGACGCCGCGCCGATGCGGATGACGCTGGTTCATGGCGAGCCGATCTTCGACGGCGGCAGCTTCACCGGCGCCTATCCGGGCCGCATCGCCGGCCACGAAACCCACGAAGCCTTCGCCCAGGCGGCGGAGTAAGAGACGCTTAAAATCCTCCCCCGCCAGGGGGAGGTGTCAGCGCATGCTGACGGAGGGGGAGGATGCGGTGAGCCACGAGTTCGCCGTGTCCTCCCCCTCCGTCGCTTTCAGCGCCACCTCCCCCTGGCGGGGGAGGACCAAAAACAGACGGTCCTCCCCCGGAGGGGGAGGGGGACCGGCGCAGCCGGTGGAGGGGTATTCTCCACACGCACCACGCCCCGCTGCCGACCAATACCTCTCCACCACGCCTTCGGCGCGGTCCCCCTCTCCCTCCGGGAGAGGATCTGCCGCACACACATATTGACCTATCGTGCAAAATTGTGGCCTATGGAAAGCATAGGAGAGACACAAGAATGCACGCGCCCGCCGATTCCCCCGCGTCCACGCCGGACAGCGCCGCTTACCCCTCGCCCGCAATGGGCTGGCTCACGGTCGCGATCCTCTTCCTGCTCTACATATTGTCGCTGACCGACCGGAACATCATGGCGCTGATGGTCGGCCCGATCAAAGCCGATCTGGGCCTCTCCGATCTGCAGATCAGCCTGCTGCAAGGCCCCGCCTTCGCCTTCCTCTTCTGCATCTGCGCGCTGCCCGTCGGCATGGCGCTCGATCGCTACAGCCGCCGCGTGATCCTGTGGCTGTCGGTCACGATCTGGAGCATCGCCGCCGCCTCGTGCGGTCTCGCTTCCAGCTTCGCGATGCTCGCCATTTCGCGCGCGGGCGTCGGCGTCGGCGAATCGGGCTTCTCGACCGGCAGCTATTCGGTGGTGGGGGACAGCTTCCCGCCGCACAAGGTCGGCCTCGCCATGTCGATCTTCATCATGGGCGGTGTGATGGGCGCGGGCGTCGTGTTCCTCGTCGGCGGGCCGATCGTCTCGGCGGTGATGCAGGGCGGCGGCTCGGTCTGGCCGGTCTTCGGCCTCCTCCAACCCTGGCAGGAGGTGTTCATCATCACCGGCGCGCCCGGCATCCTGCTCGCCCTCCTCGTCTTCCTGTTCCGCGAACCCATCCGCCGCAAGAAGACGCAGATCGACGAAGGCGCCGGCTATGGCGAGGCGTGGACCTTCCTGAAGGCGCACAAGCCGCTCGCGGTCGCCACTTTCCTCGGCTTCGGCCTCACCTATGCCTGCACGATCGGCTTCCAGCTCTGGACCCCGTCTTACCTCGCCCGCGTCCACGGCTGGACGCCCGCGCAGGTCGGCCCGGTCCTCGGCGTCACCCAGATCCTCGCCGCCGCGCTCATGCCGGTCCACGGCTGGGCGGTCGATAAATTGTTCAAGTCCGGCCGTCGCGACGCGCACCTGCTGTGGTGCATGGGCGCGGTGCTGATCGCCGCCCCGCTCGGCATCGGCGCCTTCCTGGTGTCGAACCCGTGGCTCACCGTCGTTCTCTACGGCCTGTTCATGGCGCTCGTCCTCGCCGCCGCCAGCATGGGGCCGACGGTGGTGCAGGTCGTCACCGCTCCCCGCCTGCGCGGCCGCGTCTCGGCGCTCTACGTCCTCGTCACCGGCCTGATCGCGCTTGCGGGCGGCCCCGCGACCGTGGGCCTCATCACCGACAAGGTGCTGGGCGACGAAAAGCTGGTGGGCATGTCGCTCGTCATCACCATATTCGTCGTGCTGCTCCCCTCGGCACTGCTGTTCGCGCTCGGCCGCCGCTCGATGCGGAATGCCGTCGAAGCGCTTTGATGTTTGCCGCGATTTCCGAGCCGGCAGTTGCAAGCAACCGCCTCGAAATCGCTCTGTAAGGATTTTAAAATGACCGATCACGCCGCCCTCATCGCGGGCACGCCCAAGGGTCTCCTGATCGACGGCCAGTTCGTCGACTCCATCTCGGGCGAGCGTTTCGACACGCTCAATCCCAACACCGGCACCAAGCTGGCCGACATTCCGCTGGGCAGCGAAGCCGACGTCGATCGCGCCGTCGTCGCCGCGCGCCGCGCGCTGGAGGGCAGCTGGGCCAAGGTGAAGCCGGCCGAGCGTCAGGCGATGCTCCTGCGTCTTGCCGACCTGATCGATCGCGACTTCGACGATCTCGCCCTGCTCGACACGCTGGAAATGGGCCGCCCGATCACCGCCGCGCGCGGCCTGCGCGATCTCGTCCTCCGCGCGATCCGCCACTTCGCCGGCCTCGCCACCGCGATCCACGGTGAGACGATCCACAACTCCGCACCCGTCGACCTGTTCACCTATACGGTGCGCGAACCGATCGGCGTCGTCGGCGCGATCATCCCGTGGAACGGCCCGCTGTTCAGCGCGGTGTGGAAGATCGCCCCCGCCCTCGCCGCGGGCTGCACCGTCGTGCTCAAGCCCGCCGAGGACGCCTCGCTCAGCCCCCTCGCCTTCGGCAAGCTGTGTCTCGAAGCCGGCATCCCTGCCGGCGTCGTCAACATCGTCACCGGCATGGGCGCCACCGGCGCGGCACTCTCCAACCACCCCGACATCGACAAGATCAGCTTCACCGGAAGCTGCGAGACCGGGCAGCGGATCATCCAGGCGTCGGCCGGCAGCGTGAAGCGCGTGACGATGGAGCTGGGCGGCAAGTCCCCAAACATCATCTTCAACGACGCCGATCTCACCCGCGCCATCCCCGCCGCCGCGATCGGCGTGTTCAACAATTCGGGGCAGGTCTGCGCCGCCGGCACCCGCCTGTTCGTACAGCGCGGTGTGTATGAGGAGGTCGTCGCCGGCGTCGCCGCCTTCGCCTCCGCGATGAAGATCGGCCCCAGCCTCGATCCCACGACGCAGGTCGGCCCGCTCGTCTCGGCCAAGCAATATACGCGCGTGCAGGACTATCTCGATCACGGCCCGACCGAGGGCGCCCGCCTCGTCACCGGCGGCGCGCGCGTCACCGATGGCGGCCTCGACACCGGCCACTGGGTTGCCCCCACCGTCTTCGCCGACGTCAATGACGAGATGCGCATCGCGCGCGAGGAGATCTTCGGCCCCGTCGCATCGATCATGGTGTTCGACACGCAGGAAGAGGTGATCGCCCGCGCCAACGCATCGCGCTTCGGCCTCGCGGGTGGCGTGTGGACCAAGGACATCACCGTCGGCCTCTCGACCGCCAACCGGATCAAGTCCGGCACCGTCTGGGTGAATCACTATTTCGCGATGGACCCCTCGGTCCCCTTCGGCGGCTACAAGATGTCCGGCTTCGGCCGCGAAGGCGGCTACGAGCATGTCGCGAGCTACCTCAACACCAAGAGCATCTGGGTGCGGATGGACTGACCTGAATCGATCCTCCCCGGCACGGGGAGGGGGACCATGCGGAGCATGGTGGAGGGGGCAGGAGACCGGGCGCAACGCCTTGCCTCCTGCCCCCTCCGTCGCCTTCGGCGCCACCTCCCCGAAACGGGGAGGATCTTCACTCTTGACGAAATGAACCATTTGGGTTATCCACTCCACCATCCTCTCGCCCGATCAGCCTGGGGATACAGGACCGGCCCGGAGCAGAGCTCGCTCCGCCACCGGGCCGTGACAGGTCGGCGCGAAGTCATCCGGTTTCAGAAGCGGATGCGCATCGCTTCTCGCCGGCATGTGCTGGACGAACCCGCCGGCAGGCGGAGGCGATACGAGGTTTCGAAGGGAAGACAGGGCCGATCCACTGTCGTGGCGACACGACATCCCGGGTAGCCCCGACCGGAAAGACCGCGTCTCGCCCCCAATCGCCGGGGCCGCTCTATCGAGGAGCGGCAGCAGCCAATCGCAGGACCGCATCCCCTGGCCTGGTGACAGCAGGCTAAGCATGTCGGTTCGGTCGGCCCCAGCCATGCCCGCACCACTGACCCTTGAGTTACCCAACGTCCGGGTGCCCTTTTGGCAGGACGCACCGACCTTCACCTGTCCTGATTCTACGCCACGAATCCGTCCCCACTCCGTCGCCCCAGCGAAGGCTGGGGCCTATCTCTGCCGTGGCAAACGGCACCGTGGAGATGAGAGACATAGGCCCCAGCCTTCGCTGGGGCGACGGAAGAGAGGGAAGCGCCCCTATCTTCACCTCGTCATTGCGAGGCGCCGAAGGCGACGCGGCAATCCACTCCGCAGTTCGGAATGGATTGCCGCGTCGCCGCAAGCGGCTCCTCGCAATAACGAGGGAGAGGACGACGTCACCTCACCCACGTCGTGGGATCACCGCGGGATCTTGTGCCCCATCTCGTCCCCACCCTTGTTCAGGAAGAATTCGAGCTGCTTCGCCCGGAAGCCCGGCACCGCCTTGATCTCAGTATCGACCACCAAAGGCGCGGCGTTCGGGGTCTGGTAACGCGGCCATGCGGGCAGGCCGGTCCCGTTCGGATCGCCCGCCTTGATGAAGTTGACCAGATATCCCTGCATCGTCTGCGACACCTTCAGGTCGGCCGGCGCCGTGCCCTTGGGCGTGCCGAAGAAATAGGGCATGTCTCCACAATGCGGCACGCCGGGCTTCTTGCCCTGATCGGCCTGATCGACATAGGCGAAGTGATAGCCCCACGATGGCAGGCCCGCCTTGTCGGCCATCCCCGAAACGCCCATCGCGGCGGACGTGAAGATAAAGTCGGTCTGCACCTGGCGCAGCAGTTCGGCATCGCTCAGCTTCTGCCCCTCGGCCTCTTCGTAGATGGGGCGCAGCGCATCGACATCGACGCCGAAGCGCGTCTTGAGCGTTTCCTTGTCGAAGCCCATCAGCCCGAACACGCTCGCCTCGTCGCTCGTCGAGCCCGAGAACAGCGGCACCTTCGTCACCGCGCCGGTCGCGAACGCCTCGGCCGTGCCGATCGGCAGCAGCGTGCCATCGACCACCGCACCGAACTCCGGCGCACCTGGATCGCCCGCCAGCACCTGCGCCGGCGTCAGCTTGCGCAGCTTCGCCAGCGCCGCCGCATCGGTCCCCTGAATGCCGGTGCGATCGGCGAAGGCCACGCCCTGCTTCTCCGCGACCTCGAGCGACCGGCTCGCGTTGAACACGCCGCCGCCCGAATGGACGCTGGCCTTGGCGAACAGCCCCTTGGCCGAGGGCGCGACGAGCAGCTGGTTCACGCTCGATCCGCCCGCCGAACAGCCCAGGATCGTCACGTTCGACGGATCGCCGCCGAACTTGTCGATGTTGCGCCGAACCCAGCCGAGCGCCGCGATCTGGTCCATCAGCCAGAAGTTGGCCGTCGCGCCGCCTTTGGCCTCCGCCGTCAGCGCCGGATGCGCGAAAAAGCCCATGCGGCCGACGCGATAGTTGGGCGACACCAGCACGATGCCCTGCTTCACGATCGCCGCAGCACCACCATCGGCCAGATAGCGCCCCGACCCGAACGCAAAAGCGCCACCGTGGATCGACACCAGCACCGGCAGCTTCTTCGCGCCCACCTCGGGCGTCACGACGCTGAGCGTCAGGCAGTTTTCGGACTGCGGCCCGACTTCCTTCGCGCGGGCGGGCTGGATGCAGTTGTCGCCAAACTGGCTCGCGTCGCGCACGCCCTTCCACGCCTTGGCCGGCGCCGGCGCCTTCCAGCGGCCTTCGCCCACCGGCGGCGCGGCAAAGGGGATGCCGCGATACGAATAGCCTTCGGGCACGTCGATGCCCTTCACCTGGCCCAGATCGGTCGTGACGACGGGTGCGGCTGCATTGGCGACAGTCCCCAGCAGGGCCGTCAGCGCGATCCCGTTCTTCCACTTCGTCATGCACCCATCTCCTTCAGTGCGCGTCGCCGCGCCATCGTTACGATCACCACGCCGGCGAGCGTCATCAGCCCGCCGATCACCATCGACGCCGTCACCGGCGTTCCGAACATCCAGTGCGATGCCGCCACCGACACGACCGGCGCGGCGAGCGTCAGCGGCATGACCGCCGACAGCGGGTGGCGGCCCAGCAGCCACGCCATCCCGCCCTGCCCCGCCAGCGTCGCGCCCAGCACCGAGAAAGCGAGCCACGCGAGTGGCGCGAACGGCAGACCCGGCAGCTTCGCCAGCACCCCCGGCTCCAGCACCAGCGACATCGGCAGGAGCAGTGCGGTGCCCATCAGCCCGGTCCAGAAATAGAGCGTCATCACAGGCACGCCGGCCAGTTGCCGCTGGACGAGCGAACTCGTCCCCCACGCGGTCGCGGCGAGCAGCATCAGCAGCAGTCCCGGCAGTTCGCCGAAGATGCGCGGATCGAACATCAGCACGACGATGCCGACGATCGCGACCGCGACCCCGGCCAGCTGCGCACGGTTCATCCGTTCCTTCAGGATCACCGCGCCCAGCACCAGCGCGATCGGCACCGCCATCTGCCCGACGATCGCCAGCGCACCGACATTGGTCGCGACCTTGAGCGCGAGGTTCAGGAACAGCAGGAACAGCCCGCCGGTGATCAGCCCGAACAGCGCCAGCGCCCTCACGCGTCCCGGCGGCGGCCGCATCCACGGCGCGCAGATGAGCCCGACGATCGCGAGCCGCGCGGCGCCTGCGGTGAAGGGAGCGAGCGCGCCCACCGTCACCTTCATCGCGATGATGTTCATCCCCCACAGGATGTTCATCGCGGCGGCGACGGAGAGGTCGAGAGGGCCGAACGGCACCGCCGGTTGTTCCCCGGCGGTGCGCGGCGTCACTTCTGGTCCCCGGTCAGGTCTGCGTAGCTCGGGCGGGTCATCTGGAACAGGTCGGTCCCGCGCTCATACCAGCCCGCGCCGTGGGTGCGCGCGATCAGCTGCATCGCGGGCGTATCGAGGTGCATCCGCTCCGCATTCAGGATGAACTCGTCCTTGATATGCGCGACCAGGATTTCGGCGATCACCACCGTCTGGCCCGGATAATCGAGCAGATCGCGCACCCGGCATTCGAAATTGACCGGCGCGCTCGCGATCAGCGGCGGCGCCACGACCGATGCGGGCGCGGTGCCGATCCCGAACATCGCGAGTTCGTCGACGCCGCGCGGGCTGTCGGTCGCGGTCTTGTTCATCGCCTCGGCATCATGTTCCGCCACCAGCGCGATCACGAAATCCGGCCGCGCGCGGATATAGGCGGCGGTGTCCTTGTCCTGCCCCTTGATCTTCATCAGGCCCAGCACGATCATCGCCGGATCGCTGCCCAGCGCGTTGAAGAAGCTGTGCGGCGCGGCGTTGGGCTTGCCCTCCTCATCCAGCGTCACCGTCCACGCGATCGGGCGCGGCGTCACCGTCGAGTTCATGATGTTGTAGCGCGCGCCAAAGGGCGTCGCGGCCATGTCGATCTGCATCCCGGTCAGCCCTTCGCTTCGGCTTTGGCCGCGCGGGCCGCCTGCGCCTTGGCGATGAAGGCTTCGCGCGCGCGGGCCACTTCCTCGCCGGTCTGGCAGATCGCGCAATAGGCGAGCTCCAGGCTGTGGCTGGCGTCGATCCCGCCCTCCTGCGCGCCCTGCAACAGCCGCTTGGCCAGTTCGGTGGCGTGGCGGTTGCCCTGCCCGACATTCTTGAGGAATTCGACCGCGGTGGAGAGCGCCTCGCCCTTCGGCGTCGCGCGGCTGATCAGGCCCAGCGACGAAGCCTCGGCTACGTCGATCGTGCGGCCCGAGAAGATCAGTTCGGCGGTGCGATAGCGCCCGATCTGCCGTTCGAGCAGCCACGTCGCGCCACCATCGGGCACGGTGCCATAATCGATGAAGGGCGCGCCGAATTGCGAACCTTCGCCCGCAAAGACCATGTCGGCGGACAGCGCGAGCGCGAGGCCGATGCCAAACGCCCCGCCCTCGACCGCAGAGATCACCGGGACCGGCAACTTGCGCAGCCGCGCGATAATCCGCTGCCCCATCTCCAGCCGCGTCGCGGGCGACAGCGCGCCCTGCCCACGTGCAGGCGGCAGCTTCACGTCGCCGCCGATGCAGAAGAAACCGCCCGCGCCGGTGACGACCAGCCCGCGCGGCGGCGTATTCCGCTCGATCTCATCGAGCGCCGCGCCGAACAATTCCCACATCTCGAACGAGACCGAATTGACCGCCTGTCTGCGGTTCAGGGTGACGATCACGATATCGTCTTCCGTCCGCTCGACGAGCAGGGGCGGTGCGCCTTCGGCCATATCCAAACCTCTCCGATCTTTCGACGGATGCTAGTTTAGCCGTTGAGTCATCTCAACGTGAAATTGCACATCGGTGTAATTTTATCCTCCCCCGCCAGGGGGAGGTGGCGCCGAAGGCGACGGAGGGGGAGGATGCGACTCAAAACGAATTAGTCGCGCCCTCCCCCTCCGTCAGCATGCGCTGACACCTCCCCCTGGCGGGGGAGGATGAGGATGTTAAGCCGCCTTGCTTTCCTGCTCGCGCAGCATCGCCTCGATCTCGGTCCTTGCCGCGCCGCGCGTCGCGCCGAGCATGAAGGTGAGGTAGGAATTGACGAGGCGGGGCAGCAGATCCTCGTCGGGCATCAGCCCGCGCGCCCAATCGTGGACGGTGGCATATTCGTAGCGGACGATGTCGTTCGCCAGAGCATCGGCGTCGATCCACGGCTGAAGCTGGCGCCGGCGCTGCAGATTGCGGATCCAGCCGAGGTTCGATTCGACCGCGACCGAATGCATCGCATTCCAGATGTCGACGTTCACGTCCGGGCTGAAATAGACCGCCATGATCGCGCGGATATAGTTGCGGATCTTGCGGTTGCGGCGGCCGACCGCGACGATGCGCTCGATATTGTGCTGGAGCGTGCCGACTTCGGACTTGTACGGAATCTTCCCCAGATATTCGAGGAAGTATTCCTGAATCGCCGCCGCGATCAGCCGCTCGCGCGTCTGGAAGGCATTGTAGAGCGTGCGCTTCGCCACGTCGGCGCGCTTGCACAGCTCGTTCATGCTCAGATTCTCGATGCCCTGTTCCTCGATCAGCGCCCGAGTCTCATCAAGAATGCGCCGGCGCCGCTCCAGAATCGCGGGGCTGGCATAAGTAAGCGGCTTCTCGATAAACTCGTTCAAACGTCGATCCTCGGCTCAGAACCGCCAATTCTGCACAGCGGTTTAATGCCGTCAAGCAATTGAGTTAACCAATAGTGCGATCGGACGGCCAATAGGGGCGGCGCAGCGCCTTCTTGTTGACCTTCCCCATGATGTTGCGGCCGATATCGTCGACCATGTCGTAGCTGCGCGGGCATTTGAACCCGGCCAGCGTCTCGCGACAAAAGGCCTTGAGTTCGTCCGCGCTCGGCGGGTTGGCGGGATCGCGCGGGATGACCAGCGCCTTCGCCTCTTCGCCCATGTCCGCATTCGGCACGCCGATGATCGCGACATCGGCGACCTTCGGATGCTGCAACAACACCTGCTCCGCCTCGGCCGGGTAGATGTTGACGCCGCCCGACACGATCATGTCGGACACGCGATCGGTGATGAAGACATAGCCTTCATCGTCGACATAGCCCATCTCGCCCAGCGTGAAGACGCCCGGCGCGATATGCGCGGCGGCGGTCTTTTCCGGATCGCCATGATAGATGATGCCCCGGCCGCTGGGATCGCGGACATAGAGCTGGCCGATCTCGTTGGCGCCGAGCGGCTTGCCGTCCTCCCCGATCACGACGGTTTCGAGCGGAGCGGCGGCGCGGCCGACCGAACCGGGCTTGCGCAGCCATTCCTCGGACGTGATCGCGTGGGTCGTCCCCGCCTCGGTCCCGCCATAGGCTTCGACCAGGACCGGGCCGAACCAGTCGATCATCGCGCGCTTCACCTGCGGGGGGCAGGCAGCGCCGGTGTGCGCGAGCCGCTTCATGCTCGACACGTCATATTTGGCGCGCACGTCCTCGGGCAGCGCGAGGAGGCGCTGGAAATGGGTCGGCACCATCACCGAGCCGGCGATCTTCTCGCGCTCGATGATCTGAAGCGCGCGCTCCGGATCGAAATGCTCCATCACGATCAGGGCGCTGCCGCCCGCCAGGCTGCGGACCATCGTGAGCGGGCCGGTGTGATAGAGCGGGCCGACGACGATGCCGGGCGACGGTGTCGCGCGGGTGCGCAGGATATCGACGAATGCGGCCATGTCGTCGGCGGGCGGGAAATAGCCCGGCGGGGTCTCGGTCGCCTTGGGCTTGCCGGTGGTGCCGGAGGTGAAGTGCAGGTGCGGCAGCGGCTTCACGTCGGTCGCGGCCGGGGCGTCGGACGCGGCGGCGATCCAATCCTCCCACGCGGTCACGCCCTCGATATCGGGGCAGCGCCAGCCGATGACGATCGGAACGCCCGCTGCCTTGGCGGCAGCGACGCCGACCGATGCGGTCTCCGGCCCGACGAACAGGGCGCCGGCACCCGCGAGGCCGAGGATATAGGCGACCTCTTCCTCATTCAGGTGGAAGCTGACCGGGGCGCTCGACACGCCGGCTTCGAGGGCGGCGACATAGGCCAGCACCGTTTCAGCCGAATTGGGCGCGAACACCGCGACGCGGCGCTCCTTCGGGAAATCGAGACCGCCCATCGCGTTGATCGCGCGGTTCAGGATCGGATCGAGATCCGCCCAGCTGTAGCGCGCGCGGTCATCCGCCAGCGCGAGCATATCGCGACGTTCGGGGGCGATGCCGGCAACGGTAAGCGACATGGAAGCGAGTCCTTTCAGGCGGAACGGTTGCGCGCCACGGCGGACGCGAGGGAGCCAAGGGCAAGGCGGAACGAGACGAAGGCGATCACGGCCCCGCCGATGACGACGATCGCCATCGACGTGCCGATGCGGCTTTCGTCGTGCAGGATATGATCGGTGATCAGCGCCACGATCGCGGGGCCGGCGCCCATGCCAAGGATCGTGAACACGAACAGGAAGAAGGCGAGCAGCCGCGCGCGGATATCGCTGGGCGCGAGCAGGCCGACGACCGCAGCGACATAGACCATGAACGGCACGGTGATGAACTGCACCACGCCGTAGCAGGCGAGGAAGAACCACACGTTCGGCGCGAAGAAGGTGAAGACCAGGATCGGGAACACCCCGGCGATCAGCCAGCTGTAGAAGCGCAGATGCGCGTCATCCATGCCGCGGCGATACAGCCGGTCGACGATCCCGCCGCTGGCCGCAAGCGAGAGGGCGGCGAGGATGTTCATCGCCGACAGCCACAAGCCATAGCTGGCGGGCTTCATGCCGTACTGGCGCTCGATGAAGGTCGGCACCCAATTGGTCATCGAATAGCCGCAGATTGCGAGCGCCGACGTGCCGATCAGCATCAACGTGACCAGCTTCGCATTGCCGCGCAGGAAGGCGCCCATCGCGCCCTTGGCCGCCTCGACCTTCGCGACGCCACGCCGTGCGGGTTCCTTGAAGGTGAAGACCAGGAAGGCGAGGATGAAGCCCGGCAGGCCGACCATCATCATCACCAGCTGCCACGGCTGTGCGGGGCCGTGGAAGGGCAGCGACACGCCCTCATGCGCGGTGGCATAAGCGATGGCGAGGCCGCCGAACCCGAAGGCGGTGGCCGAGCCGACCTTGCCCGCCATCTGGAACACCGCGCTGGCTGTCGCGAGGCGATCGCGCGGAAAGCCGTCGGCGATCAGCGAATAAGCGGCGGGCAGCAGAGCCGCCTCCCCCGCCCCCACCAGGATGCGGCCGGCGAGCAGCCCTTCGAAGCTGCGCGCATAGCCGCACGCGATCGTCGCCGAAGCCCACACGATCACGCCGCCGAAGATGATCCAGCGGCGCGGCCAGCGATCCGCCGCCCAGCCGAGCGGCAGGCCGAACAGGGCGTAAAAGATCGCGAAGCTGGTCGAGGTGATCATGCTCACCTGCACGTCGCTGATGCCCAGATCGGCCTTCAGCGGCGTGACCAGCATCGACAGGATCAGCCGGTCGAGCCAGGAAAAGACGTACATCGCGAAGAGGACGGCGACCATCCACCAAGCAGCCGCGCCGCCTTTCGGCTCCTGCTCGACCGAGACGCTCACCGCTGGGGAAGCCCAGCCAGTTCGTTGATCTTCAGCTTGCCCAGCTGCGCCATGTGCACCTCGTCCGGGCCGTCCGCGAGGCGGATGTAGCGTGCCGTCGCGAAGATGCCCGCGACCGGGGTGTCATCGCTGACGCCCATGCCGCCGAAGCTCTGCATCGCGCGATCGGCGACGGTCTGCGCCATTTGCGGGGCGACAACCTTGATCGCGGCGATCAGATCCTTGGCGACCTTGTTGCCATAACGATCCATCGCATCGGCGGCCTTGAGCGTGAGCAGGCGGGCCTGTTCGATCTCGCAGAAGGACTTGGCGACGTCCTGACGGATGCTCCCCTGATCGGCGAGCTTGCGGCCGAAGGCGACGCGATCGTTCACGCGGCGCGCCATATATTCGAGCGCGCGCTGCGCCCCGCCGATCAGGCGCATGCAGTGATGGATGCGGCCCGGCCCGAGCCTCCCTTGAGCGATTTCGAACCCGCGGCCTTCGCCGAGGATGACGTTCTCCACCGGCACGCGCACGTCCTTCAGCACGATCTCGGCATGGCCGCTGGGCGAATGGTACGAACCGATGACGCTGAGCGGGCGGACCACCTCGACGCCCGGCGTGTCGCGGGGGACGATGATCTGGGTGTGCTGCTGGTGACGGGCGCGATCGTCGGAGGGCTGGTGGCCCAGCACGATCAGCATCTTGGTGTTCGGGTCCATCATCCCCGAAATCCACCACTTGCGGCCGTTGATGACGTAATGATCGCCGTCGCGCACGATCGAGGTGCGGATGTTGGTCGCGTCGGACGATGCGACCTCCGGCTCGGTCATCACATAGGCCGAACGGATCGTGCCGGCCATCAGCGGCTTGAGCCACGTTTCCTGCTGCTCCGGCGTGCCGTAGCGCGCCAGCACTTCCATGTTGCCGGTGTCGGGCGCGGAGCAGTTGAACATTTCCGACGCGCCGAAGACGCGGCCCATCAGTTCGGCGAGCGGGGCATATTCAAGGTTGGTGAGGCCGGGGCTCCACTTGCCATATTCGTGCGGCATGAAGAGGTTCCACAGACCCGCTTCACGCGCCTTGGCCTTGATGCCCTCCATCCCCGGCCAGCGGACCCAGAGATTATGGTGGTCATGCTCCCACTCATATTTCTCGCGCTCGATGGGATAGACATTGGCGTCCATGAAGGCTTCCAGCTTCTCGCGAAGCGCCTTCACCTTGTCCGAATATTCGAAGTCCATGTGCAGTCCCTCAGAGGGTGAGCCCGCCGTCGACCACGATCGTCTGACCGACGACGTAGCCGGCAAGCGGCGAGGCGAGGAAAAGGGCGACGCCGGCCATCTCTTCGATGGTGCCGAAGCGCGCGAGCGGGATCTTGGCGAGCGCCTTTTCGCGGCGCTCGGGATGTTCGGTGGTGACGCGGGTCATCTTCGTTTCAACGAGACTCGGGGCGAAGCCGTTGACGCGGATCCCCTCGGGCGCCCACGCCTGCCCCAGCGTGCGGACCAGAGCGACGGCGGCCGCCTTCGACGCGGCATAGGCCGGATTGCCCATCGTCGCGCGATAGGCCGCGATCGAGCTGACGACGATCACCGAACCGGCGGCGGCCTTCAGATCGTCATGGAAACGCTGCGCCGAGTGCATGACGCTGTCAAGGTTGATCGACATCACCTTGTCCCAGCCGGCGGGCGCGAATTCCTGCCGCTTGTAGAGGACCGAGCCCTGCGAGAGGACAAGGATATCGAGCCCGTCGAACGGCGCGGGCGCGGACAGGAGCGCGTCGGGCGAGGACACGTCGACCTGAGTGTAGCCGAGCCCGTCGAGATCGGAGCCATCCTCGTCCGCATAGTCCGCCGCACTGGCGCGGGTGCCCCAGACGTGGACCTGAGCGCCCGCCGCGCGGAAGGCCTGCGCGATGCCGTTGCCGATGCCGGACGAGCCGCCGACGACGAGGACTTTCTTGGCCGTGTAATCGAGAGGATTGGTCATGCTGCGATCCAATTCTGTGCGCGCTTGATCAGCGCGACCGCGCGGCCGTGAAGCCGATCGCCGACAGCCTTGTCGGCCTTGCCCGTGCAGGCGCGAACATAGGTGCCTTCGAGCAGCACGGCGAGCTTCCACGCGGCGAAGATACGATACCAGCCGATGGCCGACAGATCGCGCTTCGACCGCGCGGCATAATGGGCGATCAGTTCGTCGGCGGTGGGGAAGCCAGCCCACGGCTCGATCGGCAAGGTGCCGCCGGTGCCGTCGGCTTCGGGCCATGTGGCGAGCACCCAGCCGAGATCGACGAGCGGATCGCCGATCGTCGCCAGTTCCCAATCGACGATCGCGGCGATCTCCGCGCTGTCGGGCCGGACCATGACGTTGGCGAGGTGATAATCGCCGTGAAGGATGCCGGGGATCGAGGTGGCGGGCAGGTTGGCGGAGAGCCAGTCGGCGACCTCCATCAGACCCGGAAGGTCCGCGCCGCCATGCCATTCGGGGGCGGCGGCATAGCCTTCATATTGCTTGCGCCAGCGGCCGATCTGCCGTTCCAGATAGCCCTCGCCCCGGCCGAAATCGGCAAGGCCGAGCGCGACATGATCGAGCGCGCCGAGCGCAGCAATTCCCTCTACCAGCGCAAGGCCGAGGCGGTGGCGGAGCGCGGGATCGGACGCGAGCAGCGGCGACAGGCCCGTCGCGGGATTGAAGCCATCGACCGGGCGCATGATGTAAAATGCTGCACCCAGCACATCTTCATCCCCGCACGCCGCAACGAGCGCCGGATGGGGAACGTCGGTGCCGGCCAGCGCCTTCAGCACGCGCGCCTCGCGGCGCATCGTCTCACTGGCGTCGGGGCGCGGATGCTGCGGGGGGCGGCGCAGGACATATTCCTCGCCACCGTCGCGCGAGAAGCGGGCGATGATATTCTGCGACCCGCCGGTCAGGGGAACGAGATCGCGGATCGGCCCGGTGCCGACCCCCTGCCCGTCCATCCAGCGCTCGAGCGCCGCAACATCGATCACCGTGAAACCTCTCGACCTTACTCTTATCTCTTGTCCGACATTGCATGGCCGACGCGGCGTTGGCAACTTAGATTTTGACCTATGGGGCAGAATTGCGTAGCGCAATGCATAGTATTGTGGATGGAGAGCGGACCGATGGCCGAAGCCTATATCGCAGCAGTGGCACGCAGCGCGGGGGGCCGCAAAGGCGGCCGCATGGCGGGCTGGCACCCGACCGACCTGGCTGGCGCGGTGATTCGCGGACTGGTCGATCGCGCGGGTGTCGATCCGGCGCTGGTCGAGGACGTGATCGTCGGTTGCGCCTGCCCCGGCGGTGAGCAGGGAGCGAATATCGGCCGTTATGCGGCGCTCGCGGCGGGCTTTCCCGAGACGGTGCCCGGCACCACGGTCGATCGCCAGTGCGGATCGTCGCAGCAGGCGCTGCACTTCGCGGCCGCCACGGTGATGGCCGGCCTGCAGGACGTGGTCGTCGCCGCCGGCGTCGAATCGATGACGCGTGTGCCGATGGGCCTGCCGTGGACCCTGGCCGCCAAGCACGGCTTCGGCACCTATCGCAGCCCCGGCCTCGACGCGCGTTTCGGCACCGAGCCGTTCAGCCAGTTCAAGGGCGCCGAGATGCTGGCGCAGAAGTTCGGCTTCACCCGCGAACAGCTCGACCAGTTCGCGCTGGAGAGCCACCAGAAGGCGGCGGCTGCGGCGGCTGCGGGCAAGTTCGCCGACGAGATCATCCCGCTCGAAGTCACGCTGGAGGACGGCACCACCCTCATGCACGGCCATGACGAAGGCGTCCGGCCCGACAGCACGCTGGAGAAGATCGGCGGCGTGAAGACGCTGGTCGAAGGCGGCATGATCACCGCCGCGAACGCCAGCCAGATCTGCGACGGTGCGGCAGCGGTTCTCGTGTGCAACGAGGCGGGCCTGAAGGCGACCGGCGCGACCCCGCTGGCGCGCATCCACCAGATGACCGTGCTGGGCGGCGATCCGATCATCATGCTCGACACCCCGATCGCGGCGACCCAGAAGGCGCTGGCGAAGGCGGGCATGTCGATCGACGATATCGACCTGTACGAAGTCAACGAAGCCTTCGCGCCGGTGCCGATGGCATGGCTGAAGGAAATCGGCGCTGACGCCGCGAAGCTCAACATCCACGGCGGCGCGATCGCGCTCGGCCACCCGCTGGGCGCCAGCGGCGCGAAGATTATGGCGACGCTAGTGAACTCGCTCAAGCAGACCGGCGGGCGCTATGGCCTGCAGACGATGTGCGAAGCTGGCGGCATGGCGAACGTGACGATCGTCGAGCGTCTGTAAGCCTCGACGTCACCCCCGCGCAGGCGGGGGCCTATCCAGTGTTGTCTCTCGCGGAGAGACTGGATGGGTCCCCGCCTTCGCGGGGATGACGATACGTTAGCGCGCTAGCGAATAGCGTTTCACCAGATCGTAGAGATAATCGCGCCCCGCATAGACGCTGCGCACCCGCACGCGCTCGTTGAGGCCATGCGCGCCGTTGCCGTCGGCGTCGATCGCGATGCCGGGGACGCCGTAGGTGGGGATGCCCGCAGCACTCAGATAGCGGCCGTCAGTGCCTGCGGTGAGCAGGTTCGGGACCACCGGCACGCCCGGAAATTGCACCTTTGCCACCGCTTCGGCTGGGCCGAGGATTGCGGGGGTCAGCGGCGGGGCGATCGCGGTCGGATCGCCGTCGCGTTCGGGCGGGAGCAGGGTGACGCCTGCGGGGAGCAACGCGGCCAGCGTCTTCTGCACATTCTCCGTCGTGTCGCCCGGCAGCAGACGGCACTGGATCGTCGAGCGCGCGCGCTGCGGGAGCGCGTTGACCGCGTGGCCGGCGTCGAAGGTGGTCGCGACGCAGGTGGTGCGCAGCATCGCGTTGAGCATCGCATCGCCGAAGACGAGTTTTTGCTGCGCGTCATCGGCCTTGCCCGCAGCGAAGGCGGTCATCGCCGCGCCCTTATCCCCACCGAAGACCGGCCCCATCCGTTCGAGATAGGCGGTGACGACCGGGCTGGGAGTAACCGGGAAGTGGAAGGCGCGGATCTTCTCCAGCGCGTCGGCCAGATCGTAGATCGCATTGTCGGCGCGCGGGCGCGAACTGTGGCCGCCCGGATTGCGCGCCTCGATCGTGAAGGTCTGGCTATGCTTTTCGCCGACGGCGAGGAGCATCGCGATGGGGTTGCCGTCCTTGTCGGCGAGGCCATGCCCGCCTTCGTTGAGCGCGAAGCCCGCGTCGACCGCGTCGCGCTTGTTCGCGATCAGCCATTTGACGCCGTTGGTCGCGAGACCGCTTTCCTCGCCACAGGTCGCGGCGAACTTGATCGTACGGCGTGGGCGGAAACCTTCGGCCTTCATGCGGATCAGCATGTCGGCCCAGATCGCGACGAGCGCCTTGTCGTCGATCACGCCGCGCCCGATGAACCAGCCATCCTCCTCCCCCAGGGTGAAGGGATCGCGCGACCAATCCTCGCGCTTCGCCGCGACAACGTCGATATGGTCGACGAGCAGGATCGCCTTGGCCTTCGGATCGGTGCCGGCGATGCGCGCGATCACGCCGCCATCTTTGGGCTTGCCTTCGGGGACGAACAGATCGGCCTCCCCCGCCTTGAAACCGCCGGCGCGCATGCGGGCGAGGAGGCGTTCGGAAGCGAGCGTGCAGGAGCCGGTGGTCGCCGAGGTATCGGTGTTGACCATCTCCTCGAACAGCGCACGAAACGCCTTCTGGTCGGGACGCAGGTCTGCGGCGGCGGCCGGGATGCCGCTGGTCATCAGCAATGTCGCGATGACCGCCCGAAGGCGGCGGCTCACTTGGATTCGCCTTTTTGGGCTTCGCCCTTGTTGGCTTCGGCCATCTGCTTGAGGCCCACGCCGCCGATCAGGCTGCCCGAGACGAGCTGGTTCTGGGCGTGCGCGAAATGGTGCATGTGGAAGACGCCGTCCATCGCGGTGCGCTTGCCGCGCAGATCCTCGACCAGATTGACCGCCTGCTTGGTGAGCGCGAGGCCGAGGCGCGGGCGCTCGCCGATCTCGGCGGCGATCTTGGCGACTTCGTCCTGCAGGTCGGCGCGGGGAACGACGCGGTTGACCATGCCGTACTGATAGGCGCGATCGGCCGACATGCGCTGCCCCAGATAGAGGAATTCGCGCGCGATGCGCGGCGGCAGTTCAAAGGCGTGGGCGAAATATTCGACGCCAGGCTGCGCCATGCGGACGACCGGATCCTGGAAAAAGGCATCGTCCGACGCGACGATCATGTCGCACACCCAGGCGAGCATGAGGCCGCCCGCAATGCACGCGCCCTGCACCATCGCGACCATCGGCTTGGGGATCGCGGCCCAGCGGCGGCAGAGGCCCAGATAGACGTCCTGTTCGAGGACGTATTGCGACTCCGCGCCTTCCTTGTCGGTGTGGTTCCACCACAGGTCGATCCGCTCACGTTCGAACTTGGTATCCTTGTCCGGCGTGCCGAGATCGTGGCCGGCGGAGAAGTGCTTGCCGTTGCCACCCAGCACGATGACCTTGACCGCATCATCCTCCACCGCGCGCCGGAAACAGGCGTCGAGCTGGTTGAGCAGGCGGTAATTCTGCGCGTTCGAATATTGCGGGCGATCGAGCATCACCCAGGCGGTGCCGTCGCGCACCTCATAGCTGACGAAGCAGGGATCCTGGGTGGTGTCGGTCATGTCGCAATCCTCTCTGATTGCCATTGAAATACTGCACAGCGGTACAGTTTTCAATTGAGATAAGCCAACCTACCTCCGCTCGTGTCGAGCGAAGTCGAGACACGTTGGCTGGGTGGTGTGTGGGGACGTGTCTCGACTTCGCTCGACACGAGCGGAGGAGGGAGAACTGCCTCCCCTCCTCCCAGATCAGAATATCAGCGCGGCGCCATGCGGATCGCGCCGTCGAGGCGGACGTCTTCGCCGTTGAAATAGTCGTTCTCGATCATCGCGATCGCCAGCTGGGCATATTCCGCCGGCTCACCGAAACGCTTGGGGAAGGGAACCGAGGCGGCGAGCGAGTCGCGGACCTGCTGGCTCGCGCGGCCCATCAGCGGGGTATCGAAGATGCCCGGCAGGATCGTGTTGATGCGGATGCCGTCGCCCATCAGGTCGCGCGCGATCGGCAGGGTCATGGCGACGACGCCGCCCTTCGACGCCGAATAGGCGACCTGACCCATCTGCCCGTCCTCGGCCGCGGCCGATGCGGTGTTGACGATCACGCCGCGCGCATTGTGTTCGAACGGCTCCAGATCGAGCATGCCCTGCGCCGACTTGGCGATGCAGGTGAAGGTGCCGATCAGGTTGATGTTCACGACGCGGCGGAACAGCTCCAGATCATGATGCTTAGTCTGGCCGGTCGCCTTGTCGCGGCTCGCGGTCTTCTGCGCGCTGCCGGTGCCGGCGCAGTTGACGAGGATGCGTTCCTGACCATGCGCGGCGCGCGCCTTGGCGAAACCGGCCTCGACCGAGGCTTCGTCCGTCACGTTCACTTCGCAGAAGGTGCCGCCCAGTTCCTTGGCCAGCGCCTCACCCAGTTCGGCGTTGAGATCGAACAGGGCGACCTTCACCCCCTTGGCGGCCAGCGCGCGCGCGGTGGCGGCGCCCAGGCCCGATGCGCCGCCGGTGACGACGGCTGCGATGGTTGCGTCGAGCTTCATGCATGTTCTCCCTGTTTCGTGCGCGCCAGCAGGTCGGCGCGATCCGCGATCACGCCGGCTTCGGCGAGCGCGTCCAATTCGGTGTCGCTGAGATGCAGCCATTCGGCGAGCGCCGAGCGGCTATGTTCGCCGACGCGCGGGGGCATGCGGCGGAAGGTGGCGGGCGTGGCGCTGAGCTTGCCCGGATAAGCGACGCTTGGCACCTTCGCGCCATCGCCACGATCGAAATGGTGCACGGTGCCGCGCGCTTCGGCGAATTCGTCGGTCAGGATGTCGCCGACCGAGTTGACGGGGCCTGCGGGCACGCCCTTGGCCAGCAGCGCATTGGTGAGTTCGGTGCCGTCCCACGTGCGGGTCAGCGCGTCGAGCGTGGGTTCGAGCGTGTCACGATTGATCACGCGCTCACCATTGCCGACATAGCGGGGATCGTCGGCCATTTCCGGCGCGCCGAGGACGGCGACGAGCTGACGGAACTGGCCGTTGTTTCCGACCGCGATCACGATCTCGCCATCCGACGTCGGGAACAGGCGATAGGGAACGACGGTGGGGTGCGCGTTGCCCAGGCGCCCCGGCGAATAGCCGCCGACGAGGTAGGTGAGCGCCTGATTGGCGAGCATCGCGATTTGGGTGTCGAGCAGCGACACGTCGACATGCTGCCCCTCGCCCGTTCGCTCGGCATGGCGCAGCGCCATCAGCGTGCTGGTGGCGGCATACATGCCGGTGGAGAGATCGGTGATGGCGACGCCGGCCTTGAGCGGGGGGCCGTCCTTTTCGCCGGTGATGCTCATCAGGCCGCCCATCGCTTGGGCCACGAAGTCATAGCCGGCGCGATCGGCATAGGGGCCGGTCTGCCCGAAGCCGGTGATCGACGTATAGACGAGGCGCGGGTTGATCGCGCTCAGGCTCGCATAATCGAGGCCGTATTTCTTGAGGCCGCCGAGCTTGAAATTCTCGACCACGATATCGGCTTCGGCGGCTAAGCGCCGGATCAGGTCCGCACCGCGCGGATCGGCCAGGTTCACCGCCACCGAACGCTTGTTGCGGTTGGCCGAGAGATAATAGCCGCTCTCGCCCTTTTCACCCGGCATGTCATCCGGACCGGTCAGATAGGGCGGGCCCCAGCTGCGGGTGTCGTCACCCGCGCCGGGGGCCTCGATCTTCAGGACGTCCGCGCCGAAATCGGCAAGGATCTGCGTGCACCACGGACCCGCGAGAACCCGCGAGAGATCGAGCACCTTGACGCCTTCGAGCGCGAAACCTGCCACTTCTTTTGTCCTTATTTCAGCGTCGCGAGATAGGCGATCAGGTTTTCCCGATCTTCGGGCTTCGGAATGCCCATGAAGATCATCCGCGTGCCGGGCACCTTCGCCGTCGGCTTCGTGAGATAGGCATCGAGATTGGCGGTGGTCCACGTAAGGCCGCTGCCCTTCATCGCGGGGGAATAGTTGAAGCCTGCGACCGTGGCGGCCTTGCGCCCGACGATACCGGCCATACTGGGGCCGAGGCCATTCTGCCCCGCAACCGTCTTGTGACACGCCATGCAGCGGGCGAAGACGGTCTTGCCCTTCGCCGCATCGCCCGCGGCAAAAGCCCCCGTCGAGGTCGCCGCCAGCGCCATTGCCCCCAGAATCACACCGATACGCATCATCGTCATCCTTTCACGTTGCGGTCCCTGCCCGACGGCGGCTGAACCGTTCGTGATTAGCCTGTTCAGGCGCGCTCAAACACTGCCGCGAGACCCTGCCCGCCGCCGATGCACATCGTTTCGAGGCCGTAGCGGACTTCGCGGCGGTTCATTTCGCGCAGCAGGTTCGCCAGGATGCGTCCGCCGGTCGCGCCGATCGGGTGGCCGAGCGAGATGCCCGATCCGTTGACGTTGAGGCGATCGCCCCAATCCTCTTCCCCGCCCCAGCCGAAGCCCTTGAGGCAGGCGAGCACCTGCGGCGCGAAAGCTTCGTTGAGTTCGACGAGGCCGATATCCTTCCACGAAAGACCGGTGCGGCGGAACAGGCGCTCGGTCGCGGGGACCGGGCCGATGCCCATGCGCGACGGCTCGCAGCCGGCCGCAGCCCAGCTGTGGAACCAGCCCATCGGCTCGAGCCCGAGTTCGGCGAGCTTGTCTTCGGCGACGACGAGGCAGGCGGCGCCGGCGTCATTCTGCTGGCTGGCATTGCCTGCGGTCACGACACCGCCCTTTTCGATCGCACGGAGCGCGCCCAGCGATTCCATCGTCGCTTCGGCACGGATGCCTTCGTCCTTGGCAAAGATCACCGGCTCGCCGCGCTTCTGGGGAACGGCGACAGGCACCAGTTCGTCGTCGAACTTGCCCTCGGCCCAGGCAGCGGCGGCGCGGCGATGGCTGCGCAGCGCATAAGCGTCGCACTCCTCGCGGCTGATATTGTAGTCGGAGGCGAGGTTGTTCGCCGTCTCGATCATGCCCGAGATCACGCCGAAACGCTCGATCGGCTGCGACATGACACGGCCGCGCGTCAGGCGATCGTGGAAGGTGGTCGAGCCCGAGCGCGCGCCACGGCGATGGTCGATCGAATAATATTCGACGTTCGACATGCTTTCGACGCCGCCCGCGACGACGACATCGGCGGCGCCCGTCTGGATCATCATCGCGGCGTCGATCACCGCCTGCAGGCCCGAGCCGCAGCGACGATCGAGCTGATAGCCCGGAACCTCGATCGGGAGACCGGCGGCAAGCGCGGCCCAGCGGCCGATGGCGGGCGCCTCGCCATTGCCATAGCCTTGCGCGAACACGACGTCGTCGATCCGTTCGGGATCGATCTTGGTGCGCGCGAGCAGCGCCTTCAGGACGATCGCGCCCAGTTCGCCTGCCGGAATGTTGGCGAGGCTGCCGCCGAAGCCGCCGACGGCGGTGCGGATGGGCGAGACGATGGCGGCGCGGCGCATGGAAATCCTTTCAGTCCGAAATCAGGCGATCTTGACGAGCATCTTGCCGAGGCCGGAGCCGTCGAACAGGCCGTCAAAGGCTTCGAGCGAGCGATCGAGCCCTTCATAGACGGTCTCCGCCGAGGTCAGCAGGCCGGCGGCGTGCCAGGCGCGGACGTCGGCCAGGAACGCGTCCATCTTGTCGAGATGGTTGAGCGCGATGAAGCCCTGAAGCGTGAGTTCCTTCGTCACCGCGGCCGTCAGATTGCGCGGGGCGGCTGAAGGCTCGGTCGAATTGTACTGCGAGATCATCCCGCACAGGGCGAAGCGCGCATATTTGTTCGCGATCGCGAGCGCGGCCTGCAGATGATCGCCGCCGACATTGTCGAAATAGACGTCGATGCCTTGCGGAGCCTCGCGCGCGAGCGCTTTGGTGAGGCTCGGCTCAGCCTTATAGTCGATCGCGCCGTCGAGCTTGAGGACGTCGAGCAGATACCGCTTCTTGCGCTCGCCGCCCGCCGCACCGATGACCTTGTGGCCCTTCAATTTGGCGATCTGGCAGACGACCGAACCGACGCCACCCGACGCGGCCGAGACGAACACGGTGTCGCCGGGCTTGAGCGCGGCGCTGTGGAGCAGGCCGACATAAGCGGTGAGGCCGGTCATGCCCGCAAAGCCCAGATAGGCCTGCGGCGGGAGATCGCGCGAACGCTTTTCGACCTTGTCGGCGGGTGCGGTGAAGCCCTCACGCCAGCCAAGGCGCGACCAGACGAGATCGCCGGGCGCGAAGTTCGGATCGTTCGACGCGACAACCTCGCCCACCGCCGGGCCTTCCATCGCCTTGCCGAGTTCGAACGGGGGCACATAGGAGCGCGCCTCGCTCATGCGGCCGCGCATCGCGGGGTCCATCGCCATGTACAGGTTACGCACCTGCACCTCGCCGGGGCCGGGATCGGGCAGATCGACTTCGGCGAAAGAGAAGTCGTCGCGGACCGGGCTGCCATTTGGCCGCCGTTCGAGCCGCACTTCACGCGAACGCATCGCCAAACTCCTCAATAGCCCGCGAGGCGGGCGTAGCGTTCGCGGTGGAAGGCGCCGTTGCCCCCGGTCGCGTCCGCCGTCGCCGATCGCTTGTAGTACAAGCCGGCGTCATGTTCCTCGGTCATGCCGATACCACCATGCATCTGCACCATCTCACGCGAGCAGAGGCGCAGCGTGTCGCCCGCGATCGCCTTGGCGAGCGAGACGAGCATGGGGGCATCGTCGCGATCCTCGTCGAGCGCGGCGAGCGCGGCTTCGACCGCAGAGCGGGTCATCAGCAATTCGCCCTGCATCGCGACCGCGCGGTGCTGGAGCGCCTGGAACGAGCCGATCAGCTGGCCGAACTGGACGCGGGTCTTGAGATAATCGACCGTCGTATCGAACGCCTGCGTCGCGCTGCCGAGCATTTCGGCGGCGAGGCCCGCACGCCCGCGATCGAGAACGCGATCGAGAAGGGCAGCGCCACCGGTGAGCGCGGCATCGGCGCCCACGATCACGCCGTCGAAGCGGATCAGAGCCGCTTCGCGCCCGTCGATGCGATCGAGACGGGTGCGGGTGACGCCGGCGGCGTCGCCGGGGACGAGGAGCAGGACGATCTCACCGGCTTCGTCGCGCGCGGCAACGATCAGCAGATCGGCGGAGACGCCTTCGGAGACCGGCGCCTTGACGCCGTCGAGGCGGAAACCGTCGCCGTCGCGCTTCGCGGTCAGCTTGACGTTCGCCGGATCGTGGCGGCCATCCTCATCGCAGGCGAACGCGACAATCGCCTCGCCGGTCGCGATGCGCGGAAGCCAGGCGGCCTGCTGTTCGGCATTGCCACCCAGGCGCAGCGCGCTGACGCCCAGCACGCCCGTTGCGATCAGCGGGGATGCGACGAGGGTGCGCCCCATCTCCTCCAGCACGAGGCCCATGCTGAGATAACCGAAATCGGAGCCGCCATGCTCTTCGGGAACGAGGATGCCCGCCCAGCCCATCGTGCCGGCAATTTCGGACCACAATTCGGGATCGTGGCCCAGCTTCTCATGCGCGACGCGGCGGAAGGCGGTGACGGGCGCGCGATCGGGCACCCATTCGGCCGCCATGTCGCGCAGCATCGTCTGTTCTTCGGTGAGCACCGCCATGTCAGCGCCCCGGAGCCGGCGCGCTGGGAAGGCCCAGCAGCACCTTGGCCGCGATATTGTTCTGAATCTCGAAGCTCCCGCCGTAGATCGAGAAGGCGCGCGCGTGGAGCCATTGGTGCGAGGCGTCGAGCTCGACGTCCGAATAGCCCTCACCGCTCCAGCCGAGGCCCTGCTCGCCAAGGATTTCCATGATCAGGTCGGCGCGCACCTGCGCGACATCCGACCCGAGATTCTTGAGGACGGGCACCAGCGCGTCGTTGCGCTGTCCCGCCTTACCTTCGGCCGCGATCCGGCCCATCGTCAGGTTATAGGCCTGTGCGCGCATCGCATGGGCGACGAGCCGGGTGCGCAGATCGCTGTCGGCGATACGGCCTTCGGCGTCGGTGCCCACCCGTTCCTGCGCGAGCGGCAGGAGGGGAACGCCCTCGCCACGCCCTTCGGACAGGCTGTCGCGTTCGAACTGGAGCAGGCGCTTGGCGATGCCCCAGCCCTTGTTGATTTCACCGACCAGATTTTCCTTGGGCACCTTCACGGCGTTCAGGAACATCTCGCAGAAATGGGTCGATCCGCTGATCAGCGTGATCGGGCGCGTTTCCACACCCTCGCTTTTCATGTCGATCAGCAGGAAGGAGATACCGCCCTGCTTCGAGCTGGTATCGGTGCGGACGAGCGCGAAACACCAGTCGGCGTGGTTCGCGCCCGAGGTCCAGATCTTCTGCCCCTCGACCAGATAATGATCGCCCATGTCGACGCATTTCGTCTGGAGCGAGGCGAGATCCGAACCGGCGCCGGGTTCGGAAAAGCCCTGGCACCAGCGGGTCACGCCCTTGGCGACGCCGGGCAGGTGCTGCGCCTTCTGCTCCTCGGTGCCGAACTCCAACAGCGTCGGGCCGAGCATCGTATAGCCGGTCATCTTCATCGGGTTGAACGCCCCGATGCGCCGCATTTCCTGCGTCAGGATCTTGGTCTGCTCATGATCGAGCTCACCGCCGCCGTACATCTTCGGCCAGCCCGGAGCGCCCCAGCCCTTTTCGGCCATGCGATCGCGCCAGACAATCCAGTCGGGATCACCCTCCGCATAGGGGGCGTCATTCTGGTAGGGGACCGGATTCTTGAAGGCGAGCGAGGGCGGGAAGTTCGCCTCCAGCCACGCACGCGCTTCGGCCCGGAACGCTTCACTCACGCGGCGCTGTCCTTCTTATAGTCTTCGATGACGAGCGCGCGTTCGGGGCACGATTTGGCGCCGAGCCATGCGGCACGCTCCTGCCCCTCGGGCACGTCGATATCGTGATCGAGGATGTAACCCTCATCATCGAGATCGTAGATTTCGGGCGACTGCGCCCAGCAGCGGGCGTGGCCCGCGCACTTTTCCTTCACGACACGGATTTTCATTGGCCTGCCGCCCCCCAAGCCAGCCGCACGTCTTCGATCCCGAAGACGTGGCCGCCATAAGTGGTCGGCGCGACATCGTCCTTCAGGCGGAAGGTGGGGATGCGCTTCAGCCATTCCTCCATCGCGATCGCGAGTTCGCGCCGGGCAAGATGCGACCCGAGGCACCGGTGCGGACCATAAGCAAAGGCGACGTGCCGGTTGTTCGGGCGCGCCAGATCGATCGTATTGGGATCGGGAAACTCTTCCGGATCGCGGTTCGCGACCATCGACGGGCACGAGATGCGATCGCCCTTCTTGATCTTGATCCCATCATATTCGGTATCGCGCGAAGCGATGCGCGTCATGATCACGGTCGGGAAGGCGCGCAGCAGCTCCTCGACGGCCAGAACCACGCCCTTCGGCTCGGCGCGCAGCTCCTCCTGCTGCTTCGGGTTTTCGGCGAGGTAGCGGAAATCGAAGCCGATGGCGGCGGCGACGGTGTCGAGCCCCGCGACGAACAGGAGCGCGCCCATGCCGACAGCTTCCTTGTCGGTCATCTCGCGACCATCAACCTTCGCCTGAACGACGAAGGTCATGAAGTCTTCGGCCGGCTCGCGACGGCGCAGCTCGACCAGTTCCTGCATGAAGGCGATGACGGTGCGGATCGCCTCGCCACGTTCCTCCGGCGTGCCGTGGAACTGCTTGTCGGCCCAGCCGAGGAATTCCTCGCGGCGCGACTGGGGCAGGCCCAGGAATTCGAGGAACACGCCGACCGCGAACGGAAAGGCGAACTCGTTCATGACTTCGCAGTCATTGCCCTTGGCCTTGATCGCCTCGATCAGCTCGACGGCGCGGGCGCGGTTGGCGGTTTCCATCGCCATGACGCGCTTGGGGCTGAGCAGCGGGTTGAGCAGCGAGCGATAGGCGCCATGTTCGGGCGGATCGACCTCAAGCGGGATCGTCGGCAGATCGTAGCCGAGCGCCTTTTCGAAAATCTTGCGGTGCGAGGAGAAGGTCTCCGCATCCTGCAGCACGCGGCGCTGATCCTCGGCACGCACGAACACCCAGGTGCCGTAGCCGTCATAGGTGTTGTTCGGCGCATAGAAGACGGGCGGGCCATCATGGAGCGCGGCAAGCGCCCCCTGCGGATCGCCGCCGCGCATCGGGCACATGCCCGGACCGGTGAAATAGCTGAAGTCTTTTACAAGCTCCGCCGGCACATGATCAGGAACGGTAGCCATCACTCTCCCCGGTGCAGTGAAATCTGCATCTGTGGTTAGAAATGACGTGGGTGGGATGGCCTGTCAACGGCAATCGGGTTTCTGCACTGTTTTTGCGCATCCGGTCATAATTACCCGCACGAATCCGGGCATTCGCATAGGGGATGCGCCGCCGCCGATCCTTATGGGAAACCGGGTGTTTCGATACGGTCGGCGAGGATTATCGCCGAGTCGCAGGCTGTTTAGCGGAACAGATCCTCATGCGGCGGGCGCACGATCGCCGCCGCGGGATTGTTCGGCGCGGTCCAGTGGACGCCGCGGACGAGCGCGGCGGGAACCCCCTCGGCCCCCTCCCCCGTCGCGAGGCCCGCGGCGCTGGCGACGGCATCGGCGAGCGCGACCTGGGTGACTTCGAGGACGCGGCCATCGCGATCCTGCTCGCCACGCCGATCGATGAGAGCCGGCAGGCCTGCAGCACCGATCGCGACGTTGACGACGCCGTAGCGCCACGGGCGGCCGAAACTGTCCGAGATGACGATCGCGACGCCCAGCGCCTCATGCAGACGCGCGGCGGACGCATCGGGATCCTGCGGTAGCAGCAGCGCATAGCCGTCGCGATCGGGGCCGAGGTTCGACTGGTCGATCCCGGCATTGGCCATGACGTGCCCGGTATTGTGGCGCGTGATCAGGACGTGCGGCACCGCGCGGACGATCGCCGACGATTCCGCCTGCACCAGCGCCACGAGGCGCGGATCCTTACGTGTCGTGGCGGCCAGTTCTTGTGCCGCCGCATCGGGCAGGACCGCGTCGAGCGCGATCATGCGACCTTCGGCCTTCGACACGATCTTCTGCGTGACGACGAGGACGTCGCCATCACGCAGTTCGATATGCTTCGCGCGCAGCGCATCGGCGAGGAGGGCGGCGAGGTCCGCCCCCTCCCCCACTTCCCCGATCGCGTCGAGGCCGACGATCTCGATCATCAATCTTCCAGCGGGATCAGTTCGCCGGTGATGCGGATGCCGGCGCCGTCGACCTTGTAGGTCTTGTTCATGAAGATCAGCACCGAGGTCAGCGCCTCGGCCGCCGCCGAATTGGCGAGCGCGCCGCCGTGGAGACCACGCAGGCGGGCGGCATCGGCCAGTTCGACGATCACCGAACGGGCGGCCTTGTCGTCACCGAAGACGAGAACGTCGCAGCCGATATCGTCGTCGGTCGCCAGCTTGTGGGCGGCGACATTGTGGAAGCCCGAAACGACGGTGACGCCTTCGCCCAGGATCTGCTGCGCGCGGACGGCGGCGCTGCCTTCGGCCGGCATCTGCACGCGCATCACCTTCGGCGGGACGAGCGGCACGGTGGTGTCGCACACGATCTTGCCGGCGGCGAAGGGCGCGATCTCGGCGAGCGTCGCATCCTGCGCGGCGAAGGGGACGGTGACGATCAGGACATCGCCCGCCGCCGCCGCATCGGCATTGCTGAGGCCCGTCAGCCCGAAGCCCAGTTCCTCGGCCTTCGCGACGGCGCTTTCGGCGCTGCGCGAACCCAGGATCACCTTGCGTCCCGCCTGCGCGAGCCGGCGGCCGATCGCGGCGCCCAGCTTGCCGGTGCCGCCAATGATCGCGATGGTCGTATCAGGCGAAGCAGCGTTGGTCGTCATTCTCGTCTCCTGTCGGGGCCGGCCGATCGACCTGCCCATAAAGTGTCGTGCGCTGGCGCACCGGGCGCCCGGCCTTCGCCGCGACCGCCGCCATTTGCGACGCATCCCAGATCTGGCCGTTCTGCCCACCCGCCGCGCGGGTGATCGATTCATCCATCAGGACGCCGCCGAGATCGTTGACCCCGGCTTCGAGCGCCTGGAGCACGCCGGCCTCGCCCAGCTTCACCCAGCTTGCCTGAACATTGGTGATCAGCGGGTGGAGGACCAGCCGGCCGACCGCCTGCATCAGCAGCGCCTCGCGCGCCGAGGGGCCGGAGCGGACCAAAGCCTTACGCCACATCGGCGCCTCCATGTGGACGAAGGGCAGCGGCACGAACTCGGTGAAGCCGCCCGTCTCCGCCTGCAACTTGCGGATGCGCAGCAAGTGGCGCGCCCAGTGGCGATAGCCCTCGACATGGCCGAACATGATCGTCGCGGTCGAGCGCAGGCCGACATTGTGCGCGGTGCGCATCACGTTCAGCCATTCCTCGGTATTCACCTTGTCGACGCAGATCTTCTCGCGGATTTCGTCGTCGAGGATTTCGGCGGCGGTGCCCGGCAGGGTCGAAAGCCCCGCATCCTTCAACCGCGACAGAAACTCGCCGAGCGGCAGGCCGAGCGTCTGCGCGCCATGCGTGACTTCGAGCGGGGAGAAGGCGTGGATGTGAATGTCGGGCGCCGCCGTCTTCACCGCCTCGAGGATCGAGAGGTAGGTGTTGCCGTCATAGTCCGGATGGATGCCGCCCTGCAGGCAGACTTCGGTCGCGCCGCGATCCCACGCTTCGGCGGCGCGGCGGCCGACTTCGGCGAGGTCGAGGCGGTAGGCGGGGCCGCGCATCGCCTTCGTGCTGCCCTTCGAAAAGGCGCAGAAGCCGCATTTGTAGAGGCAGATGTTGGTATAGTTGATGTTGCGGTTGACGACGTAGGTGACCGTCTCCCCCGCATTCGCCACGCGCAGCCGGTTCGCCGCGGCGGCGATACGGCCGACCTCCGGCCCTTCGGCGGCGAAGAGGCGGACGATCTCGGCCTCGATTAGTTCCTCACCGGCGGTCGCGCGATCGAGGATCGCGTCGAGCCGGGCATCATCGGCGCCCACGCCCGCGGCGGGCATCTGCGGCATCGCATCGGTGCCGCCGGGATGCCAGCTGTCGACGACCGGAAGCCCCTTGGCATCGACCTGCCGCACGACCGCCTTGGCGATGGCGGGTTCGAGCCAGCGTTCGGCCTCCTGCGCATAAGCGGGGCCGACCGCGAGGCGTTCGCGCAGCGTCCGCTTCGCCGCGCGGGTGGCGGCGTCGAGCAAAGCGAGGTGCGGCCAGGGCGCTTCGGGGTTCACATGATCGGGGGTGACCGGCGAAACGCCACCCCAATCGTTGACGCCCGCGCGCAGCAGGGTCGCCAGTTCCTCACCCGCGTGCAGGTTCGGCGGCGCCTGGATCGTCATGACCGGGCCGAGGATCAGGCGCGCGGCCGCGATCGTCCAGGCATGGTCCTCCAGCGACGGTTCGGGCGCGTTCGCCATCTTCGTGCCGGGCTTGGCGCGGAAGTTCTGGATGATGACTTCCTGAATATGGCCGTAGCGCGCGTGCAGATCGCGGATCGCGATCAGCGCCTCGATCCGTTCCTCACGGGTTTCGCCGATGCCGATCAGCAGTCCGGTCGTGAACGGAATGCCCGCGCGGCCCGCCGCTTCCATCGTCGCGAGACGCGACGACGGCAGCTTGTCGGGCGATCCATAATGCGGGCCGCCCTTTTCGGAGAGGCGATCCGAGATCGTTTCCAGCATGATGCCCATCGATGCCGAGACGGGGCGGAGGCGGCGGAAATCGGCCTCGTCCATCATCCCGGCATTGAGGTGAGGGAGGAGGCCCGTTTCCTCGAACACGAGCTTCGCCATGTCGAGCAGCAGATCGAGCGTCGAGGCATGGCCGCTGGCGTCGAGCGCGATGCGCGCCGCGGGATGACGATCCTCGGGACGGTCGCCCAGCGTGAACAAAGCCTCACGGCAGCCGGCGGCGACGCCTTCGCGGGCGATGGCCAGAACCTCGTCCGCCGACAGATAGGCCTTGCCCGCTTTCTTCGGCGTGGTCGCGAAGGTGCAATAGTGGCACACGTCGCGGCACAGGCGCGTCAGGGGGATGAACACCTTGCGCGAATAGGTGACGAGCGCACCATGCCCTTCGAGGGTCATCGCCTCCGCCGCCGCCATCATCGCGTCCAGCGGGCGATCCACCAATGTCCGGAATTCCGAGTCGTTCATGTCAGCAGCCCGTTTTCAAGCCTTCTCTCCACCCTGCTCCTGTCGGGCAAAAGCGCCCGGAAGGCCAGTGTTTCTTATGCAAATTGCCGCATCGTTCCGGACATGCGGGATCGAACAATTTGCACAGCTGTGCTAAATTGCTTGCATCCCCAATGCAACTTTGATTGAGATGGGACAGGTTGATCGGCGCCTTTTAACGCGCCGCCCACGAGAATGAGAGAGGATCGAAATGGCCGGACCGTTGGACTCGCTGGTGGTCGTCGATGCATCGCGCGTCATGCCCGGTGCGATCACCAGCATGATGCTGGCCGATCATGGCGCCGAGGTGATCAAGGTCGAGCCGCATGGCGGCACCTTCTTCGCGCACGACGTGACCCGCAAGGCATGGGACCGCGGCAAGGCCAGCGTCGAGCTGTCCTATGAGGATGGCGACGACCGCGTGAAGCTGAAGGCCCTGATCGCCAAGGCGGACATCTTCATCCATTCGATGACGACCGAGCAGGCGCGCGCGCTGGGCCTCGATCGCGAGGCGCTGGAGGGTGACAATCCCGGCCTGATCGTCTGCGCGCTCGAAGCCTATGGCGACGACACGCCTTATGCCGATCGCCCCTATGGCGAGTCGCTGGCCGCCGCGAAGCTGGGCCTGATGGTGGACAAGGCGAGCAGCTTCCGCCCCGGCCCGATGTATCCGGGGCATCCCGCGCTCCATTACGGTCAGGCGTTCCTGGCGAATATCGGCCTGCTCGCCGCGATCCGCGCGCGCCGCGAAACCGGCGCGGGACAGACGGTGCGCGCGTCGCTGCTCGACGCGATGTCGGCGCAGTCGCCGATGAACAATTGGTGGCAGGAAGCGGGTCTGTCCTACATCAAGACGGCCGATGCCGGCGCGATGGACCGTTTCGGCCATACCCGCCTGATCACCGGCATGTTCGAATGCGCCGACGGCCTGTTCATGCAGATCCACACCGGCGGCCCCGGCGGCTTCAAGTCGGCGATGGACGTGCTGGGCTTTGCCGATCGCATCCAGCAGGTGAAGGGGCCGGAAATGGCCACCCCGCTGAACGACGAGGAATATCAGATCGCGCGCGTCGAGGTGTTCGAACGCACCAAGACCAAGAATCGCGACGAATGGATCAAGGCGTTCCACGCCGCCGACGTCGCCGCTTTGCCCGTGCTCGAACCCGCCGAGATCCTGCTCGACGATCAGGTCGAGTTTGTCGGGCAGCGGATCGAGCTGGCCGATCCCGATTTCGGCACGATCAAGCAGGCCGGCCCCGCCGTCCGCTTCGGCAGCGCGCAGCCGTCGACTCCCACGCCCGCCCCGGCGATCGGCGCGGATAACGACAAGCTGGCGAGCCTGCCCGCCCGCCCCGCGCAGCCGATCAGCCCCAAGGGCGCGCCGATCAAACATGCGCTGGAAGGGCTGCGCGTCCTCGACTTCTCGTCCTTCTTCGCTTGCGGTTATGCGGGCCGGCTGATGTCGGACCTTGGCGCCGACGTGATCAAGATCGAGACGCCCGAAGGCGATCAGATGCGCCCCCTGCCCGACGTGTTCGACGCGGCGCAGCGCGGCAAGCGCGGCATCGTGCTCAACCTCAAGTCGCCCGAAGGCCTCGCCGCCGCGCACAAGCTGGTCGAGACCGCCGACGTGATCATGCACAATTTGCGCCCCGGCAAGGCCGACAAGTTGGGCATCGGTTATGAGACGCTGACCGCGATCAAGCCCGACCTGATCTACACCTATCTGCCCGGCTATGGATCGCGCGGGCCGAAGTCGCTGCTCAAGAGCTTCGCGCCGCTCGTCTCGGGCTGGACCGGGCTGCTCTACGAAGGTGGCGGTGCGGGCAACCCGCCGACCCGTTCGGTGTTCGGCAACGAGGATTACAACAACGGCTTCCTGGGCGCCGCCGCGGTGCTGATGGCGGTCGAGAACCGCTATCGCACCGGCAAGGGTGACTATGTCGAATGCCCGCAGCTCCATTCGAGCCTGTGGACGACGTCCGAACATTTCCTCGATGCCGAGGATCGCGTGGTTTACGGCATGCGCCTCGATCAGGCGCAGACCGGGTTCAGCGCGCTCGACCGCATCTATCAGACGACCGACGGATGGGTGTGCATCTGCGCACGCGACGATGCGAGCTTCGCCGCCCTCGCCCGCGCGATCGGCCGCCCCGAACTGCCGACCGAGCAGGGTTATGGCAACGCCGTGGACCGCACGATCAACGACGCCGATCTGGGCGAGATCATCGCGCCTTTCTTCATCGGCAAGACCAGCGAAGAAGCCTTCGCGATCCTCGACGCCGCCGGTGCGCCCGCCGAGATCGTCTATAACAAGAACTGGGCCAAGGAAGTTCTGCACGAGCCCTGGGCGCAGGAAACCAACCGCGTGTTCGAGGACAAGAACTCGATCTACCAGCACATCCGCGAATTTGGCCTACTCAACCGGCTGAGCGGCACGCCCGGCGTCAAGAAGGGCTCCGCGCCCCGGCTTGGCGAACATACGCGCGATATCCTGGCCGAGGCCGGTTTCAGCGCGGAGGCGATCGACGATCTGATCGCCCGCCGCATCGCGATCGAACATATCCCCGCGGCCACCGCCGCCTGATCCCCCTTTCATTTTCAGGACTGCCCCGATGGAACTCAATCTCCGTTACGACATGAACCGCCCCGATTTCGGCGCGCCGCACGAAGCGCTCTATCGCACCGCGATCGAGCAGTCGGCCTGGGCCGACAAGCTGGGCTTCAAGCAGGTCTATCTGGCCGAGCATCATGATGCGGATGGCGGCTATTGCCCGTCGTCGATGATCATGGCCGCCGCGATCTTCGGCACGACCACCAACATCCTGGCGCACCTGTCCGCGCTGGTCGTCACGATGCACGAGCCGCTGCGTCTGGCCGAAGACCTTGCCGTGCTCGACATCATGTCGAAGGGCCGCCTCGTCTTCACTGCGGGCATGGGCTATCGCCCGCACGAATTCGAAATGTTCGGCAAGGACATGTCGAAGCGCCTCGCCATCCAGACCGAGGCGCTCGATACCTGCGCGAAGGCATGGACCGGCGAGCATTTCGAGTTTCAGGGCCGCAATGTGCGCGTGACGCCCAAGCCCTACACGCCGGGCGGGCCGAAGATCTACATGGGCGGTTCGACCGAAAAGTCGGCTCTGCGCGCTGCGCGCAAGGGCTATCAATATTTCCCCGGCACGCCCGACCTGTTCCGCATCTATAAGGAAGAGCGCGAAAAGTGCGGCTATCCGGCGCCGGAAGAACTGACCACGCCGGGGCCGAGCTTCCTCTACGTTACGGACAATCCCGACCGTGACTGGCCGCTGCTGGCGCCGCACATCGCCTATGCGTTCAACACCTATGCCGAATGGGCGAAGGAGCGCGGCGAGGGCCAGACCCGCTACAGCGCGGCCGAGACGGTCGAGGAGCTGAAGAAGATGCCGAACATCAAGGTGGTGACGCCCGACGAATGCGTCGAGATCGCCAAGAACCTTGGCAATACCGGCCAGCTGACCTTCCACGCGCTGTTGGGCGGGATCGACCCCGAATTGTCGTGGGCAAGCCTGCGCCTGTTCGAAAAGGAAGTGCTGCCCAAGCTGATCGAACTGGGCCTGGCCGACGAAGCCCGCGCCGCTCTGGCGGCCTGAAAAGGGAGATAAGAGGATGACCGAGGACAATCCGAACCTGCGCCGCCGTTCGCTGTGGACGATGCTGGCGGTGCCCGTCGGCCTCGCCGCGATCGCTTCGGGCGCGAAGGCAGCCAAGCCTTCGGGCGGCGACGTCGCGTCGCGGCTCGACGTGCTGGAATCGAAGGATGCGATCCAGAAGGTTCTGTTCGATTATGCCCGCGCCAATGATCGCGTGGACGAGGCGCTGCTGCGCGGCTGCTTCTGGCCGGAATCGAAGCATCATCATGGCGGGTTCAACGGCCTGTCGACCGACTTCGTCGGCTTCGCGCTGAAGATCCTGAACAGCGTCAAATATACCGCGCACCACATTTCGAACGTCGCGATCGAGGTGAAGGGCGATCAGGCGCTGAGCGAATGCTATTATTTCGCGCACCATCGCCGCGACGCCAAGACCGGCGGTGGCGAGGAAGATGCCTTCATGGAAGGCCGGTATATCGACCGGCTGGAGCGCCGCAACGGCGTGTGGAAGATCATCCAGCGCCGCGGCCTTTCGGATTATTCGCAGGTCATCCCCGCGACGACGCCGTTCGCCTCCTGGCCCGCCGGCCAGCATAGCGAGCGTTTCCCGAGCGACGACTTTTATACGATGCAGAAGGCGTTCCGGGGCAACTGATCCCCATGCGCGCATTGATGTGCGAGGCGCATGGCGAGCCGGAAACGCTCGTCATGCGCGACGTGCCCGCACCCGAACCGGGGCCGGGCGAAGTGCGGATCGCCGTGCGCGCGGCGGGGGTGAACTTCCCCGACGCGCTGGTCATCCGCAACATGTACCAGCGCCAGCCGCCCCTTCCCTTCGCGCCGGGCGGTGAGGCCGCTGGCCTGATCGACGCGATCGGGCCGGGCGTGACCGGCTGGAACATCGGCGACCGGGTCGCCGCCTATGCGCTGTCGGGCGCGTTCGCCGAAGCGATGGTCGTGCCCGCGAGCCGGGTGGTGCCGCTTTCCCCCAGCATGGATTTCGAAACCGGGGCCGTCTTCACGATGGTCTATGGCACCGCCTTCCACGCGCTCCACGATCGCGGGCGATTGCAGGCGGGCGAGACCGTGCTGGTGCTGGGCGCGGCGGGCGGCGTCGGGCTGGCGGCGGTCGAAGTCGCCAAGGCGATGGGCGCGACGGTGATCGCGGCGGCATCGAACGCCGCAAAACTCGATCTGGCGCGCGCGCATGGCGCCGACGACGTGATCGATTATGCCGCCGAGGATCTGAAACAGGCGATCCGCGATCGCACCGGCGGGCGCGGGGTCGATGTGATCTTCGATCCGGTCGGCGGTTCGCTCAGCGAGGCGGCGTTTCGCAGCATCGCGCTGCACGGGCGCCATCTGGTGATCGGCTTTGCGGCAGGCACGATCCCCAGCATCGCGCTCAACCTGCCGCTGCTGCGTCAGGCCGATATCGTCGGCGTGGCGTGGGGCGCGTTCGCGAGCGCCGATCCGGTGGGCTATCGCGCCAATGCCGATCGACTGGCGGCGATGTATGAGGACGGCGCGTTCAAGCCACATATCGGGCTGCGAGTGCCGCTGGAACGTGGTGGCGAGGCGCTGCGGGCGATGCTGGACCGGAAGGTCGAGGGGAAGGTTGTCGTCCTTCCTTAAAAATCCTCCCCCGCCAGGGGGAGGTGGCGCCGAAGGCGACGGAGGGGGACGACACGAAACGCAGCTTGGTCGCCGTCCTCCCCCTCCGTCAGCTACGCTGACACCTCCCCCTGGCGGGGGAGGATGAATTAAAGAGGCGCAAACCCCGCGATCACATGATCGCCAGCTTGCACCGGCTGCAGCCGCACGCGCATGTCGCAGACCGCCGCGACGCCCTCGTCCGCCACGAACAGCCCCGGCACGCGGCAGCCTGGCGCGTCGTCCGGCTCGACCAGGACGACGGTGAACGGCACCTCGGCCTTGTGATCGCCGGGCAGCAGGCTGCGGACGACGGTGGTGTGGGTATAGACGGTGCCCTCGGCGCTCGCCTTCTTCCATTCCAGCGTCGCGTGCGGACGGCCCGAGACCATTTCGGGCGGATACCAGACCCATTCGCCGGTTTCGGTATCGGCAGTCAAACGCAGTTCGCCTTCGGCCAGCCCTTCGTAAAAGGGCTTGAGCAGGTCGCTTTCGAACTTGGGGGCGTGGACGGGAATGCCCATGATCAGCCTCTCCGCAAAATGGTGGTGGCGTGCGAATTGCCGCCAAGGCCGGTGACGGCGCAGAGCGTGGCATCGGGCACCTGCGCGGCGTCGCGCTGGTGGCGAAGCTGGCGAACGCCTTCGATCAGCAGGGTGATGCCGGGAAGGTATCCGCCCGACATATGCCCGCCCGATGTGTTGACCGGCATCTTACCGCCCGGCGCGGCATGGCCCGCATGGAAGAACTTACCGCCCTCCCCCTCGCCGCACAGGCCAAGCTGTTCGGCCTGGACGAGCGCGGAGATGCTGAAGCCGTCATAGATCTGCGCAAGGTCGAGATCCGCAGCGGTGACGCCCGCCATTTCGAACGCCGGCTTGGCGGATTCACGACCGGGGAAGTCGAAGATCGACGGCGCCTGCGTGAACATCATCGAATGCGGCCAACGCGTGGTGCCCAGACCAAGGCCGTCGACCAGCACGCGCGGCTGCGCCATGTCGCGCGCCTCGTCCGCGCGGCTGACGACATAGGCCGCGCCCGCATCGGTCATCAGGCAGCAATCGGCGACGCGGAACGGCGTCGAGATCATCGGGCTCTTGCGATAGCCCTCCAGATCCATCGGATCGCGCTTCTGCGCGGCCGGGGTCAGTTCGGCCCATTTGCGGAAGGTGATCGAGACCGAGGCCAGTTCCTCCTCGCTCAGCCCATATTCGTGGGCATAGCGGTTCGCCATCGCGGCGAAGTAGCTGGGCTGGCCGAAATAGCCGACCGGCATTTCGAGATCGGCCTTGAGCGGCTCGCGCGAGTGGAAGCCATAGGGGCCGCCGGGGCGGGTCGCCTGAAAACCGTAGGGGACGAGGACGTGGCGCGCGAGGCCCGCCTCGATCGCGAGCAATGCCAGCGTCAGCGCCGATCCCGTCGGGCCGGTGCCGCCGACCGTGTCGGTGATCGCGCTGAACGGGCGCTTGTCGATGCCCAGCGCGAAGCCGAGTTCGTCGGCCGAGTGGCTGTTGCGGTTGACGACGAAGCCGTCGATGTCTTGCGGCTTCAGCCCCGCATCGGCGATCGCCATCATGCTGGCGTCGACCGTCATTTCGAGCAGCGACTGCTGGCTCGCGCGAACCATAGGCGTTTCGCCGACGCCCGTGATCGCGATGGTTCCGGCCTTCATCGTCATGCCTGGGTGAATCCCTTTCCTTCGGCGGCGAGCCGTTCGATCAGCGGCGACGGCTCGATCCCGTCGGCGCGCATCCGCTTGATGATGGTCGGCAGCCCCTGCTTGTCCGCCAAATAGAGCGGGCCGCCGAGATAGGAGGGCCAGCCTAGCGCCTTCACCGCCAGCGCATCGACTTCGAGCGCGCGGGGGGCGAGCCCTTCGTCGAGCAGCTTAGCGCCTTCGTTGATCAGCGCGAGTTCGGTGTCCTTCGCGGCAGTCAGGCGATCGACGGCGTCCGCCGGCAGTGGTTCGGCCTTGGCGGCCTGCCGTTCGGCGAAGAATACGTAGCGGAGCGCCGCCGATTGCGGACCGGCCATCAGTTCGCGAAACAGATCGCGCTCGCGGTCCATACCCTCGGCGAAGGGGAGCGCGCTTGCCTCGACCGTCTTGATGATCGCTTCGGGGGCGTCGAGATTGCGGAACCTGTCGGCATTGGCCTCACGGAACGCGGCGATCTGCGCGGGATCTACTGTGACCGAACGATCGCGGATGCGCTCCAGCGGGGCGCCGATCTTCGACTTCGCGAAGGCGATCGCGGTGGCGCGCAGATCGCCGTCGACGACCTGATCGACCAGCCCCATCGACGCCGCCTGTTCGGCCGTCACCGGATCACCGACCGTCATCAGTTCGAGCGCCTTGGCGACGCCGACGACGCGCGGCAGGCGCTGGGTGCCGCCCGCGCCGGGAAGGAGGCCCAGCTTGACCTCGGGCAGGCCCATCTTCGCCGATGCGGCCGCCACGCGATAGTGCGCCGACAGGCCAAGTTCGAAGCCGCCGCCCAGCGCGGTGCCATGCATCGCGGCGATGACGGGCTTGGGCGTATCCTCGATGATCTCTTCCAACTGGCGGATCGTGGGTTCGGCAAGCGGCTTGCCGAACTCGGTAATGTCCGCGCCCGCGAAGAAGGTCTTGCCCGCGCAGATCAGGACGACGGCCTTGACCGCATCGTCCGCCGACAATTCGGCAAGCGCGCCCGATATCCCCTGCCGCACCGCCGCCGACAGGACGTTGACCGGCGGATAATCGATCGTGACGATCGCGACATCACCGTCGCGATCGATTGTCGTAACATCAGTGGCCTGCATCAACGCGTCTCGCTTCCCTGTCCACGGCGGCGCTGGTCTTGCCATCATTGGCGAGCGCGACCCGCGCCTGTTGCCGGATATAATGTTGCAGCGACGCGATCTGGGCCGGCGTGAACTCCTCGAAACGCGGCATGCCGCGCGGGACGAGAAGGCCATCATGCAGGACCGAGGCGAACGCATCGTAATTGAGCGGCGCGCCGGCACGCTTTAGATCGGGCGCGGCGCCGCCCGACAAGGTCGTTGGGCCGTGGCACGAGGCGCAATGCGCGGCGAACAGCCCCTTGCCAGCATCGGCGAGCTTGGGATCGACCACGAAGGCGAGATCGTCGGCGATCGGCGTCAACGGTGCGGCAGGCGGCAGCTTGCCGGTGCCGTCGAGCGCGAAGGTGATCACGCGCCGCTTGGTCGTGTAATAATCAAAATCGGGCTTGCGGCCGGTCGGCCCCGTCCCACGCCAGCTGGCCATCACGGTCACATATTGCTTGCCGTCGACCAGATAGGTGATCGGGTGCGCCTGCGCCCCGTTCTGGATGTCGAAGCGCCACAATTCCTTGCCGTTGCGTCCGTCAAACGCCTTGAACAGGCCGTCGGCCTGCCCCTGGAACACCAGATCGCCGCCGGTTGCGGTAGCACCACCGGTACGCATGCCAAGCTGCGGCACGCTCCACACCTTGCGCTGCTTCACCGGATCCCAGGCGAGCAATTCGGCCTTGCCCGGCGGGGGCACCATATCGGGCGGCGGCGCGCCGATACCGTTGTTGATCACCTGGCCAGGCTTGAAGGTCCAATCCTTCAGGTTCGGCGGATCGACATAGACCTTGGGCACTTCATAGGCCGGGATATAGGTCAGCCCGGTTTTCGGGCTGTAGCTCATCGACTCCGCCGCATGCGCGCCGACATAGGCCGGCGACAGCATCACCGCCTTGCCATTCGGAAAGCGCGCCCACGGCGTTTCCATCGGTCGGCCGGTCTTCATGTCGATGCCGGTCGCCCAGTTGACGGGCTTGAAATTCTTGGCCGACAGCAGCTTCCCGGTGTCGCGATCGATGATGTAGTAGAAGCCGTTCTTCGGCGCGTGCATTACGACGTCGCGGGGCTTCCCGTCGATCGTCAGCGTCGCCAGTTCGACGTCCATCGCCGAATTGAAGTCCCAGGTCTCGCCCGGATTTTCCTGATAGTGCCAGCGATATTCGCCGGTATCGACGTCGATCGCGACGATGCTGCACAGGAACAGATTGTCGCCGCCGCCGGGGCTGCGGATCTTCTGGTTCCACGGCGTGCCGTTGCCGGTGCCGACGAACAGCAGGCGGCGCTTGGGATCATAGGCCATCGCGTTCCACGCAGTGCCGCCGCCGCCATATTTCCACCACTGCCCGGTCCAGGTCTTGGCGGCCATCTCCATCGCCTTGTCGGAGGCTTCGCCATCTTTCTTCGCGGGATCGCCGGGGACGAGGAAGAAGCGCCACGCCTTCTTGCCCGATGAGATATTGTACGCGGTGATATAGCCGCGCACCGGGCCGAAATCGGCGCCGCCGAAGCCGATCACCACCTTGTCGCCCGCAATCCACGGCGCGCCGGTGATGTAGCTCGCATCGTCCTTGGGCAGAGTCTGGACGCTCCACGCCTCCACGCCGGTCTTCGCATCGACCGCGATCAGGCGGCCGTCGATCGTGCCGGTGAAGACCTTGCCATGCGCATAAGCGATGCCGCGGCTGCCCCAGGCGGCGCGCATCTTCTTGCCCGCCACTTCGGGTGCGTGCGGGTCGTAGCGCCACAATGGCTTGCCGGTGCGCGCATCGACCGCGTGGATCACGCTGTAGCCCGTCGTGAAGTACACGATGCCGTCGACCGCGATCGGCGCCGTCATCGCGTTCGGCCCGTCATCGAGATCGAGCGACCAGGCCATGCCGAGCCGCTTCACGTTGGTCAGGTTGATCTGATCGAGCGGGCTGTAATGCTGCTCGTCGGCGCCGCCGAACGTGGCCCAGTCGCGCCCCGGCTGCGCGGGTGCGGCCGTGGCGACGGGCTTCATCCCCGCCGCCGCCGCAATGCCCACCGCCGCGACCGCCAGAACGATCGCGCCGGTGCGGACCTGACGGTCCTCCGGTGCCACGGTCACTTCGCGGCCGGGTTCGGAGCCACGGGTTGCGCGGTCTCGCGTGCCCGCTGGCGGATATAGTGGCGCAGCCCTTCGAGTTCGGCATCGCTGAGATTGTCGAACTTGCCCATGCCGCGATCCATCAGCGCGCCGTCATGGACGACCTGCTTGAACGCATCGGCATCGAGCGGGATCGCCGACTTGCGCAGATCGGGGGCGGCGCCGCCCGCGATCATGCCCGCGCCGTGGCAGATGATGCAGCTGGAATTGAACACGCCGCCGCCGATCTTCGCCTTGTCGGCATCGACCACGAAGGCGGGATCGTCCTGGATCGGCTGGTCCAGCGGCTCGACCGGGGGCAGCTTGGCCTTGGCGTCGAGCGCGAAGGTCAGCACGCGGCGCTTCTGTTCGCGATAATCCCAGTTGGGCGTGTTCGCGAAGGAGGAGCGAAAGCCGGTGATGACGGTGACGTACTGCTTGCCCTTCACCGTATAGGTGATGGCGTTGCCCAATATGCCGTTCTGCGCATCGAACTCCCACAGCGTCTTGCCGCTGTCGGCCGCGAGCGCGGTGAACTTGCCGGTGTTCAGCCCCTGGAAGATCAGGTTGCCGCCGGTCGTGATCGTGCCGCCGTTGATCATGCCGCTCTGCGGGATCTTCCAGCGAACCTTGGCCGCGACCGGATCATAGGCGACGAGGTTGCTGCTCGGCGCGGCCGTCTTCATGCCCGCCGGCACCGGGCCCAGGCCGGTGTTGACGAACATGCCTTCCTTATACTTCCACTCGGCAAGGTTCGGCGGATCGGTGACGACGCGCTGCTGCTCGATCTGGGGAATGTAAACCAGGCCGGTCTTGGGATTGTACGACATGGTCTGGACGGCGTGCGCGCCGGTGGGCGACGGCCACATGATGAACGGTTCGCCATCGGGATAGCGCGCCTTGGGGTTTTCGACCGGACGGCCCGTCTTCAGATCGATGTGGCTTGCCCAGTTGACGGGGGCGAACTGGCCGGCCGAGATCGGCTTACCCGTCGTGCGATCGATGACGTAGAAGAAGCCGTTCTTCGGCGCGTGCAGGATGACGTCGCGCGGCTTGCCCTCGATATTCAGCGTCGTCAGCTGGATATCCATCGCATCATTATAGTCCCAGGTGTTCCCCGGATTGACCTGATAGTGCCAGAGATATTTGCCGGTCTTGCGATCGACCGCGACGATCGAGGCGACGAAGAGGTTATCGCCGCCGCCGGGGCTGCGCAGCTTCTGGTTCCAGGGGAAGCCGTTGCCCGTGCCGAGGTACACGCGGTCATACTTCTTGTCATAGGCCATTGCGTGCCAGACGTTGCCGCCGCCGCCGACCTTCCACCATTCGCCGGTCCACGTCTTGGCGGCCATGTCCATCACGCTGTCGGACGCTTCGCCATCGGGGCCGTTCGCGGGGTTGCCGGGGACGACGTAGAAACGCCACGCCTTCTTGCCGGTCGCGACGTCATAAGCGGTGACATAACCGCGCACGGGGCCGTAATCGCCGCCGCCGAAACCGATAATCACCTTGTCGCCCGCAACCCAGGGCGGGCCGCTGATATAGGCATCGTCCTTGGGATCGAGCGTCATCGCCGACCAGAGCTGCTTGCCGGTCTTCGCGTCGATCGCGATCATGCGGCCGTCGCGGGTCGCGGTGAAGACGCGCCCCTGCGAATAAGCGATGCCGCGCGTGCCCCAGCCGGCGCGCAGCTTATGCCCGACGACCTTCGAAACTTCCGGATCGAACTGCCACAGCTGCTTGCCCGTGACCGCGTCCACCGCGCTGACCACCGAGCTGCCGACACCGAAATAGAGCACACCGCCAACCTCGAGCGGGGCGGTGAAGCTGTCATAGGTGTCGAGATCCATCGACCAGGCGAGGCCGAGTCGGCTGACATTGCTATCGCTGATCTGCGTCAGCGGGCTGAAATGATCCTCGTCGCTGGTGCGGCCATAGGAGCCCCAATCGGCACCGTCGGCATTGGCGACGTCGCCCGTAGCCCCGCGCGAACAGGCGATTCCGCCCGCAAAAGCCAGCGCGATCGCGCTGCAAGCCAGCGCCGCCTTCTTCGTCACTTTCATGGCAATCCTCGTTCGACCCTTTTCTATACTCTTGTGCAGAATTAGCCCCAAGTCAAACCTTCCGCAACCGAGCCTCGATGCCTGCGTCGACAAACGGAGCGCCACCGAATCGAGTTATCCGCTCTGCGCCTTCGCAATCCTGTGCGCAGCTAAGGACAAATGCGACGATTTGGCTTCCGCACGGGCCAGCGCACGAACGCCGGATCGGTGCAAAAAATTGCAGCACCCGGAGCCCAATCGGGAGGCAGTAGCGCTACAGTTGCTCAAAAATGGCATTGACATGCAAAATTGAGATCGGCAAAAATGCACAGGAGAACAGAATTGACTGTTGGGAGATAGTGATGAAGGCATGGGTGAAGTCTGCTCTGTTGGCGAGCACGGTGCTCGTATCCACGGCGGCAGCGGCGCAGACGGCTCCGGTCGAACCGGCTCCGGCCCCGGCCGAGACCAGCACTGACGACAGCGGCGTTCAGGACATCATCGTCACCGGCTCGCGCATCGTTCGCGACGGTTATACCGCGCCGACCCCGGTCACGGTCGCGCCGACCGCCGACCTTGCCAAGGCGACCCCGACCAACATCGCCGACGGCCTCAACAAGCTTCCGCAGTTCAGCCTGTCGAGCGGCCCGGCCCGCTCCACGCACAACTTCGCCTCGTCGGCCGCCAACGGCAATCTGCTCAACCTGCGCGGTGTCGGCCCCGAGCGCACGCTCATCATGTTCGACAGCGTTCGCATGCCGCCGACGACCTTCCGCGGCGTCGTCGACGTCAACATCATCCCGAACCTGCTCGTCGAGCGCGTCGACATCGTGACCGCCGGCGCTTCGGCCGCTTACGGTTCGGACGCCGTCTCGGGCGTCGTCAACTTCGTCCTGAACAAGAAGTTCACCGGCCTGACCGGCGTGATCCAGGGCGGCGTCGATCAGCGCGGCAATAACGGCAACGAGAAGTTCGGCCTCGCCTACGGCACCGACTTCGCCGACGATCGCGGCCACATCCTGCTTAGCGGCGAATATTATAACAGCCGCGGCATGCTGCGTTCGGATCGCGTGTCGAGCCGTGGCAACTATCTCTATGCCGGTCAGAACCGCGCCGCCCTTCTTGCAGGCAGCCCCGGCGGTTCAGCCGCGAACCCGTTCGTGATCTACAACAACACGACGATCAACAACGCGACCGTCGGCGGCCTGATCAACGGCCCGGCCGGCTTCAGCTTCAACAATTTCCGCTTCAACGCGCAGGGTCAGGCCGTGCCGTTCAACATCGGCACGCAGATCGGCACGCCCGGCTATTCGGTGGGCGGCGACGGCTATACGATCCCGGCCGACAGCACCGCGGTCGCCCCGCTGCGCACCTACCAGACCTTCGGCCGCGTGAGCTACGACGTCACCGACGACATCAACGTGTATGCGCAGGGCATCTTCACGCGCAGCGATCTGCGCTACAATTCGCTCGCCAACGCCTTCACCCCGCCGAACGTCGCGACGATCTACAGCGGCAACCCGTACATCCCGGCCAATGTTCAGGCCGCGATGACCGCGCAGGGCGTCGGCTCCTTCACCCTCTCCGACTATCTGAGCGAGATGGGCACGCTGAAGGCCAAGGAACGCACCGACTTCTACATGGGTCAGGCGGGTATAGAGGGTAAGCTCGGTAACTTCAGCTGGAACCTCGGCTACGTCCACAGCGAGTCGGTCTTCAAGCTCGCGCAGCAGACCTTCGACATCAAGAAAGTCTATGCGGCTATCGACGCGGTCCGCAATCCGGCGAACGGGCAGATCACCTGCCGCGTCCTGCTCGATCCGACCGTCGCGTCGCAATATCAGGGCTGCCAGCCGCTGAACATTCTGGGCGTCGGCGCAGCCGCCGGCACGATGGGCGGTTACAACTGGGCCAACGGCGTTTCGCGCTACCGCGCCGAAACCAAGCAGGACCAGTTGCAGGGCGCGATCCAGGGCTCGCTGTTCGATCTCCCGGCCGGCCCGGTCGACGTCGTGATCGGTGCGGAATGGCGCCGCCAGAAGCTGCACCTGACCTCGAACTCCGATCCGGCAACGCTGGCCGGCGCGACTGCGGCGCAGACCACCGCGCTGCGTAACGCCTATTTCGCGGGCCTGCGCGGCGTGCCGACGACGGCGCTCTACTACAACCTCACCAACACCGGCGTCGCCAATGGCCGCGTGACCGTGAAGGAAGCCTTCGCCGAAATCAGCGTTCCGATCCTGAAGGACACGCCGTTCTTCGAGGCGCTGGACGTCAACGCGGCGGGCCGTATCACCGATTACTCGACCAGCGGTCGGGTCGAGACGTGGAAGGTCGGCGGCACCTGGAAGCCGATCAGCGACGTGCTGTTCCGCATCACGCGGTCGCGCGACATCCGCGCACCTGCGCTCTACGATCTGTTCGCAGGCGACAGCTCGGGCATCGGCACGCTCAACGATCCGGTCTCGGGCATCACCTCGAACGTTCCGCAGATCACCGGCGGTAACGCGGCCCTGAAGCCGGAAAAGGCCGACACGCTGACCTTCGGCGGCGTGCTGACCCCCAGCTTCCTGCGGGGCTTCTCGGTCTCGGTCGACTATTATAACCTGAAGATCGACGATGCGATCGGTACGCTGGGGACGGCGCAGATCGTCAACAACTGCCGCCTCGACGCGAATGCGCCGGAATGCGCACTCGTGACCCGTCCGTCGCCGACGGCCTTCCCGACCAGCGTGCGTATCGCCCCGGCGAACATCGCAGCGCTCAAGACGAAGGGCATCGATATCGACGCGTCGTATCGGACCGCACTGGGCAACGGCAATCTGAGCCTGCGCGCCTATGTGAACTATCTCGACAGCTTCAAGACGCAGCAGTCGGCCACGCAGGTCGTGCTCGAAAACGCAGGTCGTGCGGCCACCGGCAACCAGCCGATCGCCCGTCCCAAGTGGCGCGGCACGTTCAACGTGAACTATGAGAACAATGGCTGGGGCGTCTTCATCTCCGAACAATATATCGGTTCGTCGAAGCTCGGCTTCCCGGCTGCGACCGGCCAGAACCAGGTGTTCGCCGATCCGAAGGTGCCGGTGGTGTGGTACACCGACATGACGATCAGCAAGAAGATCGACGCCTTCGGTGGCGACATCGAGTTCTTCGGCACCGTCAACAACCTGTTCGACAAGAAGCCGCCGCTCATTCCGGGCACCATCCCCGGCCTGAACCTGCCGACCATCATCTCGGTCTATGACCAGGTCGGTCGCGCGTTCACCGCGGGTGCGCGCTTCAAGTTCTGATATCCCGCTCCCCGGAGCAGACTGGGCGGCCCGAAAGGGCCCCCCTTTTCTTTTTGGGCCTTGTCTTTTGTGGGGAACCAAGCGCCGCGCGGGCCGTAACCGCCCGATGATCGAAAGCCTGTTCCTGTCGCTCAGCGACCTTTCCGACCGGCGGATCATCGGCATCCTGATCCGATCGATGCTGGTGACCCTGCTGATCTTCGCAGCGCTGGCGGCGCTGACCGGCTGGGCGCTGGTGGGCGTCGATCCCTGCGCCTGGTTTGACGACAGCTGCCCGCTGGGCGTGGCTGGCGGTGGCTTCGGCGCGGTGATGCTGACGCTGCTTGCGGGCTGGTTCCTCTTCCCCGCCATCGCGATCGCGGTGCTGTGCGCCTATATCGACCGCGTGGTCGCAATCGTCGAGGCGCGCCACTATCCGCACACCGCCACATCGGCGCGGTCGCCGGGCTGGGCCGCCGTCGCCCTGCTGGGGCTGCGTTCGGCAGGGCGCGTATTGCTCTACAACCTGATCGCCCTGCCCTTCTATATCGTGCTGTTGTTCACCGTGATCGGCCCGGTCGCCCTGTTCGTCGCGGTCAACGGTGCGGCGTTGGGGCGCGATCTGGGCGAGATGGTGGCGCTGCGGCACGGCGATCGCGCATCGCGCGCGGCGTGGCTGGCATCGTCGCGGATCGGCCGTTTCTTCGTCGGGGCGACCGTGACGGGGCTGTTTCTGGTGCCCTTCGCCAACCTGCTCGCACCGGTGTTGGGCGCGGCGATGACGACGCATCTCTATCATCGGCGACGCCCGACTTGATGCACGTCAATGCGGACGTAACATGCACCTGCTATAGCCGCTTCATCGACGCCTTCTGCCCGAGCGCGACGTCGACTGACAGCAAAGGGAAAGCTGCCGCTTTAAACGGAGCTTTGCCATGCAACCCCTCGATCGGGACTATCTGGAAACCCGCCGCACCGAGAGTTTGAGGATGGCCGCCGAGTCCGGCGATCCCTGCGCCGCCGTCCATCGCGAACTCGCCGCCCTCTACGGCCAGCGCCTTCTGGAAACCGACGAGAGCCGCCCGAAACTCAACCGCGGCTAGACCGCGCGGCGCAGCGGCTCGGGCTTCTTTCCGTCGGGCAGCATTTCACGCAGATGATCGTGGACCACGTTCGCGCTGAACGGCTTGCCGATGAAGATCGCTTTCGGCGGCAGATCGCCCGCCTTGGGCGCTATCCGTCCGCTGGCGACCACGATATCGACATCGGGGCAATGATCCGCGACGCGACGCGCGAGTTCGAAGCCGTTCATGCCGCCGGGCATTTCGACGTCGGTGAACAGCAGCATCACGCCGCAATCCTCATCCTGCATCAGATCCCAGGCTTCATCGCCGTTGCCCGCCTCCAGACACCGAAACCCCGCCTCTGTCAGGATATCGGCGGCGTGCATCCGCACGAAGGCGTCATCGTCGACGACGAGGGCATAAGGATCGGTCGACGGGGCCACAGGCGGCTGCCTCCTGTTGGGATGGGAGCCGAGATAACCCATGTTAAAGCCGTCCGTTCCGCGCGCCGGGACCATGTATCGAGGATTGTTGTGGTGGCCCCGGAGGGATTCGAACCCCCGACCTCTCGTTTAGGAAACGCTTGCTCTATCCTGCTGAGCTACGGAGCCAGTGCGGCTCCATTAGCTGTCAGCCCTGATCGCCGCAATGCGCCTCATGGTGCGGATCGTCGGCGCATTCGCCGCGTTCGATCTGGAAGGTCGAATGGCCGATGCCGAAGTCGTGCCGCATCGCCGCCGCGCTCTTTGACAGGAACGCATCGTCGGCGCCTTCGGGCATGACAAGGTGCGCGGTCAGCGCGGTCTCGGTCGTGCTGGTCGGCCAGATATGGACATGGTGGACCGCGGTGACGCCCGGCAGCGCCTTGAGCGCCGCGCCTACAGCCACCGGATCTATCCCCTGCGGCACGCCCTGCAGCGACAAAGTGAGCGACGCGCGGAACAGCCCCCACGTCCCCCACACGATCACGCCGACCACGATGATGCTGACCAGCGGATCGATCCACGACTGCCCGGTATAGAGGACGAGCAGCCCCGCCACGACCACGCCCGCCGACACCGCCGCATCGGCCATCATGTGGAGGAAGGCGCCGCGAATGTTGAGATCGTGGCCACCCTTCATGAACAGCAGAGCGGTGCCGAGATTGACCACGATCCCCGCCCCCGCGACCGCCATCATCATGCCGCCTTCGGGCTGGACCGGCTCGATCAGCCGCTCGATCGCGCCGAGCATGATCGCGCCGCACGCGACCAGCAGCAGGATGGCGTTGAGCAGGGCCGCGATGATCGACGAACTGCGCAAGCCGTAGGTGTAGCGCTCGCTCGGGCGCCGCTTCGACAGGACATAGGCGCCCCAGGCCATGAACAGGCCGAGCACGTCCGACAGATTGTGCCCGGCATCGGCGATCAGCGCGACCGAATCGGCCAGCCAACCCGCCCCCGCTTCGATGGCCACGAAGACGATATTGAGGGTGATTCCGATCGCGAAAGCGCGCCCGTAGGACATCGGACCATGATCATGCCCGTGCGAATGGCCGTGGCCATGCCCGTGGGAGTGGCCATGAGCCCCGTGATCGTGGTGGTGCGCGTGCGCTGACATCGTCACTCGATATCAGCGCCGGAGCCCGGATTACAGGGGTTTTTGGCGGTCGGAACGGACTCCCAACATCCCCCGTCAATCACGGCCGATCCCGTTTGCGGAAAGCGGCTGCGACCTATGGTGAATGAATCGCGTTGAACCGCATATCGCAACTTTACACGCATGTCGGCGCGCCATATATGCCGCCCCTCGCTGCCCCATGGGACTTCCACCGCAAGGCAGCTTTCGTTGAAACTGAAGACCGCGGGCTTGCCTGTGGCATTGGAGGTCCCTTGAGTTGCACAAGCATCATAGCGCGCTGGGGCTAGCGACTGCCCTTCGTCCGGTTCAGCCGGTCACGCTCCTTCGTCCTCACGCCGCTGCGCGTGCCGCCCGTTTCTTCGTCGAGAAGTTTCCGGGCCGCCCGCTCTATGCGGTCAAGGCGAACCCGTCTCCCGACCTTCTCCCCATCCTGTGGGAGAATGGGGTCACGCATTACGACGTGGCATCGATCGCCGAGGTCCGCCTCGTCCGTTCGATCCTGCCGGAATCGACCCTGTGCTTCATGCACCCGGTGAAGGCGTTCGAAGCGATCGAGGAAGCGTATTTCGAACATGGCGTCCGCACCTTCTCGCTCGATTCGATCGAGGAGCTGGACAAGATCGTCGCGGCGACCAAGGGCGCCGAGGATCTGACCCTGTGCGTCCGCATGCGGGTTTCGTCGGATCATTCGAAGCTGAGCCTGGCCTCCAAGTTCGGCGTCGAGCTGACCGAAGCGAAGGAGCTGCTGCAGCGGACCCGCCAGGCGGCGGACGCGCTTGGCATCTGCTTCCACGTCGGCAGCCAGGCGATGAGCCCGCAGGCTTATGTGCAGGCGATGGACAAGGTGCGCGCGGCGATCGTGCAGGCGGCCGTCACCGTTGACGTGATCGACGTCGGCGGCGGTTTCCCGTCGATCTATCCCGACATGGAGCCGCCGGCGATGGAGGCGTATTTCCACGCCATCCACAAGGCGTTCGAAAGCCTGCCGGTGTCCTACTCGTCCGAACTGTGGTGCGAGCCGGGCCGTGCGCTGTGCGCGGAATATGCGAGCCTGCTGGTCCGCGTGGAGCGTCGCCGCGGTGACGAACTCTACATCAACGACGGCGCCTATGGCGCGCTGTTCGATGCGGCACATGTCGGCTGGCGCTTCCCGGTGAAGCTGCTGCGTGAACCGGAATCGGACGTGCGCGATATCGGCTTCAGCTTCTACGGCCCCACCTGCGACGACATGGATCGCATGGCGGGTCCGTTCAATCTGCCGGCCGATGTTCAGCCGGGCGATTATATCGAGATCGGCATGCTCGGCGCCTATGGCTGCGCGATGCGCACCGGCTTCAACGGCTTCACCGCCGGCGAGCGGGTCGAGATGGACGACGAACCGATGGCGACGATGTACGTCATCGACGATGAACCCGCGACTGCGGTTCCGTCGAACGTCATTACGCTGTAAGAGCCTAGACACTAATTCCACCGTCATGCCCGCGAAGGCGGGCACCCATCCAGTCTCATCTTGTGAGAACAGCCTGGATGGGCCCCCGCCTCCGCGGGGGTGACGGTATTTGTTTGTTGGAGAAGACCATGACCGACGCCGCCATCAACGACACCCGCAAGGCCGAGCTGCTCTCGACCGTCGTCGAGCATGTCGACATCACCAGCTTCGATGCGCGCCCGATCATCGACGCGATGGGCAAGATGAGCTTCACGAGCCGCGACCTCGCCCGCGCGACCCGCATCTATAACGACATGCTCGCCGATCCGGATTGCACCATCTTCCTGGTGATCGCGGGTTCGACCTCGGCCGGCGGCTGCATGGACGCCTATGCCGAACTGGTGAAGAGCGGGATGGTCGACGGCATCGTCGCCACCGGCGCCACCATCGTCGACATGGATTTCTTCGAAGGGCTTGGCCACAAGCACTATCAGGCGCTGGAAATCCCCGACGACGACACGCTGCGCTCGCTCTACATCGACCGCATCTACGACACCTATATCGACGAGGAAGACCTCCAGAACGTCGACCACACGATCTTCGAGATCGCCGAGACGCTGGAGCCCAAGGCCTATTCGTCGCGCGCCTTCATCCGCGAGATGGGCAAGTATCTGGTCGAGCACGGCAAGAAGGAAAACAGCCTCGTCAAGCTCGCCTATGAGCATGACGTGCCGATCTTCTGCCCGGCCTTCACCGACTCGTCGGCGGGCTTCGGCCTGGTGAAGCATCAGGTCGATGCGATGAAGGCGGGCCGTCCGTACCTGACGATCGACAGCATCGCCGACTTCCGCGAACTGACCGAGATCAAGATCGCGGCGGGCAGCACCGGCCTGCTGATGGTCGGCGGCGGCGTGCCGAAGAACTTCATTCAGGACACGGTCGTCTGCGCCGAGATCCTGGGCCATGAGGATGTCGCGGTTCACAAATATGCCGTGCAGATCACCGTCGCCGACGTGCGTGACGGCGCCTGCTCCTCCTCGACGCTGCAGGAAGCGGCTTCGTGGGGCAAGGTGAACACCGGCATCGAACAGATGGTCTTCGCCGAAGCCGGCTCGGTCATCCCGCTGCTGGCGTCGGACGCCTATCACCGTGGCCACTGGAAGGGCCGCGCCAAGCGCGCCTGGGCGAAGCTGTTCGCCTAATCCAACCCGCGTTCGCGCAAAACGAAAAGGCGGTCCTTCCCACGCGGAAGGGCCGCCTTTTTGCTGTTGCGCCGACGCCCCCTCCGCCTAGTGTCCGCCCCGGTAACGAATCCAATCCGGGGAATACAAAGCCATGAAGACCCGCGCCGCCGTCGCGTTCGAGGCGAAGAAGCCGCTCGAAATCGTCGAAGTCGATCTGGAAGGCCCCCGGCCAGGTGAGGTTCTGGTCGAGATCATGGCGACCGGCATCTGCCACACCGATTCCTACACGCTCGACGGCTTCGACAGCGAAGGCATCTTCCCTTCGATCCTGGGCCATGAGGGCGCGGGCGTGGTGCGCGAAGTGGGCGCGGGCGTGACCAGCGTGAAGCCCGGCGATCACGTCATCCCGCTCTACACCCCCGAATGCCGCCAGTGTAAGTCGTGCCTGTCCGGCAAGACCAACCTGTGCACCGCGATCCGCGCAACGCAGGGCCAGGGGCTGATGCCCGACGGCACCAGCCGCTTCAGCTATAAGGGGCAGCCGATCTTCCATTATATGGGCTGCTCGACCTTCTCGAACTTCACCGTCCTGCCCGAAATCGCGGTCGCGAAGATCCGCGAGGACGCGCCGTTCCAGTCGAGCTGCTATATCGGCTGCGGCGTGACCACCGGGGTCGGCGCGGTCGTGAATACCGCCAAGGTGCAGGTGGGCGACAATGTCGTCGTCTTCGGTCTGGGCGGCATCGGCCTGAACGTGATCCAGGGTGCGCGTCTCGCCGGCGCCGCCAAGATCATCGGCGTCGACATCAATCCGGATCGTGAGGAATGGGGTCGCCGCTTCGGCATGACCGACTTCCTCGACAGCAAGGGGCTGAGCCGTGAGGAGGTCGTCGCCAAGATCGTGCTGATGACCGACGGCGGCGCCGACTACACCTTCGACGCGACCGGCAATACCGACGTGATGCGGACCGCGCTGGAGGCATGCCATCGCGGCTGGGGCACCAGCATCATCATCGGCGTGGCCGAAGCGGGCAAGGAAATCTCCACCCGCCCGTTCCAGCTCGTCACCGGCCGCAACTGGCGCGGGACCGCCTTCGGCGGCGCCAAGGGCCGCACCGACGTGCCCAAGATCGTCGACATGTACATGACCGGCAAGATCGAGATCGATCCGATGATCACCCACGTCATGGGCCTGGAGGAGATCAACACCGCCTTCGATCTGATGCACGAGGGCAAGTCGATCCGGTCGGTGGTCGTTTACTGATGAATGACCGTCCCCGTTCCTGGGTTCTGACGCTGACCTGCGACGATCGCCCCGGCATCGTCGCGGCGGTCAGCGGCCTTCTGGCCGAGCGGGGCGGCTTCATCCTCGACAGCCAGCAATATGCCGATCTCGACAGCGGCCGCTTCTTCATGCGGGTCGAGTTCAAGGCCGCGACCGATGGCTTTCCGGGCGATACGGCGGCATTGCGCGAGGCGATGGCACCGGTCGCGGAGCAGTTCGCGTTCGACTGGCAGTTGAACGACACCGCGGACAAGCCGCGTATCCTGCTGGCCGTGTCGAAGGGGTCGCACTGCCTGAACGATCTGCTGCATCGCTGGAAAAGCGGCGGCTTGCCGGTCGAAATCATGGGCGTGGTTTCGAATCACCCCACGCTCCGCCGCCTGACCGAATGGCATGGCGTGCCGTTCCATGAGCTTCCGACAGAAGGCGGCAAGCCCGCGCAGGAAGAAGCGATCCTCGATCATTTCGAGCGCACTAGGTCGAGCTACCTGATCCTCGCGCGCTACATGCAGATCCTTTCGCCCGAACTGTCGCACATGCTCAGCGGGCGCTGCATCAACATCCACCACAGTTTCCTGCCCAGCTTCAAGGGCGCCAAGCCCTATCACCGCGCGCATGAGCGCGGGGTCAAGCTGATCGGCGCGACCGCGCATTTCGTGACCGACGATCTCGACGAAGGCCCGATCATCGAACAGGCGGTCGAGCGCGTCGATCATCGTGCCTCGATCGACGACCTGATCCGCATGGGCCGCGATATCGAGGCGCAGGTGCTGGCCCGCGCGGTCGGCTGGGTCGCCGAACGGCGCGTGATCCTCAACGGTCGGCGGACCGTCGTATTTCGGTAGTAGGCAAGGCAAGAAACAAGGGAGACGGAATATGTTCAGTCATGTCGTGCTCGGCGCCAACGACGTCGAAAAATCGAAGAAGTTCTACGATGCCCTCATCGGCGCGACCGGCGGCAAGCCCGGCTTCGCCGACGACAAGGGCCGGATCATCTACATGCACAATGGCGGCATGCTGCTGATCACCAAGCCGATCAACGGCGAACCCGCCTGCCACGCCAATGGCGGCACCATCGGTTTCAAGATGGCATCGACCGCCGAAGCCGATGCTTGGCACAAGGCGGGCACCGAAAATGGCGGCACGACCTGCGAGGACGCGCCCGGCATCCGCGACGTCGGCGGCACCAAGATGTACCTCGCCTATCTGCGCGATCCCGATGGCAACAAGCTGTGCGGAATGAACATTCCCGGCTGACGCTGACGCAAAGGAGAACGAGATGATCACGCACTTCATGGTGGGCGCGAACGACGTCGAAAAGTCGCGCGCCTTCTACGACGCGGCGCTCAGCGCCATTGGCTATCCCAAGTCGAACCCGGCGATCCCGCGCGCCATCTACAAGGCGGAGGGCGCGCCCTCCTTCATGGTCGGCAAGCCGGAGAACGGCGAAGCCGCAACCTACGCGAACGGCGGCACGATCGGCTTCAACGGCGGCACCAAGGAACAGGTGAACGCCTTCCACGCGGCGGGCCTCGCCAATGGCGGCACCTGCGCCGGCGCGCCGGGGCCGCGCCCCGCTTTGCCGAACATGTACGGCGCCTATCTGCGCGATCCGGACGGCAACAAGATCGCCGCCTTCTCGTTCGACGCGGCATGACGATGGAGACGCTGTCGGTCAGCGCGAGCCACGGCGGCACGCAGGGCGTCTATGCCCATCAATCCGCCGCCACGGGCACGCGCATGACCTTCAGCGTCTTCGTGCCCCCGCAGGCGAAGGCCGGGCCGGTGCCGGTCGTCTGGTATCTGTCCGGCCTTACCTGCACGCACGCCAATGTAACCGAGAAGGGCGAATATCGCCGCCTGTGCGCCGAACTCGGCCTGATGTTTGTAGCGCCCGATACAAGCCCGCGCGGCGAAGGCGTGGCGGACGATCCGGCGGGCAGCTGGGACTTCGGGCTGGGTGCCGGTTTCTACGTCGACGCGACCGAGGCGCCTTATGCGGCCAATTACCGCATGTGGTCCTACATCACCGACGAACTGCCCGCCTTGATCGCGGCAGAATTTCCGGCGGACATGAGCCGTCAGTCGATCACAGGCCATTCGATGGGCGGGCACGGCGCGCTGACCATCGCCCTCTCCTTTCCCGATCGCTTCCGCGCGGTTTCCGCCTTCGCGCCGATCGTCGCGCCCGCTCAGGTGCCGTGGGGCCACAAGGCTCTGGGCGGCTATCTTGGCCCCGACACGGCCGCATGGCGCAAGCATGATGCCGTCGCGCTGATCGAGGATGGTGCCCGCGTGGCGGACATATTGGTCGATCAGGGCGAGGCTGACGGATTCTTAGCCGAGCAGTTGAAACCGCATCTGCTGGCCGATGCCTGCGCGAAGGCGGGGATCGGTCTGACGCTGCGCATGCAGCCGGGCTACGACCACAGCTATTATTTCATCTCGTCCTTCATGGACGATCATCTGCGCTGGCATGCGGAGCGGCTGGCTTGACCGTCGACGATCCCAAGATCGTCGCGGAAGTCCGCGCCGCCTTCAACGCTTATGAGGCCGCGCTGATGGCGAACGACCTCGACGCTATGGACGCCCTGTTCTGGGACAGCGCCGCCACCGTCCGCTTCGGCCCCGGCCAGAACAGCTTCGGGATCGACGCGATCCGCGAATTCCGCAAGGCGCGGCCCGGCGGATCGCCGCAACGCACGCTGCTGCGCGTCGAGATCACGACCTTCGGTCCCGACTTCGCGCCCGGGGGGCGACGTGATGTTAGACCAGCCGGCTCTGCTTGACTGCGGCTTCGATGAAGCTCGCAAACAGGGGGTGCGGTTCGAACGGCTTGGACTTGAGTTCCGGGTGGAACTGCACGCCCACGAACCACGGATGGTCGGGCCGCTCGACGATTTCGGGAAGCTCGCCGTCGGGCGACATGCCCGAAAAGACGAGGCCACCCTTTTCGAGCGCGTCACGATAGCCGACGTTCACTTCGTAGCGATGGCGATGCCGCTCGCTGATCTCCGTGCCGCCATAGATGGTCGCGACGTGGCTGTTGCCGGTCAGCTTCGCGTCATAGGCGCCCAGCCGCATCGTGCCGCCCAGATCGCCGCCCGCTTCGCGCTTCTGAAGCCCCTCGCCCGTCATCCATTCGGTGATGAGGCCGACGACGGGTTCGTCCGTAGGGCCGAATTCGGTGGTCGATGCCTTGGCGATGCCCGCGGTGTTCCGCGCGCCTTCGATGCAGGCCATCTGCATGCCCAGGCAGATGCCGAAATAGGGCACCTTGCGCTCGCGTGCGAAGCGGACCGCGGCGATCTTGCCCTCCGACCCGCGCTCGCCGAAGCCGCCGGGGACGAGGATGGCGTGCATCGGCTCGAGTTGCGCAGCGATCTCGCCTTCGTCCTGTTCGAACAGCTCGGCGTCGATCCAGCGGATGTTGACCTTCACCTTGTTGGCGATGCCGCCGTGCTGAAGCGCCTCGTGGAGCGATTTGTACGCATCGAGCAGGCCGACATATTTGCCGACGACGCCGATCGTGACTTCGCCTTCGGGATTGCCGATCCGGTCGAGAATCTCGGTCCAGCGCGACAGATCGGGTTCGCCGCCACCGATATTGTCGGTCTCGATCCCAAACGAGGCGAGCACCGCATCGTCCAGCCCTTCGGCATGGTATTGCAGCGGCACTTCGTAGATGTTGCCGGCATCGAGCGCGGGGATGACCGCTTCCTTGGGCACGTTGCAGAAGAGCGCGATCTTCGCGCGCTCATTCTCCGGCAGCGGCCGTTCGCAGCGGCAGACCAGCACGTCGGGCTGGATGCCCAGCGAGGTGAGGTCGCGCACGCTGTGCTGGGTCGGCTTGGTCTTCAGCTCGCCCGCGGCCGCAATGTACGGCACCAGGGTGAGATGGACGAAGCAGGTCGCCTGGCGGCCGAGGTCGTTCCGCAGTTGACGGATCGCCTCCATGAAGGGCAGCGATTCGATGTCGCCCACGGTGCCGCCGATCTCGCACAGCACGAAATCGAGCCCATCGACGTCGGCGCGGGAGAATTCCTTGATCGCGTCGGTGACGTGCGGGATCACCTGCACGGTCGCGCCCAGATAGTCGCCGCGCCGTTCCTTCGCGATGATCGTCTGATAGATCCGGCCCGACGTGATGTTGTCCGACTGGCGGCCCGGAACGCCGGTGAAGCGTTCATAATGGCCGAGGTCGAGATCGGTCTCAGCCCCGTCGTCGGTCACGAAGACCTCGCCGTGCTGATAGGGCGACATCGTGCCCGGATCGACGTTCAGATAAGGATCGAACTTGCGGATGCGGACCTTGTAGCCGCGCGCCTGAAGGAGAGCGGCGAGGCTGGCCGCCATGAGGCCCTTGCCAAGCGAGGAGACCACGCCGCCGGTGATAAAAATAAACCGCGTCATGGGAGTATGGGCTTAGACGCGGACATGGGACGAGAGCAAGGCGGCGACTCCGAAAAGCATCAAAAAAGCTGTGGACACGCGCGACGACCACCGCCCCGAAGGACGGCGGATCGCCGCGATAAAAGGAAAGTTAGTTGGCGGGTGCTGCGCCGTTGGCGGCGGGCGCTTCCGAACCCTGTGCCGCGGCGGCGGCGAGCGGATCGGCCGGGGCCGGCTGCGGTGCGGGCTGCGACTGGGTGGTCGCGGTCTTGCCGACCAGCGAGGTATCGATGTCGCTCGGCCCATGCGTGACCGAAGCGAGCGCGGCGAGGCCGATGCTGAGCAGCACGAACAGGCTGGCGAGGATCGTGGTCGCCCGCGTCATGAAGTCCGCAGCGCCACGTGCGCTCATCAGGCCACCGGCATTGCTGCCGCTGGTCAGGCCGCCACCTTCCGACCGCTGCATCAGGATCACCGCGACGAGAGCAGCGGCGATGATGGCATGGACGACGAGAAGGAAGGTGAGCATCGATACGCTTTCAGTTTCAGGATTGCGCGCGATCTAGTCGATCAGGCGCGAAGGTTCAACGTTTGAACATGATTAAACGTCACCCCGGCCCTGTGCCGGGGTCCACCAACTCTTTTGCGCCACACAAGAGACGGATGCGCAGCGATCCTCTCCCGGTGGTCCCCGGAACAAGTCCGGGGTGACGGTTGGAGTTAAGACGCCGCCGCACCGCCTTCGATGATCGGCACGAACTGCGCCGCGGTCAGGCTCGCGCCGCCGACCAGCGCGCCGTCGACATCGGCGACCGAGAGGAGTTCCTTGGCGTTGTCCGGCTTCACCGAGCCGCCGTAGAGGATGCGGACCTTCGCGCCTTCCGCGCCCAGCAGCGCGCCCAGCTTCGCGCGGATCGCCGCGTGCATTTCGGCAACGTCGCCGACAGACGGGGTGCGCCCGGTGCCGATCGCCCAGACGGGCTCATAAGCGACGACCAAAGTAACGCCGGTGCCGTCGCGCGGGATCGATCCGTCGAGCTGGCCCTCGACCACCGCGACCGCGCGGCCGGCGTCGCGCTCGGCCTCGGTTTCGCCGACGCAGACGATCGCGCGCATGCCGGCGGCGATGGCGGCGGCGGCCTTGGCCTGCACCTCGGCATCGGTTTCATGCTGATCGGCGCGGCGCTCGCTATGGCCGACGATCGCGAGAGTCGCGCCCGCTTCGACAAGCATCGCGGCGCTGATGCAGCCGGTATGCGCGCCCTTTGCGGCGGCGTGGCAATCCTGCGCGCCGATCGTGAGTTCGGGCGTGCGCGCGACGGCCGGGGCGATCAGCGTGAAAGGCGGGCAGATCGCGACGTCGATGTTACCATTGGCCTTGGCGGCCGCCGCGATCGCATCGAGCTCGGCCAGCGCCGCGATCGATCCGTTCATCTTCCAATTGCCTGCCACGAGCTTGCGCAACGCCATCTTGGCCCCCTTTTTCCGCGAATCCTGTAACGGGGACGCCGTAGCAACCGTGTCCGCCCACGCCAACCGTGCTTGAAGCACGGCCACGGCCCCTCTATGGCATCGCCTCTTCTTTTTCGGATCGGTAATCGATGATCTCCTTCTTCCGCCGCGCGCTTTCGTCCTGGGTCGTGCTGGGTCTGCTAGGCCTGATCCTGGTTGCGTTCATCGTGACGGGCGTCAGCACGCCGTCCTCGCTGGGCGCCGGAGACGGCGGCACCACGATCGCCAAGGTGGGCGGCAAGTCGGTCAGCTCGGTCGAACTGATCCGCCGCGCGCAGAACGAACTGGAGGCGCAGCGCCGCCAGCAGCCGGGCGTCGATCCCCAGGGCTTCGTCGCCAATGGCGGATTCGATCGGGTGGCGACGTCGCTGATCGGCGCGCGTGCGATCGACGTGTGGGGCAAGAAGGCGGGCTTCGCGATCAGCAAGCGCCTCGTCGATGCCGAAATCGCCAGCATCCCCGCTTTCCGCGGCGTGACCGGCCAGTTCGATCAGACCGCGATGCGCCAGATTCTCGCGCAGCAGCGGATTACCGAGCGTGACCTGCGCAACGACATTGCCGGCGATCTGCTGCGCAATCAGGCAATGTCGGCACTGGCCGGTTCGGTGATGACGCCCACCAAGGTCGCATCGCCTTATGCCACTCTGCTGATCGAAAAGCGCATCGGCCGGGTCGCGATCGTTCCGCTCGCCGCCGTCGCAGATACGCGCGTGCCGACCGATGCCGAGGTCGCCGCCTTCTACAAGGCGCGCATCGCCAACTATACCCAGCCCGAAACCCGCGTGCTGCGCTACGCCGTGTTCGGGGCGGAGCAAGTGGCGGGCAAGACCAAGCCCAGCGAAGCCGACGTCGCAGCCTATTATAAGGAGCATGCGGCCGAATATGCCGCGCGCGAAAGCCGCGACCTTTCGCAGCTGATCGTCCCCACGCAGGCGCAGGCAAATGCCATCGCTGCCAAGGCGAAGTCCGGCGGATCGCTGGCCGATGCCGCGAAGGCGAGCGGGCTGGAAGCCGCCGAACTGAAGGACCAGAGCAAGGCCGACTTTGCAGGCAGCGCCACCACCGCCCTTGCCGACGCCGTGTTCGCCGCACCCGCTGGCGGCGTGATCGGCCCGGTCAAGGCGCCGCTCGGCTGGTATGTCGTTAAGGTCGCGAAGGTTGGCGGCGTTCCCGCCAAGTCGCTCGATCAGGCGCGGCCGGAGATCGAAGCCGCGCTGACCAAGGAAAAAGGCGACAACGCGCTGGCCGATCTCTCCGCCGCGATCGAAGGCGCGATCGCCGATGGCGCGAGCTTCGAGGAAGTCGCGAAGAACAACAATCTGACCGTCATCACCACCCCGCCCGTCCTGGCCAACGGCACCGCGCCGTCGCAGCCCGGCTGGAAGGCGCCGCCCGAACTGGCCGCGTTGCTCAAGTCGGGCTTCGAAGCGGCTGCGGAGGATGATCCCACGGTCGAGGCGGTCGTACCCAACCAGCGTTATGCGATGCTGGGCGTCTCGCAGGTGATCGCGCCGACGCCGATCCCGCTCGCCACCGTGCGGGCCGCCGTTTCGCGCGACATCGTGGTCGATCGCACCGCCAAGCGCGCGCAGCAGATCGCCACCGCGATCCGCGACAAGGTGAAGAAGGGCGTCGCGCTTGAAAAGGCGGTTGCCGAGGCGGGCGTGAAACTGCCCCCGATCCAGCCCGCGGCCGCCCGCCAGCTCGATCTGTCGCGCCTGCAGCCCGATCAGATCCCTGCGCCGATCCGTGCGCTGTTCCGCCTGAGCCCCGGCAAGGCGGCAATGGCATCGGATACGCGCGGCGGCGCGCTGTTCGTCGTCGTCCTCGACAAGGTCGAGCCGGCAGATTTGAAGATGGTCCCCGGCCTGGTCGATCAGACCCGCGGCGAACTGGCGAATGCGCAGACCGGCGAACTGGTCGAGCAGTTCGTCAACGCCGTCGGCCAGGATATCGGCACGAGCCGCGATGCGGCCGCGATCGCTGCGGCGAAAAAGACCTTCGTCGGCCAGTGAACATAGCGGCCGCCCCCGACGTCGCGGATCGCTCCGCGCTGGAAGCCCTGCGCGCCGGCAAGCCCGCGCTCGTCTGGCGCCGCCAGGTCGCCGACACCGACACGCCGGTCGCCGCCGCGCTCAAGCTGATCGAGCCGGGCCGGGGCGACTTCCTGCTCGAATCGGTCGAAGGCGGCGCCACGCGCGGCCGCTACACCTTGATGGGCCTCGCGCCCGACCTGATGTTCCGCGCGCGCGGCGACGCGGCCGAGATCAACCGCCTCTGGGCAACCGACCGCGAAGCGTTCGAGCCGATCGAGGGCGGCGCGCTGGCCGCGATGCGCGATCTGGTCACGCGCTGCCGGATGGACGTGCCCGAGGGGCTGCCGCCCGCGCTCGCCTGCCTCGTCGGCTATTTCGCCTATGAGACGATCGGGCTGGTGGAGCGCCTGCCCCGCCCTGCCCCCAATCCGCTCGACCTGCCCGACATGCTGTTCGCGCGGCCGACGACGGTGCTGGTGTTCGATCGCCTGTCCGATGCGCTGTGGCTGGTCGCGCCCTTGTGGCCCGAAACGCCCGGCACGCCCGAGGCGAAGATCGCGCAGGGGATCGCGCGGATCGAGGAGCAGGCCGCAAAGCTCGCACAACCGCTGCCCGTGCGCGCGATCGACCCGATCGATCCCGCCACGATCGTCCCCGAACCGCAGCTTCCGCCCGGCCGCTATTCGGACATGGTGCTGAAGGCGAAGGATTACATCGCGGCGGGCGACATCTTCCAGGTGGTGCTGGCGCAGCGTTTCGCGGTGCCCTTCGCACTGCCGCCGATCGAACTGTATCGCGCGCTGCGCCGGATCAATCCGTCGCCCTTCCTCTACTTCCTCGATCTGCCCGGCTTCGCGGTGATCGGGTCGTCGCCCGAAATCCTGGTGCGCGCGCGCGACGGCGAAGTGACGATCCGCCCGATCGCGGGCACGCGTCCGCGCGGCAAGACCGCAGTGGAGGATGCGCATAATCGCGACAGCCTGCTCGCCGATCCCAAGGAGCGCGCCGAGCATCTGATGCTGCTCGATCTGGGGCGCAACGATGTCGGCCGGGTGGCGAGCGCGGGCACCGTCGAGGTGACCGACAGCTACACGGTCGAATATTACAGCCACGTCATGCACATCGTATCGAACGTGGTCGGCCGGCTCGATCCGGCGAAGGACGCGCTCGACGCTTTGTTCGCAGGCTTCCCCGCCGGCACCGTTTCGGGCGCGCCCAAGGTGCGCGCATGCGAGATCATCGCCGAACTCGAACCCGAGACGCGCGGCGCCTATGCGGGCGGCGTCGGATATTTCTCGCCCGACGGATCGATGGACAGTTGCATCGTCCTGCGCACCGCGATCGTGAAGGAAGGCGTGATGCATGTGCAGTCGGGCGCAGGCATCGTTGCGGACAGCGATCCTATTTACGAACAGCGCGAATGTGAGGCGAAAGCTGGCGCATTGATCGCTGCAGCGCGGGAGGCAGCAACACGGTCTCTATCTGCGGATTTTGGCCAATAATTAACTGCAGATGAACTTGTATTTTAATGACAATGTGTTGCTGAAATACGCCACCGTAACGAAAAGATTTGCTTTCTCAAAATAACAGGGATCAAAAGCCTCGCCCGCGTGTTTGGCGGGTGCCGGTCTCCGGCAAGAGAAAGGGTAATCAGAACATGCGGCTTCAACTCACCACCACGGCGGCGCTTGCCGTCCTCGCTTTCGGAGCGACCTCCGCGGCGGCGCAGGACACTGCTTCGACCAGCTGGACCGGCCCCTATGTCGGCGGTCAGCTTGGCTATTCGTGGCAGCCTTCGGATGGCGACGAGACCATCACGTTCGATCGCGGCCTCGACGGCACCTTCGGCGACACCGTCGTCACCGGCACCGGCGCCAACGCCTTCTCGCCGGGCTTCTGCGGCGGCCGTTACAACAATGGCACCCGCGCCGGCGGCTGCCGCAAGGACAATGACGCGACCGCGTGGAAGCTCCATGCCGGTTACGACTATCAGTTCGGCACCGGTCCGTCGGGCTTCGTCGTCGGTGCGGTCGCCGAAGGCGGCGTTTCGTACCTGTACGACTATGTCACCGCGTTCAGCACCACCCCGAACGCCTACACGATCGGCTCGCGCCTGACCGAAAACTATGCCCTGCGCGGCCGCGCGGGCTATGCGGCCAGCACCGGCACGATGATCTACGGCACCGGCGGCGCGACCTACGGCAAGATCCGTAACCGCTATCGCAACGCCAACAACCTGCCCTTCTCGGTCAACGACCGCAGCAAGTGGCAGTGGGGCTGGAACTATGGCGGCGGCATCGAGCAGAAGGTCGGCAAGTTCTCGGTCGGCGCGCTCTATCTGTTCACGGTGATGGACAATGACGACTTCGTCGTTCGTCAGACGGGCGCTGCGCCCTTCACGGCGACCAACCCGCAGGGCACCGACTTCCGTCGGACCTTCTCGAAGTTCGCCTTCCACCAGCTCCTCGCGACGGTCAGCTACCGCTTCTGATCGCAGCGAAAGCTCGAAAAGGGAGGGCGGGCAGCGCAAGCTGTCCGCCCTTTCTTTTTGCGGGAGCCCGGCTACCCTTTTGCCATGCTGACCAGCGACGAAATCGAGCGGCGCATGCCCGTCTGGACTGCGCTGGCGGATCTGTTCCTCGATGCCGAACTCGACAAGGCGGATTATCGTAGGATAGCCGGTTCGGTTCGGACGTCCGGCTACGACCTTGCAGTCGTCGAATGCATCTTGCGGGATGAGGTTCTGCCGGCTTTCGCTTTCAATCTGCTTGAAATAGCCGGCGAATGGGCGGGATGGCACGAGGATGACGTGCGCACCATCATGACAGGTGCAATAGCGCGGCGGCCGGGGATCGGCACGCGGATCAAGAAAGCGTTGTTATGGCGCGACATCGAAAGGAAATGGCGCAAGATCGCCGACATCGCGTTGTCAGCAGAATAGAAAAAGGGCGGCGGCTCTTTCGAACCACCGCCCTTTTCAGCGATCCGGTGCGGATCAGTCCTTCAGTTGCACGCCGATATAGCGGGCCGGATTGGTGCCGCGCTGCGCGAACAGAAGCACCGTCTTCTTGCCGGCCTTCTTCGCCGCCGCGATCTGCGCCGCGGCCGCCTGAACGGTCGACACCGGCACATTGTTGATCTGCAGGATCACATCGCGCGCCTGGAAGCCCTGCGCGCCCGCGTCGCTCGACGGATCGACATAGTTGATCACGACGCCGCGCAGCGTGGTCGGCACGCCCAGACGGCGCGCGATATCGGGCGTCAGCGCCTGGAAGCCGAGGCCGATCGTCGCACGGGTGCTCTCGTCGGCCGACGGATTGGTCGGCGCGCCATTGCCGCTGTCGCCATCCTCATCATCGGTGGTCGCATCGCCCGAAAGCTGATCCTCGGGCGGACGCTCGCCGATCGTGACGTTCACAGTCTTGCGCTGGCCTTCGCGGATCAATTCGATCGGGATCGAGCTGCCCACCTTCGAGCGCGAGACGATGTAGGACAGGGTGTTGTCCGGCGTGACTTCCTGGTTGTTCACCTTCACGATCACGTCGCCCTGGCGGATGCCGGCGCGCGCAGCGGCCTCGCCCGGCTCGACCCGCGCGACGATTTCGCCGCGATCCTTGGGCAGACCCAGGCCCGCCGCAATATCCTCGGTCATCGGCTGGATACCGACGCCCAGATAGCCGCGCTTGATCTTGTTGCCCGACTTGAGCGTCTCGATGATCGGCTTGGCTTCTTCCGCCGGGATAGCAAAGCCGATGCCGACATTGCCGCCGGTGGGAGAGAAGATCGCGGTGTTGATGCCGATCACATTGCCCTTCAGGTCGAACATCGGTCCGCCCGAATTCCCCTGATTGATCGAAGCATCGCTCTGGATGTAGCGATCGTAAAGCTGGCCCGCGCCGATCGAACGGTGCAGCGCAGAGACGATGCCCGCGGTCACGGTGCCGCCCAGCCCGAACGGATTGCCGATCGCGACGACCCAGTCGCCCACGCGGGTCTGCGTCGAATCGCCGAACTGCACGAAGGGCGCGTTCTTGATATCGATCTTCAGCAGCGCCAGATCCGACGCGCTGTCGCGGCCCACCACGGTCGCCTTATATTCCTTGCGATCGGGCAGAGTGACGGTGATCGAGCTGACCACCGCATTGCCCTGCGCCTGCGGGCCGCCTGAAATGACGTGATTGTTGGTCACGACATAGCCGTCGGGCGAGATGATGAAGCCCGAGCCGAGCGAGGTCGCTTCCCGCGTGATCGGCTTGCCGCTTTCATCGGTGCCGCCGCCGAAGCGCTTGAACAGCTCCTCGAACGGGGTGCCGGCAAAGGCATTGTTGCCGCTGCCGCGCACCTGAATCTTCTGCGTGGTCGAAATGTTGACGACCGCCGGCTGCAGCCTGGCAGCGAGATCGGCGAAGCTCATCGGCGCGCCGGGGCGCGGTGCACCGGCATCGATCGTGCCCGGCGCGTTCTGCGCGACCTGCGCGCCCGCGGGCTGCTGCATCGTCAGGGTTGCCGTCGCACCGCCCGCCAGCAAGGCAGCGGTAATCGCATATGCGTAGCGCACTTTGGCCAACTCCTCAGTACTCCTGTCTTGCCCGGTTATAACACCCGGCTAGCCTTCGGGAATCCCCTCTGAACGCCCGTTGAACGACGCTGCTTATCGTTTCAGCGCCGTCCCTTGAATTGCTTCAGATATTCATTGTCCGGGGACAAGATGACAGACGCAGCCCCCGGTGCCTCGGTTCCATCGGTACCGAAGGTCATGCGATAGGACTGCATCGCGCGGTAGAAATCGTAGAATTCGGGATCCTTGCCGAAGCTGGCGGCATAGGTCGCCGCCGCCTGCGCATCGGCCTCCGCCGTGATGATCTGCGCCTGCTTGCGCCCTTCGGCCAGAATCGATCGAGCCTCCTGCTCACGCGCGGTCCGCATCCGCTGGAACGCGCTTTCGAGCGGGGTGCCGTCGGGCAGGTCGGCGCGCTTGATCCGCACGTCGACGATCTGCGCGCCATATTGGGCGGCGACCTTGTTCAGCCGGTCCTGAATATTGTCCATCACCTGACCGCGTTCGGGGCTGAGCAAAGCCGCGAACGGACGCTTGCCCAGTTCGTTGCGCAGCGACGACCCTAGGATCGGGCGCAGCGCCTCACCCACCCGGCGTTCGGAACCGGCGGTGATATACATGCGCAGCGGATTGATGATCCGGAAGCGCGCATAGGCATCGACCTCGAGCCGCAGCTGATCGGTCGACAGCACCGACTGACGCTGCATGTCGAAATCGAGCACGCGCTTGTCGATCCAGACGATATTCTCGACGAACGGAATGCGCGCGATCAGCCCGGCGCCGGTGCGCCCGAACTCCTGGTTCGGACGATAGGCGTTATAGACGGTGACCGGCTCACCAGTACGGACGATCAGCGCCTGCTTGGTTTCCGGCACGATCGCGATCGTGTTCGCCAGCACGAACAGCAGGATGAGGGCGGTGATCGACAACGCGATCATGCGGCGCCCGGCAAGGGTATCGGACAGGCTCATTGCGCGGCCTCCGGACGACGGGGGGCGGGCAGCGGCAGATAGGGAACGACGTTGGCCCCCTCGACCACGGTCTTGTCGGTCTTGGCCAGAACGCGCTCCATCGTCTCATAATACATGCGCTTGCGCGTCACTTCGGGCGACAAGCGATATTCGGTGTAGACCTTGTCGAACGCCTGCGATTCACCCTCGGCCTTGGCGCCCAACTGCTGCGCATAAGCACGCGCTTCGTTGAGGTAGGTCTGCGCGGTCTGCTGCGCAGCCGACACCGACTTGAACGCGTCGTTGACCGCCGACGGCGGATCGGCCTGCTTGATCGCGACGCCCTGCACCACGATGCCGGCGCGATAGCTGTCGAGGATTTCCTGCATCCGCTGCGCGGTGCGCTGCTCAATCTGGCTGCGCTGGGGGCCGATCGCATCGTTCAGCGAGACGCGAGCGATTTCGGCGCGCATCGCGCTTTCGGCGACCTCACCGACGGTATCGTCGGGATCGGCCAGCTCATAGAGATAGAGTTCGGGATCGCGGATGTTCCAGCGCACCGAATAGGCCAGATCGATGATGTTCTGATCGCCGGTTAGCACAAGGTTCTGCGCGCCTTCGCTGGTCGATCCGATATCGGTGGTGCGGATATCCTCCACATCGATCTTGTCGACGATGTCGAACGGCGCGGGCATGTGGAAGCGCAGACCGGGCTGCAGCGTTTCCGCATAGGAGCCGAGACGGGTGACGACGCCGCGCTGCTGCGGGCCGATGACATGCCAGCTGGTCAACGCAACCCACAGGATGATCGCCAGCGCGATGCCCCAGCCGATCAGCTTGCCGCCATCGGGCTCCATCCCCGGACCGCCGCCGCCACCGAAACGCTCACGCCCACGGCGCAGAAGATCGTCGATCGCGGGGCTGCCGGGGCGCTTGCCGGGCTTGCGACGCGGCGGCTGATTCCAAGGGTTGCGATCATTATCGTCGCCACCGCCCGATCCGCCGCCATTGCCACTGCCACCGCCGCTACCACCGCCCCAGGGGCCACCTTCGGTCATCACCGCGATCGGGAGAGCGCCGGCATCATCATTCCTGTTCATGAAGCCATTATAGGGGGGCATTAAGGGAAAAACAGTGCCCTTGTCGGGTTGCCCCCGCTATGCGGTGTCCATGAACATCGACACCGTCCTGTCCGACGCGCTTGATCGCGTCGTCGATCCCATCAGCGGCAAGGGCCTTCTCAGCGGCGGACGCGCCAGTCCGCCCCGCATTTCGGAGGGCGCCGTCAGCGTCGTCGTCGATGTGACGGGCCTGTCCACCGGCGCGCGCGAGACGATCGAGGCGCAGGTGAAAGCGTCGCTGATGAGCGTCGCGGGCGTCGACAGCGTGCGCGTCGCGCTGACCGCCGAAAAGCGCGGGCGCAAGATCATCGCGATCGGATCGGGCAAAGGCGGCGTCGGCAAATCGACACTGTCCGCCAACCTCGCCGTCGCGCTGCGCAAGGCGGGCAAGAAGGTCGGGCTGGTCGACGCCGACATCTACGGTCCGTCGCAGGCACGCCTGCTGGGCACCGAGGGCATCCGCCCAACGGCCGAGGGGCAGAAGATGGACCCGGTCCTCTCTCCCCACGGCATTCCGATGCTGTCGATGGCGCAGCTGGTGAAGCCGGGGCAGGCGATTGCGTGGCGTGGACCGATGGCGGCCAACGCGCTCGGCCAGCTGATCGACGCCGAATGGGGCGACACCGAATTGCTGCTGCTCGATCTGCCGCCCGGCACCGGCGACGTCCAGCTGACGATGGTGCAGAAGTACAAGCCCGTCGGCGCGCTGATCGTATCGACCCCGCAGGATCTGGCGCTGATGGACGCGACCCGCGCGATCGACTTCTTCAACCAGGCGCATGTGCCGATCATCGGGCTGGTCGAGAATATGGCCGGATACGAATGCCCCCATTGCGGCGAAGTCTCCGACCCGTTTGGCCAGGGCGGCGCGCAGGCGGCGGCGATGTCGATGGAATTGCCGTTCCTGGGCCGCGTTCCGCTCGACATCGGCATCCGCACCGCATCCGACGCGGGCACCCCGCCCGCGCTGGCCGACGACGACAAGACCTTCGCGCCGATCGCGCAAAAACTGCTCGACTGGTTGAACCCGGCGAAACCCGCATCATTTTAAGTCCCGACATATCGGGAGAAGATCATGCCGCTGCGCAACGATGACGAGATCGCCTATCTGCTCATCTCATCGAAGGTGATCGCGATGGTGGGCGCATCCGACCGGCCCGAACGGGCAAGCTATGGCGTGATGCGCTTCCTCCAGTCGCGCGGCTACAAAGTGATCCCGGTCAACCCGACGCTGGCGGGCCAGACGATTCACGGCGAGCCGGTATTGGCGACGCTGAAGGAGGTTCACGGCCCGATCGACATCGTCGACATCTTCCGCAATTCCAGCGCGGCCGGTCCGGTGATCGACGAAGCGATCGCGGTCGGCGCCAAGGCAGTGTGGACCCAGTTGGGCGTCTTCAACGACGAAGCCGTCGCACGGGCCGAGGCGGCGGGATTGAAAGCGGTCGTCGATCGCTGCCCGAAGATCGAGATTCCCAGGTTGGGCCTCTGATTAATCCTCCCCGGCACGGGGAGGTGGCATGCCGCAGGCATGACGGAGGGGGTTGGCCACAATCGCCACGCCTGCCTCTCGCCCCCTCCACCGGCTTCGCCGGTCCCCCTCCCCGTTCCGGGGAGGATTTTTAGCGGACCACCGCTTTGGCCGCCCGCTCCGCCAGCCGTTCGACCGCGACGGCGTGGATGGCGGGGGCGGTCGCGAGAACGCCGAACGCCTCGCCCTTGGTCGAATTGTAGCGCAGCGGACGGCCGAGCGCGTCGGTGACGGTCGCCCCCGCTTCCTGCGCGATCAACGCGGCCGCAGCGATATCCCATTCGTGGCCCCAGCGGATCGCCGCGAGCAGATCGGCCTGATCGTTCGCGATCATCGCGATGCGCAGCGCGATCGAGTTCGGCTTGTGAACCATCGTCAGATCGCCGTCGCGGCGCGGCAGGGCATCGGCGGGCACGCGTGAGCCGACGATCTCGGTCCGTTCCGAACTGCGGATCGGGACGCCGTTGAGGGTCGCGCCCCTGCCCGCCTGCGCACGCCAATGTTCGCCACGCGCGGGGGCATCGAGCACGCCGATCAGCGGCCGCCCACCCTCGACCAGGGCGATCGACACCGCCCAGCCTTCGCGCCCGCGCACATAATCGCGTGTCCCGTCGATCGGATCGACGACCCAGACGCGCGCGCAGTTGAGCCGGTGCGCATCATCGGCGGTCTCCTCCGACAGCCAGCCGGCGTCGGGATCCAGCGCCATCAGCCGTTCGCGGAGCAATGCATCGGCGGCGAGATCAATTTCGCACACCGGGCTGGTGTCGCCCTTTTCCCAATGCTTGAAGACGCCCCGCCACGAGGCGTGCGCCATCGCGCCGACCTCCGTCGCGACCGCGCTTACCGCATCGAGAAATTGTTCAGGCACCAGCGACCATCATCCCTTCGATCCGCACCGTCGGCGCATCAATCGCGCGGCGGAACTCCAGATCCGATGCCGGCACTAGCTGACGGTACATGTCTCGGAGATTACCGGCGACCGTGATCTCGGCGACCGGTTCGGCAATCTGGCCGTCGCGGATCACGAAGCCCGATGCGCCCCGGCTATAATCGCCGGTGACGCCGTTGACGCCCTGACCGATCAGTTCGGTGACATAGACGCCCAGCTTGATGTCGGCGATCAGCTCGGCCGGCGAAAGCGCGCCTGCGCCGAGATAGAGGTTGGTTGCGCTCGTCCCCGGCGGGCCGCCGACGCCGCGCGTGGCATGGCCGGTCGGAGCGAGGCCCAGCTGGCGGGCCGAGGCGCTGTCCATCAGCCATCCGGTCAGCACGCCATCGGCGATGATGTCACGCGGGGCGGTGGGCAGGCCTTCGCCGTCGAACGGCTTCGACCGCAGGCCGCGCGGGCGGAGAGGATCGTCGCGCACGGTGATGCCCCTGGCGAACACCTCGGTTTCAAGCGCATCGAGCAGGAAGCTGGTCTTGCGCGCGATCGCGGCGCCCGTGATCGCACCGATCAGATGGCCAAGCAGGCCCGAGCTGACGCGCGGATCATAGACGACCGGCATCGCGCCGCTCGACAGCTTGCCCGGATTGAGACGCTTGATCGCACGATCGCCCGCGCGCGCGCCGATCGTCACCGCATCCTCCAGATCGGCGAAGTGACGCGACGAATGATAGGCATAGTCGCGCTGCATCGCCCCGCCCTCGCCCGCGATCACGCTGGCCGAACAGCCATAGCCGGTGGTCGCATAGCCGCGCGTAAAGCCCGTGCTGGTGGCCAGCGCGATCACGCTGCGGCTGGCCGACGATCCTGCGCCCTCGCTGTTGGTGACGCCTGCGACGGCGCGCGCCGCATCTTCGGCCGCCAGTGCGCGTTCGCGCAGTTCGGTGGGCGACGGATCGGCGCCATCGTCGCCGTCGACATGGGGTGCCGCGCCCTTGAGCAGCAATTCCTCAGGCGCGAGGCCCGCCCACTGATCCTCAGGCGCCTCGCGCGCCATCGCGACGGCGCGGTCGACCAGCGCGGAGAGCGCCTCGGCCGACAGATCCGACGAGGAGACGCTCGCCGATCGGCTGCCCACGAACACGCGCAGGCCGATTTCCTCACCCTCCGACCGTTCGACATCCTCGAGCGCGCCGAGGCGGATCGACACCTGGGTCGAGCCGCTGCCGGCATAGAGCGCGTCGGCGGCATCGGCCCCCGCCTTGCGGGCGGCGGCGATCAAATCTGCGGTGCGGCTTTCGGCGTCGGCGATGGTCAGCATGGGGGCGGACTTAGGTAGCCGGGCGGCCAAGGTCAAACGCGTTGCCGATCGAAACGAGACCACGCAAAGGATCGCGCGGAGAAATCCCGATTTCGCGCCAAAAATTCGTTCCGATTCCGGATCAACTCTGGAACCAAAGCCCGAATTGCGCGTAATGATCCATTCAAGCTCATATCGCGGGTTGGGGAACGCCGTGGACGAAGAGATCACTCTGGACTTCGAGCTGGTGCTCGAAACGCTGCGATCGAACATCGATACCTATCGCGCGGCATCGGAATGCGCGCGCCGTTATCGGGTCTATGCCTTCTTCCGACATGAAGAGATGCGGCGGCAGAAATTGCTCAAGCTCGCCGATGCGGGCGCGCTGCCGGTGCCCCTGCCCTTCACCCGCCGCGTCAGCCTCGTCTTCCAGCGGATCGCGACGCGGATGCGTCTGCGCGGCTGCGAGGAGCGCCAGTCGATTGCCGAGGTGCGGCATGCCGACGTCATGCTGGGCGAACTGATTAACCGCGTCCTCGATCGCTGCGACGATCTGCCCTACGTTCACAGCTGGCTGGTCGGCCTCAAGGACGTCCTCGACGATGCCGAGCGACAGATGGATGAGCTTGAGCATCTCAACCGCCCGATGGCCCAAGCAATGGCCGCTTAGGCAGTCTGCCCGACCACGAAGCACGCCAGGAACATCAGCAGCCCCGCAAAACGGTTCGACCGGAATTTGGCGAGCGCATCGGCGGGGTCGGCGCGGTTGAGCGCCGCGACCTGCCAGCCGAGATGCGCGCCGATCGGCAGCAGAGCGGCTAGCGCGAGCGGATCGGGGCGGACCTGCCAGAAAGCCGAGGCCCAGCATCCGATCGCGATGACGTAGAGCAGGGCCACGCCGCTCCGCGCATGACGGCCGAGCGCGCGTGCCGACGATTTGACGCCCGCCAGCACATCATCCTCGATATCCTGCAGCGCATAGATCGTGTCGTAACCGATCACCCAGAAGATCGACCCGGCGTAAAGCACCCACATGACCGGCGAGAAACCGCCCGTCACCGCTGGCCAGGCGACGATCAGCGCCCAGGAGAAGACCATCCCGAGCCATGCCTGCGGCCACCAGGTGATCCGCTTCATAAAGGGATAGGCGGCCACCGCGCCGAGGCTGGCGACCGCGACGATTGCGGCGAACATGTTGAGCTGGAGCAGGACGACCAGCCCGATCAGGCAGAGCAGACCCAGGAAGCGCCAGGCCTCCCCCACCCCGATCCGCCCGCTCGCGACCGGGCGGCTCGCGGTCCGTGCGACTTTGGCGTCGAGATCGCGATCGACGATATCGTTGAGGACGCAGCCCGCCCCGCGCATCGCCCAGGCGCCTAGGCCGAACCACAGGAACAGATCCCAGCGATCGAGCGCATGCCCCGAAAGCGCGATCGCCCACGCACCGGGCCAGAATAGAAGCCACACCCCGATCGGCCGATCGATCCGCGCCAGTTGGACATAGTCGCGCATGCGCGGCGGAAGCCGTTCGAGCAGACCGCGACTCTGGCTGTCGGCGACGATGTCGGGGCGTTCCATTCCGCTCCCCTACCCGCTCGCGGCGCGCGAAGTCGAGCGATATGGCAGGCCCCGGATTGGGGACTGCGCGGGGCCACAGAAAGGCCCTGATGAAATTCCTTATGCCATACGACATTCAGACCAGCGGAGCGGCCCATCTTTCGGTTGACCGCGATTGTCGCGCCCACTCAAAACAGGTCACTCTTTGGAAGTGCGACTGCCAGAAGAAGCCAGCGCCTCCAAATATAACAAATAATGACGAGTGGAGAGTGCCATGAGAGAGGGAATGAGGGGATGGCGCGCGTGCGCCTTCCTGACCAGCGCATCGTTGTTGGCCATCGGTTCGGCCGCCAGTGCACAGGATGTCGCGCCGCAGGCGACGTCCGGCCTGGAAGACATCGTCGTCACCGCGCAGAAGCGCGAGCAGAACCTGCAGGACGTGCCGGTGTCGATCACCGCGATCAGCGAGAATGCGCTGGTCGCCAACCGCATCGTCAACATTCAGGATCTGAACTCGGCCGCGCCGAACCTGACCATCCGTCAGGCGACCGGCGGCACGCTCTACGCCTCCTATACGATCCGCGGCCTCTATGCGCAGGGCGCGTTGACCGGGCAGGATCGCGGCGTCGCGCTCTATATCGATGGCGTCTATCTGGGCAACGCCAACGGCGCGATCTTCGAACTGGCCGACATCTCGCGCATCGAAGTGCTGCGCGGACCGCAGGGCACCCTGTTCGGCCGCAACGCGACCGGCGGCGCGATCAGCCTGATCACCCGCGATCCCAGCGGCGATTTCGGCGTGCGGCAGGAACTGTCCTACGGCAATCGCAACTATATCCGATCCAAGACCCGCGTCGACCTGCCAGCATGGGGTCCGCTGGCCGTATCGGCGACCTACACCCATTCCGAACAGCGCGGCGACACCCGCAACCTGGGCGCGGGGACCAAGTGGGATTATACCGCCGCGACGGGTGGCCGCACCGGCATCCTCACCTCGCCGAAATGGCTGGGCAGCAACAATACCGAAGCGGTGGCCTTCTCGGCCAAGCTCGAGGCGAGCGACAATCTCGACATCAGCTACAAGTTCGATTTCACCCAGAACAATTACACGCCTTATGCGAATGGCCAGGCGTATCTTCCCGCTGCAGGTCTCGGCGCGATCTACAATGCGCCGGGCCGGGTGGTGAATCCCTCGCCGGTCACGACGAAGCGGCCCGACGGAGTAAATAACTGGTTCACGACGCCGAGCCAGCAGACGAGCTATGGCCACAACCTGACGCTCGTCTATCGGCTGAACGACGAGATCACGTTCAAGAACATTCTCGCGCGGCGTTACAACAAGATCGACCCGCACAGCTTCCAGTTCGACGGCTTGGGCGGCATCCTCGCCGCGCCCAATGCCACCACCCTGCCCCTGTTGATCAGCGTGATCAGCAACGGGAATACGCAGAAGCAGTGGAGCAACGAGTCCCAGATCAACATCGACACGGACTGGTTCAAGCTGACGGCCGGCTATTTCCATTTCCACGACAACAACAAGGTCGATCAGTTCCTGGGCGTGCGTGCATCCGCTTCGGGTATCGTCGCGCCCAATTATGTGATCCCGCTGCCGCCCGCGAACCTGCCGGCCGGAGCACCGACTTGCCCGCTGGGCGTGGTGCGTGCCGGCTGCCCAGGTCAGCAGGTCGTGCCGGGTATCTCGATCGTCAATTCGGATGCCTTCTTCGTCCAGCCCGAGTTCAAGATCCTCGACAATCTGGACCTCGTGCTCGGCGCGCGTCTGACCATCGATCGGAAGAAGGGTGCGTTCCGCGGTCTGGCGTTCGCGCCCTATCGCAACAGCAAGCCGACCTATCTGGCGGGCCTTAACTACAAGTTCGACGACGACACGCTGATCTACGGCAAATATGTCACCGGCTATATCTCGGGCGGCAACTATTTCGGCATCGAATATGGTGAGGAAACCTCAAGCTCGTGGGAAGCGGGCTTCAAGACCGAGCTGTTCGATCGCCGCCTGCGCAGCAACCTTGCGCTGTTCAGCGTCAAATATGGCAACCTGCAGCAAACGCTGGCGGGTCAGCAGGTCGGCCGCCCCGATCTGTCGTCGATCGTGCTCAATGCGGGCAACGCGAAGGCCAAGGGCTTTGAATGGGAGAACACGCTGGTCCCCGTCGATGGGCTGACCCTGACGGCATCGGTTGGCTATACCGATTTCAATTACGTTGACGGCACGCTGAACGCCAGTCAGTTCCCGGCAGGGCAGCGGCCTCGCGCGGTGTATCGCCCAAAATGGTCGCTCAACACCGCGATCGAATATCTGACCCCGCCGGTCTTCGGCGACGCCCAGCTGCTCGCGCGCGTCGACGCCAATTACAAGACCCGCGAATATTTCCGCAGCGTGGACAACCCCACCCTGCTGGCCGCGCCCGATCCGGGCTATCTCGCCGGGACGGAGGTCGGTCCGCGCTGGCTGGCCAATGCCCGCCTCGCGCTGCGTGGGGTCGAGGTGGCCGGCAGCAAGGTCGAGATCGGCCTGTGGGGCAAGAACATCTTCAACAACAAGGACCTGACCTACGTGTCGGGCATCTACACCTTCAACCCGGCCACCTACGAGCGCGAGCGCTCCTACGGTATCGATCTGAACTTCCAGTTCTGATCGACCCGGATTGCGGGAAATCGACCGGCGGCGGACCATGTCCGTCGCCGGTTCGTGTTTTTAGAGGATCGCTTCGAGGATCGCGGCGCGGAGTTCGGCGATGCCGAAATCCTTCTCGCTCGACGTCACCAGCAGCTTGGGGTGCGCCGCGACGTGGGTCTTGGCCTCCGCCGCCGTCCGTTCGGTGACGGCCTTGAGCTCGCTCGCCTTGATCTTGTCGGCCTTGGTGAGGACGAGGTGGTAGGAGACCGCCGCCTCATCGAGCATCTTCATCACTTCGCGATCGACATCCTTGATGCCGTGGCGGCTGTCGATCAGGACGAGCGCACGGCGCAGCACCTGCCGCCCGCGCAGATAGTCGTTCACCAGGAACCGCCACTTCTTGACGATATCCTTGGGCGCCTTGGCGAAACCGTAGCCCGGCATGTCGACGAGGCGCATGACCGGCGCGGTCTCGCCGCTCTCATCCGCCGCACCGCCGCCGATGTCGAAGAAGTTGAGTTCCTGCGTGCGCCCCGGCGTGTTCGACGTGCGGGCAAGCCCGTTGCGGTTGGTCAGCGCGTTGAGCAGCGACGACTTGCCGACATTCGATCGGCCCGCAAAGGCGATCTCCGGCGCGTCCGCCTCGGGCAGGAAGTTGAGGCTGGGCGCCGAGCGCAGGAAGGCGATCGGCCCGGCGAAAAGCTTCCGCGCGGGCTCGATCAGTTCCTCGGTGCGGTCGGTATCGTCGCTCACTTCTTTGCCGGTGCCGTTGTTGCCGCCGCGGCCTTGATGCCCGGATGGCGGCTGTAGAGGAAGGCCTGCTGCGCGATGGTCAGCACGTTGGAGGTGATCCAGTACACCAGCAGGCCGGCCGCGAACGGCGCCATGATGAACATCATCACCCACGGCATCAGACCCATGATCTGCGCCTGCGCCGGATCCATGCCCGCCTGCGGGTTAAGCCGGAACTGCAGCCACATCGAGATGCCGAGCAGCAGCGCGAGCACACCGATGCCCAGGAAAGCCGGGGGCGTGAAATCGAGCAGGCCGAACAGGTTGAGGATGTGCAGCGGATCGGGCGCGGACAGATCGCGGATCCACAGGATGAAGGGCTGGTGCCGCATCTCGATCGTGATCATCAGCACCTTGTAGAGCGCGTAGAAGACCGGGATCTGCAGGAAGGTCGGAAGGCAGCCCGCGAGCGGATTGACCTTCTCCTCCTGATACAGCTTCAGCATCTCCTGCTGCAGGCGCGGCTTATCGTCCTTATGCTGTTCCTGCAGCGCCTTCATCTTCGGCTGCACGGCGCGCATCGCGGCCATCGAGCGGAACTGGCGCTGCGCGATCGGGAACATCAGGCCGCGCACGATGAAGGTGAGCAGGATGATCGCGACGCCGAAATTGCCGACGCCCTTGAACAGCCAGTCGAGCACCCAGAAGATCGGGCGTTCGATGATCTCGAACCAGCCCCAGTCGATCGTGCGGCTGAACTGATCGATCCCGAACTTGTCCTGATAGTCGTTCAGGATCGCGACTTCCTTCGCCCCCGCGAAGAAACGTTGGGTCGCCGTCGCGGTGGCGCCGGGGGCGACGATGGTCGCAGCGCCGCTTTCGACCGCCTGATAGACGTTCGCCTGCGGCGAGAGGAAGCCGGCCTCGATCGTCGCCTTGGCATCCGGCACCAGCGCCGTCAGCCAGTATTTGTCGCCGAAACCGAGCCAGGTGCCCTTCGATCCGAAGCGAATGCCCGTGGCGCCCGATTCCCCGACTTCCTTATATTCGGTGAAGGCGATCTTTTCGTCCGCGACCTTGTGCATCGCGCCGATGCGGTTGCTGTACGACCAGGCGTCCTTCGACGCGCCATAGCGCGAGATCAGGCCATAGGGACGCGCCGAAACGGGCGCGGTGCCGCCGTTCGCCAGCTTCTGCGTAACGGTGAACATATAGTCCGCGTCGACCGCGATCACGGTCTGGAAGGTCTGGCCGCGATTATTCTTCCAGCTGAGCGTAACAGGCTTGGCCGGGGTCAGCGCGGTCGAATCCGCAGTCCACACGCTGTTCGGGCCGGGGGCGTCGATGCCGTTACCCGTCCAGCCGAAGCCGGCATAATAAGCGTCGGGCGAACCATTCGGCGACAGCAGGCGGATCGGCGGCGAATTCTTCGCGACCGTTTCCTTGTAGGACTTGAGCAGCAGATCGTCGATCCGCGCGCCCTTCAGGTTGATCGAGCCGGCGAGCTTGGGCGTGTCGATCGCGACGCGCGGCGCTTCCTTCAGCACGATCGCGCGGTTGCGGATCGCGGCGGGGCCGCTGGTCGCCGGGCCAGGCAGCACCTTTTCCTTGCCGCCCTCGATCTTCGTGACGGGGGGCTTGGCGACCGGGAAGAAACGGTCGGCCAGCGCCGTCCAGCCGAACAGCACGATCGCCGACAGCACGATCGCAAGGATCAGGTTGCGCTGATTATCCACAAAGGCTCCTGAAAAAATCCGGCGTCACGGGACGGGGTCATATCCCGAGGCACCCCAGGGATGGCATCGACAGATCCGGCGAATCCCGAGCCAGCCCCCTTTGAGCGCGCCATAGCGCGACACGGCCTCGATCGTATAGGCCGAACAGCTCGGCACATAGCGGCAGGTGGGCGGCAGGATCAGCGACGGGCCATATTGCCAGGCGCGCGCGAGCAGGATGATGAGCCGCGCGAACATCAGCCGACCTTGCGCAGCGCCTTGACCAGCTCGGCGCGCAGACTGGCGAAATCGCGCTCCACCCCGCCTGCCCGACCGATCAGGATATGATCGGCGCCGGCAATGCCGGATTCGGCCAGCACATCGCGTGCGAGCGCACGGAAGCGGCGCTTCATGCGGTTGCGAACCACCGCATTGCCGATTTTCTTGGTGACGGTGATGCCAAGGCGCATGACGGGATCATCGTCCCCGCGCGGGCGCACCAACAAAACGAAGCCGGGCATTGGAGCCCGGCGTCCGTTGTTCGCGGCCAGAAAGTCCGCGCGGCGCTGAAGCACCGCGTAGGACATGTCCGAAGTTACGCGGAGAGCTTGTTGCGGCCGCGCGCACGGCGGGCGGCGAGAACCTTGCGGCCGCCGGGGGTGGCACTGCGCGAACGGAAGCCGTGGCGGCGCTTGCGGACCAGGTTGCTCGGCTGAAAAGTGCGCTTCATCGTTCGTCTCTCGAATCTTCAAAAACAAAAAGGGCCACCGAACGTGCGATGGCCGCTGACGAAGGGGCGCTTACGGAAAAGCGGACCCCGAGTCAACGCCGGGCAGCGGTATCAGGACGCCTTCATATTGTTCGAGACGTTGTTGAACGTCTTCTGCAACTGATTGCCCAGCTTCGACATGCCGGTGATTGCGGCGACGGCGATGAGGGCGGCGATCAGGCCATATTCGATCGCGGTCGCACCACGCCGGTCGGCAAGAATCGCATGGAAGACGTGGACGAGGTGGGACACGCGCGCAACTTTCACTGAATTTTCGGATGGAACCGCCATAACGGGCAACGCCTGCCAAAATCTTAATGCGCGATCCGCAGCAGCATGCCCGTCGGCCCGCGCCACACGGGAATCAGCCAGCTTTCGCGCGGCCATTGCGCAGGCGGCACATCGATCAGCCACAGATAGTCGAACGCCCCGCGCGGCAGCCGCGCAACCGCCTGCGGCAGGCTGTAGCTGCCCGGCTGGCGGCAGCGCGCGGGGCGCAGTTCCTGGCTGGGATCGAGCGCGAAGTTTCGGGCCGGCGCATAGGTGATCGACAGCAGCCGCCCGCCCGGCATCGGCCATTGCCCGTTGGCGAAGGAATCGCGCCGCGCGATCGCCATCGATCCGAGGTGATCGACGCGCGGTTGCTGCCACTCCTCGGCGCATGGCACGTTCGCCAGTACGAACAGCCGGCTGCCGCGCGGCACATGATCGAGCCCGGCGAGTTGCGCGCTCCAGATCGCGTCGACCCGATGGAACGTCGCCCCGTTCACCCCGAACCGTGCCAGCGCGAACAGGATCGCAATCGCCGCGACCGGTGTCCTCCAGCGTTCCATCCCCTCCTTCGGCGTCAGAGCGAGGAGCGCGAGCGCCACCGCATAGGGAATGATCCGCATGTCGGAGAAGAAGGAACCGAGCGCCGTCCCCGGCATGACCAGAAAGGCGGCGAACAGAGCGAGCGCGGCCGCACCCAGCCGCCGCTCGATCCGGAAGATCAGCCCGCCAAGCCCCAGGATGATCAGCGCATAAAGGAGCCGTGCGCTCGTGACGTCGATCAGTTCATCGTCGCTGCGCAGGATCGCCATCGCGTAATAATATTTGGCGGAGAGCGTCGACCAGCGCAGCGGCGGCCCTTCGACATGCTGGCCGATCCACCCGACCAGAAGCACTACCGGCAGCGCCAGCGGCACCACCGCAATCCCCGCACGCAGCAACGCGACCCCGCGCAAAAAGCCCGCACGACGCAGATCGGCCCATTCGAACGCGAAGGCCGCCACGCCCAGCATGCCCCACGCAACGCCGTGCGCCACGAAGGTCAGGAAGGCGATCGGCACGAAACAGAGGAAGCGCAGCCGCGTCCGCCCCGCCTTTGCGAGCCGCACCCACAGCGCCAGCCCGCCGATCATCATCGCGATGCCCAGCGCATAATTGGCGAAGCCGAACATGAAGGGGAAGCACAGCACCAGCGGCAGCGCGAACGCAGCGGTCGGCGGCACACGGCCATGCACTTCGTATGCGAGCCACAGCATCGCGGCGGCCGTCAGCGCCGCGACCGCGACCATGATCGCCTTCACCGCCAGCTCGAGCCCGATCAGATGGCCGAGCGGAATCGCGAGCAGATCAACCCCGAGATTGCCGACCAGCGCCCAGCGATAGGCGAACCATTGCTTCAGATAAGGCGACGTCGCGATCGCATCGGCGACATGCAGCCGCCCGATATGCCCCGGCAGATCGACCAACGGCGGAATGGCGGGCCACAGCAACGGCGCCGCGGCCGCCACGACGAGCGCGGCGAGCAGCGCCGGGTGCTCCCACCAGTCGCGCATTCTCTCCATCACCTTGTCCTATCCGATATCGCGGCAGCTGCGAACTCGTCCCTCGACGGACGGCAAACGACCCGGCATGCTGCGATGCGATGAGCGATCTCGACAATATCGGCAGCGTGGTAACGGGCGGCATCGTCGCGCGGACGGTGGAACATCTCGGCCATTCCGCCGGGCCTGACGGCCATGATCAGAGCGGCGACTGCGCCAATTGCGGCGCGACGCTGACCGCCACCTATTGTGGCAATTGCGGCCAGCACGGCCATGTCCACCGCACGATGATGGCGCTGGTCCACGACATATTGCACGGCGTGTTCCACTTCGAAGGACGGACGTGGAACACGCTGCCGATGCTGGTATGGCGGCCGGGCGAACTCACGCGCCGCTACGCGCAGGGCGAGCGGGTCAAGTTCGTGTCGCCGATGGCCTTGTTCCTCTTTTCCGTCTTCATCATGTTCGCGGTCACGGCCTCGCTGACCAAGAATCTGGATTTCGGCATGGCGGGCCGCACCAAGCCCGAGCCGGGGCTGATCGCCGAATATCAATATCAGACCAAACGCCTGGCCAAGGCGGAAAAGCGGCTCGCGCAGCCGACCGACCCGACCGACGTCGACGATAATGAGGATCGCGCCACCGCCCTCCAGCGGCGCGACAAGGCCAAGGCCGAAGTCGCCCGATTGACCGCCGCCGCCGCCGCGCTGGAAATCCCTCCGGCCAAGTTGCGCGCGCCGGTGAAAACCGAAAAGGCCGCCAACCCGATCGAACATGCGGCCGAGAACCCCGCCCTCACCGCCTACAAGATGAAAAGCTATGCCTATAAATATAGCTGGGCGCTGATCCCGATCTCGCTGCCCTTCATCTGGCTGCTCTTTCCCCTGCGCCGCGACGTGGGGATGTACGATCACGCCATCTTCGCCACCTATTCGCTGTCGTTCATGCTGCTGATGGTGACGACGCTGGTGGCGCTCTATTATCTCTGGATTCCGGCGTGGATCCTGTGGACCGCCTTCGCCTTCATCCCGCCGATCCACATGTATCGCCAGTTGAAGGGCGCCTACCAGCTCAGCAGCGTCGGCGCCTTCTGGCGGATGAGCGTGCTGCTGACGATGACGAGCATCAGCGGCTGCCTGTTCTTCGCACTGCTCGTCTATCTGGGTTCGTCCGAATAAACGAAGCCCCCTCGACAAGTGCCTCCGCCGCGTTAGAACAAGCCACGAACAGCGGGGGCTGAGTGAATGGTAGCGCGCGTCGCGACGGTGGCGTTTCTGGGGCTGGAGGCGCGCGCCGTCGAGGTGCAGGTGCAGGTATCGCCCGGCCTTCCCCGCTTCAATGTCGTGGGCCTGGCCGACAAGGCCGTTACCGAAAGCCGCGAGCGGGTGCGCGGGGCGCTTTCCGCGATCGGGCTGGCGCTGCCGCCCAAGCATATCGCGGTGAACCTGTCGCCCGCCGATCTGCCCAAGGAAGGATCGCATTACGATCTGCCGATCGCGCTGGGTCTGCTCGGCGCGATGGGGGTGATCGATGCCGAGACGCTGGCCTCCTATGTCGTGGTCGGCGAACTCGGGCTCGACGCGCGGGTCGCGCCGACGCCGGGCGTACTGCTCGCCGCGCTCCACGCCAGCGAACGCGAACTGGGGCTGATCTGCCCGGTGGCGCAGGGGCCGGAGGCGGCGTGGGCCGGTTCGGTCGAGGTGATCGCGGCGCCCGACCTTCTCTCGCTGATCGGCCATTTCAAGGGCGGCTCCCCCCTCCCCACGCCGAAGCCCGGCGAGGCCACGGTGCCCGCGCCGATCGCCGACCTGAAACAGGTGAAGGGGCAGGAGACCGCCAAGCGCGCGCTGGAGATCGCAGCGGCGGGTGGCCACAATCTGCTGTTCAGTGGTCCTCCGGGTGCGGGCAAATCGCTGATGGCGGCGTGCCTGCCCGGCATCTTGCCCGACCTCACCCCGGCCGAGGCGCTCGAAGTCTCGATGGTCGCGTCGGTCGCGGGGGAACTGAACGAAGGGCGGCTGATCCGTGCGCGGCCCTTCCGAAGCCCCCACCATTCGGCGTCGATGGCCGCTTTGGTCGGCGGTGGCCTCCGCGTGCGGCCGGGCGAGGTAAGCCTGGCGCATCTGGGCGTCCTGTTCCTCGACGAGCTGCCCGAATTTCAGCGCGGCGTGCTGGACTCGCTCCGCCAGCCGCTCGAAACCGGCAAGGTCACGGTCGCGCGCGCCAATGCGCATGTCACCTTCCCGGCGCGGGTGCAGCTGATCGCCGCGATGAACCCGTGCCGCTGCGGCCATCTGGGCGATGCCGCGCTCGCCTGTTCGCGCGCGCCCAAATGCGCGACCGACTATCAGGCGAAGCTGTCCGGCCCGCTGCTCGACCGCATCGACCTGCATGTCGAGGTCGCCGCCGTCAGCGCCGCCGACCTCGTCCTGCCCCCGCCCGCCGAAGGATCGGCCGAAGTCGCCGCCCGCGTCGCCGAAGCGCGCGCGATCCAGACCGATCGCTATGCAGCGCACGGCGTGCGCACCAATGCCGAGGCGGACGGCACCCTGCTCGACGACGTCGCCACCCCCGACGATGCGGGCCGCAAGCTGCTCGCGCAGGCGGCCGAAGCGATGCGGCTGTCCGCGCGCGGATATCACCGCGTCCTGCGCGTCGCCCGCACGATCGCCGATCTGGGCGGAGCGGAGTCGGTCGGCCGCATCCATGTCGCCGAGGCTTTGAGCTACCGGCGCCGGGCGGCGGTGAACTGAGATGCGCATCCGGCGCGCAGAGGCTGACGATGCGGCGGCGCTGACCGCGCTGATGAAGGCATCCGCCGCCTATCAGGGCGACTATGCCGGCATCCTCGCCAACTATGCGATCGACGCCGCGCAGATCGCCCGCGACCATATCTATCTCGCGACCGACGATGCCGGGCGGATGATGGGTTTCTACAGCATCACGATCGATCCGGAGCCCGAACTCGACCTGATGTTCGTGATCGATGCCGCGCAGGGAACCGGGCTGGGCCGTGACCTGTTCGCGCATATGCGGGGCGTCGCCGCGCAGATCGGCATCGGGGAAATCATCATCGTGTCACACCCGCCCGCCCTCGGCTTCTACCTGCGGCAGGGCGCGGTGCGCGTCGGCACCAAAGCGCCGACGCCGACGGCCGCATGGGAACGGCCTATATTGAAGCTGCGGGTGGACTAACTTTGTGCCCAGCCTTTATCTTTCCAGCTCCAAGATATCGCATGCTTCAACCAAGGCGTCAGCAAATGGGCATCTCGCGAAACGAAGTCCAAGGGTATCTTTTGGCGCCAATCCCGCTGTTTCTGGTGGCATGCCTGATCACCGTGCGCCCTGCACTTAGCGGTAGCGATGCGCTCGTTGGAATCTCGATCGCTTTAACAGGCAGCTACGGAATGATGACGATTTTCGGATTTCCCTTCCATCTGTTGCTGCGTCGACTGCAGGTTACTTCACCGATGGTCTATCAAGTGGTCGCAATCGCGGTCACATGGATCGTCCTCGCCATTACTTTGATCGTTGAGCCCAAACCGCCTGAGCCAAGTATCAACGATGGCAGTCCGTTCGCTGGCGCTTCGTCCGCGGATATGGTCTTCAGCATGTTTGGGTTTTTCGGAGCGCTGATCAGCGCAGCCTTTGCGGCTGTCACAGCAGGAATTTTCTGGCTCCTAGCCATTCGTACGAAAATCTGATCGCATGGCTCCCGCCCCCCTCTGGCGCCTGATCCTCGCGATCCTCATCGCGCCGATCGTGCCGATCGCCCTGTTCGTGTGGCTGATCGAACCGCAGACCTGGGGTGCGGCGCGCGATTATACCTTCCTGATCGCGCTGCCCGCCTGGCCGGGGACCGCGATCGTCGGGGTGCCGCTCTGGCTCGTCCAGCGGCGGCGCGTGACGAGTTGGGGGTGGAGCGCCCTGTTCGTCGGCCTCCTCGCGCTCACGCCCTGGGCGTTGATCTGGGCGATCAGCGGATGGCTCCCCCAATCGGGCGACGGGACGCATGGCGTGGGCGATCTGCTCGGCACCTATTGGAAGACCGGCGAACTCCCCCTGATGCTCGCCCAATGTTTCGCGCTCGGCGTGCTCGGCGGCGCGATCTTCCACATTGTCGCCTTCGGGTGGCGCAGGGGCCGATCTATTCCTGCAACTGGATAACCCCCGTCGCCATCAGCGTCTGCACCATGCGCAAGATCGGCGCCATCACGTCGCGCGGATCCCAATCCTGATCGCCCTCCGCAATATCCTGCGGCACCAATATCTGCCGGTCGTCCGACTCGATCAGATAACCGCGCAGGATCAGCTTCTGGACGATCCGGCGGACGGTTTCGCGCGGCAGACCCGTTGCCTCCGCGATGCGACGGCGAGAAATCGGAACGTCCCTGGCCCTGGCCGGCGCCAAATCGTCCGAATGGAAATCGGAATGCGCGAGTTGCCGGAACGCCCTTTGCATATTGGCGCATGAAACGACCGAGAAGACGAGATATTCGCTCGGATCAAATCCATGCCTGTTCTGCGACAGCATCTGGATGTCGACCGCACAATTATAGACCGCGAAGATATTGGCCTTCCTGTTCCTATCGAAGGCACCGGAATTGATGCTGGCCTTCGGCATGTCACACCTCGCGCGGTCCAATCGATTGCGATCGCCATCCTAACCGAAACGACATCACCGAAACGCATTTAGTTTCGAACAAGAAACAATGACCCAATATGGGTCGCCTGTCATACGACGAGCCTGCCCTCCCCCTATAGTCTGCCCCCTCGCCGCCAGCGGACCTTTCGGACGTCTTCGCTGTGGTGAAGCAGGGGGAATGATGGGTCTCGATCGCAGGGAATTGCTGGAGCGTGGGCTGCTGCTCGGCGGGCTGCTCGCGCTGGCGCCGCACACCGGAGCCGAGGCCGCCAGCACGGACAAGAAGCTTGGGCTGATCGACATTTCGGCCAGCGGGATCACCACCTGGGTCTATCAGATCGCCGTGGCCAACATGACCACGCAACATGCCAAGCTTTCCGGTTTCCAACGTCTGGAACCGTCGAAATCCGGATCTCCGCCGCCGATCGCGCTTCCGCTGCTCGACGATGTCAGCGCGGCCGGTGTAGCCGCCACTGTCGACCTGATCGCCGGCCGGATCGATCGCCTGATCGAACTCAAGGTCAAGAAGACCGACATCTACCTCGTAATGTCTAGCGGCGTGGCGCAGCGCGTGATGCCCGTTCTCAAGCAACTGGCCCGCGACGTGCGGGCCAGGACGGGCCTCCCCCTCGCCACCGTCACCGCGCGCGACGAAGCCCGCCTGCAGTTCGACTGGCTGGTCGCCCCCTTCGATCGCGGGCGCGTCTTCCAGTTCGACGTCGGCAGCGGCAACACCAAGGGCGGCTCCTATGATCGCCGGGGCTGGAAAGGGCATTACGCCGACTTCTCCATCCCCTTCGGCACGAAGACGCTCGCTGCCGCCGTCAAGGAACGATCCCCGGACGTCGACGTCGCCGATTTTCCGGCCAGAACCCGCGAATTCTATGATCAGGCGATCGCGCCGCAATTGACGCGTGAAAGCGCAAAATCGCTGGGGAAACTGAAAAATCCGCGCATCATCCTGTCCGGCGGAGCCGTCTGGGCCGCCACAGTGATCAGCCATCCGCGCGAGATGATCAGCGGACGCGACTTTATCGACATTTCGCCGGACAATCTGAACCAGGTCATCCAGTCGATACAGAAAGGCATATTCTACGGGATCGTGCCTTCGGACATCCAGGGCGATGACCGCAAGAAATTGCTGAAGATGCGCGAGAACGTTCGCAACGTCTTCAATCCGCACCAGCTTGCCGCCGGTGTCACCCTGCTCGCCTGCATGTGCGAGCAGTTCGATTTCGACAAGGCACCCAAAATCACCTTCCCGACCTTTTCGGGAAACACCTGGACCTCGCAGTTTCTGCTCGAATCCTCCTCCCGCTAGGCGTTGTTTAGGAAAGGTCAGTCGCAATGACAGCGTTTCGATCCAGGGCCTTGCTACAGGCCCTATCGCTGATCGCCGCCGGCGGTTTGCTATGCGCAGCCGCCCCCGCGACCCGGCTGGACAATTTCAAGCAACGCATTCTCGACAGCCACAATGCCGAGCGTACGACCTACAAGCTTCGTCCGCTGGTCTGGAGCGATGCGCTGGCGGCCGAAGCGGCGAAGTGGGCCGCCCATCTGTCCGCTCTGGCGGACCTCGAACATGACGAAAGCCTCGACGTCGAAGGCGAAAATCTGTGGCGGGGAACCAAGGGCCATTACACGCCCGAAGACATGGTGAAGCTGTGGATTTCGGAAAAGAAGATGTTCCAGAACAATCCGATCCCCGACGTCAGCATCACCGGCGATTTCGGCGATGTAGGGCATTTCACACAGGTCGTATGGCACAGCACCGGGCTGGTCGGTTGCGCCGTGGCCGATGCGAAGGGCGGCGATGAGGTGATGGTCTGCCGGTATATGGAAGGCGGCAATGTGCAGGGCCAGAACACCTACTGACCCGATCGCCTATAGCCGCTTGATCAGATTGCCGACGCTGGTCGCGCCGTCCTTGCCGCGTTCGTGGGGCGCGCATTCCTCCTCGACCTGACGGCGGATCTTTTCGAGTTCGTCCTCGGTCAGATGCTCGATCCCGATGAAGTCGTTGCGGGCGCCATCAAGCGCGCGAATGATCTCGTCGAGCTTCGCCTGCATCGCGGCGGCATCGCGATTCTGAGCGTTCTGGATCAGGAACACCATCAGGAAGGTGATGATCGTGGTCGATGTGTTCACGATCAACTGCCACGTATCCGAAAAGCCGAAGATCGGCCCGCTAATCCCCCAGATCACGATACCCAGCATCGCGACGATGAAGGCCAGCGGCTGCCCCACCGCACTTGCCAGTTTCGCCGCGATCTTCGTGAAGAACCTGTCCATCGCCGCCCCTTTTCCCTTTGATCCCAATATTTAGAGCCTATGGGTCAGGAACCCCTGCACGCCACGCTCGTTCCGGCATTCTTACCAACGTCGTTGCGGGGAAAGAATGAACAACCGTCGCGCCTTCGCCATCGCCGCTATCCTCTCGCTCGCGGCTTTTGCCGGCCCGGCGCAGGCCAATGCCGACTTCAACGGCGCCGGCCAGCAGGCCGAACTCGATTGCGAAGGCGGCGCGGTGGACATCAACGGCGCGAACAACACCCTGGTCATCCACGGTTCGTGCACCCGGCTGACCCTGCAAGGTGCCGGAAACCGCATCACGATCAATCTGGCCAAGCAGGCGTCGATCTCGATCACCGGCGCTGACAACGACATCCGCTGGAAGGCCGCACCGACGACGAAGCCGAAGATCACCAGCGTCGGCGTCGGCAACAAGATCTACCGCGCGAAGTGAGGCGGCATCAGTGAAGCCATTGGCCTTTCGCGAAGCAGACGCTATCGGCCCGCAAATGGAAACATCCCAGCTGCGTGTCGCCCTGTTCACGGGCAACTATAATTATGTGCGCGATGGCGCGAACCAGGCGCTCAACCGGCTTGTCGGCTATCTGCTGAAGAAAGGTGCGGCCGTTCGCATCTATTCACCAACGATCGACAACCCTGCCTTCCCGCCGACCGGCGATCTGGTGGGCGTGCCCGCCTTCCCCGTTCCGGGGCGCGGCGAATATCGCTTTCCGATCGGCCTGCCGCTGCGCGTGCGCCGCGACATCACCCGCTTCGCGCCCAACATCATCCACGTCGCAAGCCCCGAAGTGCTGGGGCATCGCGCGATCACGCTCGCCCATGCGCGTAACCTGCCGGTGGTTGCTTCGGTCCACACGCGGTTCGAAACCTATCCGCGTTATTATGGCCTCGCCTTCCTCGAGCCGCTGGTGCTGGCGCTGCTGCGGCGCTTCTACCGGCGCTGCAACGCGATCTTCGCGCCGTCCGAATCGATGGCGCAGCTGCTGCGCGAACAGCGGATGAATTACGATGTCGGCATCTGGTCACGCGGGATCGACCGCGAGATCTTCCAGCCCGCGCGCCGCGATCTCGACTGGCGGCGCGGCTTCGGGATCGAGGATGACATGCCCACGATCGGCTTCGTCGGCCGGCTGGTCATGGAAAAGGGCCTCGACGTCTTCGCCGACACGATCGACGAGTTGAACCGCCGGCATGTGCGACACAAGGTGCTGGTCGTCGGCGAAGGCCCGGCGCGCGAATGGTTCGAAAAGCGCCTGCCCGAAGCGGTGTTCGCCGGCTTTCAGCGTGGCGAGGATCTGGGCCGCGCCGTCGCATCGATGGACATGCTGTTCAACCCGTCGGTGACCGAGACGTTCGGCAACGTCACCCTCGAAGCGATGGCGGCGGGCCTTCCCGTCGTCGCCGCCCGCGCGACGGGCAGCGAAAGCCTGGTCGACGATGGCGTCTCCGGCCGCCTGATCCAGCCCGGCCGCACCCGCGCCTTCGCCGACGCGCTCAAGCTCTATTGCAACGATGCCGATGCCCGTGCGGCGGCCGGCGCCGCCGGTCTCGAAGCCAGCCGCCCTTATGGCTGGGACGAGGTCAATCAGGTACTGGTCGATGGCTATCTGCGCATCATCCGCCAGCATTCGGCGGGCGTGAAGGTGCGCAAGAGCCCGGTGCCCTAACCCGCCCGCAACAACCCCACCGCCGCATCGCGTTCGAACAGATAGAGCGCGGTTCGGGCGGCGGTGCCGCGTGGTCCCTCCAGTCCGCCGTCGCGATCGACCAGCAGGCGCGCATCGTCGGTCGCCGCCTGGATCAGCGCGGAGACCGCCTCTGGCCCCGCAAGCCGGAACCCCGCCTCGCCCGACTGGCGCGTGCCGAGGATGTCGCCCGCACCGCGCAGGCGCAGATCCTCCTCGGCGATGCGGAAGCCGTCATTCGTCTCGCGCATCAGCGCGAGGCGCGCACGCGATGTTTCGGACAGGGCATTTCCGCGCAGGAGCAGGCATGTCGACTTCTGATCACCGCGTCCCACCCGCCCGCGCAACTGGTGCAGCTGGGCAAGGCCGAAACGATCGGCGCCCTCGATGATCATCAGCGTCGAATTGGGCACGTCGACGCCGACCTCGATCACCGTCGTTGCGACCAGCACGCCGTGGTCGCCGCGCTGGAAGGCGGCCATGACCGCATCCTTTTCCGGTCCCTTCATCCGACCGTGGACCAGGCCGACGCGATCGCCGAACATCTGGCGCAGCATCGCCGCCCGGCTTTCGGCGGCGGCGAGATCGGAGACCTCGCTCTCCTCAACCAGCGGGCACACCCAATAGGCCTGCCCGCCCTTCTCCAGATGGCGGCCGAGCGCGGCGGCGATTTCGTCGAGCCGATCGACCGACATTACCCGCGTCTCGATCGGCTGGCGACCGGGCGGCATCTCGTCGAGGCGGCTGACGTCCATCTCGCCATAATGGCTGAGGGTCAGCGTGCGCGGGATCGGGGTCGCCGTCATCACGAGCAGGTGTGGAGGACGCTCCGCCTTCGCCTGCAGCAGCATGCGCTGTGCGACGCCGAAGCGATGCTGCTCGTCGACCACGGCGAGGCCGAGGCGCTTGTAAGCCACCGCCTCCTGAAAGATCGCGTGGGTGCCGACGAGGATGTCGATCGATCCGTCTGCCAGCCCCATCAGGGTCGACTCGCGCACCCGCCCCTTCTCACGGCCCGTAAGGATCGCGACATTGACCGGAATGCCGGCGAGCGTGCGGCTGAGCGTGTCGAAATGCTGGCGCGCAAGGATTTCGGTCGGGGCGAGCATCGCGCCCTGCGCCCCCGCCTCGACCGCCGCGAGCAACGCCATCGTCGCGACCAAAGTCTTGCCCGCGCCAACGTCCCCCTGCAGCAGCCGCGTCATGGGGGTCGCCTGCCGCAGGTCCGCCTCGATCTCGGCAATCGCGCGGCTCTGCGCGCCTGTCGGCGTGTAGGGCAGCTTGAGCGCATCGCGCAGCCGCCCGTCGCCGATCAGCGGTACGCCCTTGCGCCGCCGCGACGAGGCGCGGACGAGCATGAGCGCCAGCTGGTTGGCGAACAGTTCGTCATAGGCCAGCCGCTGCCGCGCGACCACATCCTGCGGATCGGCATGCGTGCGCGTCACCGCCTCGGCCCAATCGGGCCAGTCGCGCGCGGCCTTCAGCCCCGGCTCGATCCATTCGGGCAGCAGCGGTGCACGCTCGATCGCCTGCTCGATCATCTGGCCGAGACGGCGGTTGGTCAGCCCTTCGGACAGCGGATAGACCGGCTCATGCTCGGGCAGGTCCACGGCTTCGGCAGGCGGCAGCACATGGTCGGGATGGACCATCTGCAGTTCCTGCCCGTAGAGATCGAGCTTGCCCGATACGATGCGCGGCTCGCCGATCGGCAGCAGCTTCTTCGCCCAGCCGGGATTGCCCCCGAAATAGGTGAGGCTGACGGTGTTGCCCTCCTGATCGACCGCGCCGACCCGGAACGGCCCGCGTCCGCCCGACGCACGATAGCTGGTCGGCACCAGCCGGATCGTCACGATCCGCCCCGCATCGGCCATATCGAGCACATCGCGCTTGTGCCGCTCGATCGTGCCCACCGGCAGGTGCCACAGCAGATCGACGACACGCTCCAGCTCGAGTCGCTTCAACGGCTTGGCGAGCGCAGGGCCGACGCCCTTCAGCGCCTCCACCTCGGCGAACAATGGATTGAGAATATCGGGGCGCATGGCCAGGGTCTGAACTCCATTACGGCAATGGCCAGGATCGCTTTGGGAAGGCCGCTGGCAAGAAGGACGGCGCAGACGCCTAGCAGAACTAGGCGCAAGTCGTTCGACGTAGCCAGCGGCCTTCCCAAAGCGACCGCTACGCGGCGAGGTGGATTTGCCGCGGGAGAGCGTTGCTCGTCGGTCACGATGGAAAACCATCGCTCCCTCCTCGCGCCTCCTCCCGCGGCAAATCGACCTCGTCATGGCCGTTGCCGTAATGGAGTTCAGACCCTATCTCCCCCTCATATCGTTCTGCCGACGGGCTTCGCAATCGCCCGTGGGCTCATAATCTATTGGAGCATCATGGACCGCGACGCCCGCATCAAGCGCCTGCAATTCCGCGCCTGGCATCGCGGGACGCGCGAAGCCGATTACATGATGGGCTGCTATTTCGATCGGCTCCACCAGGGTTGGGACGAAGAATCGCTTAGCTGGTTCGAAGCGCTGCTGGGTCAGGAGGATCCCGACATCCTCGGCTGGGCGATGGGATCGATCCCGGTGCCGCCCGAATGGCAGGGGCCGATGATGGAGCGGATGCAGCGGCTGGATTACATCAAGATCAACTGACCTGAAGAATGACCGACCTCCAGCGCATCCTCAAAGCCTCCGACCCGCTGACGCTCGCGCGAGCGCCGGCAGGGTTCCAGCCGTGGCTGCTCGCCGATCTGGCGCGCGCGGCGGCGACAAACGGCGGCCGCGTAATCTTCGTCGCGGCGGACGATCAGGCGATGCATGCGGTGGCCGATGCGGCGAGTTACTTCGCGCCCGAACTGTCGGTGCTGCACCTGCCGGCATGGGACTGCCTGCCGTATGATCGGGCCAGCCCCGCGCTGAAAGCGACGACCGATCGGCTCGCCGCGCTCCACGCCTTGCAATCCAAGCCCAAGGGACCAGTGCTGATCGCGACGACGATCAACGCCGTCACCCAGCGCACCCTAACCCCCTTCCGCATCCGCCAGCTGGTCGCACGGTTAGCGCCCGGCGAGCGGATCGATCGCGACAAGCTGGCGGCGCTGCTGCAGGCGAACGGCTATGTCCGCGCGGACACCGTTACCGATCCGGGCGAATATGCGGTGCGCGGCGGGCTGGTCGATCTCTATCCGTCGGGCGAACCCGCCGCGTTGCGCCTCGATTTCTTCGGCGACGAGATCGAAAGCGTCCGCCAGTTTGACCCCGCCGATCAGCGCACGATCGGCCGCATCGACGGCTTCACCCTGCTCCCCGCCTCCGAAGCGTTACTCGACGAAGAGACAATCAAGCGTTTCCGTGGCCGCTATCGCGAACGCTTCGGCGCGACTGCGACCGGCGATCCGCTCTATCAGGCGGTGTCCGAAGGCCGCCGCCTCGCGGGCATGGACCATTGGCTCCCGCTGTTCGAGGATCGGCTGACCACCATCTTCGATCACCTCGCGCCTGAAGACCTCGTCATCCGCGAAGGCGGCAGCGTGAAGGCGGCCGAGGATCGGTTCGAGGCGATCACCGATTATCATGCCAATCGCGTGCGGGCGCAGTCGAAGGAGCCGGGCAGCTATCGCCCGCTCGATCCCAACGAACTCTATCTGACCTCGGCCGAATGGGAAGCCGCGGTCGCGGACAAGCCCGTCCACCTCGTCACCTCGTTCGACGAACCGGAGAGCGACCGCGTCATCGACATGGCGGCCGAAGCTGCACGCGACTTCGCACCAGAACGCCAGCAGGGCGTCAACATCTACGACGCGGTCGTCGAGCATGTGGAACAGCTGGGCAAGGCGAAGAAGAAGGTCGTCCTCGCCAGCTATTCGATCGGCGCGCGCGAACGCTTTGCGGGGCTGCTCAAGGATCACGGCCTCGATCGCGTGCCCTTCGCCGACAATTGGCAGGAGGCGCTGGGCCTCGCCAATGGTGGCGGCGCGGCCTTGGTCGTGGTGCCGCTCGATCACGGCTTCACCAGCGGCGATGTCGCGCTGCTCACCGAGCAGGACATGCTCGGCGACCGCCTCGTCCGGCGGCAGAAGCGCAAGAAATCGGCCGACGCCTTCCTGCAGGAACTGGCCACGCTCAGCCCCGGCGACCTTGTCGTCCACATGGAACACGGCATCGGCCGCTATGAGGGGCTGACGTCGATCCCGGTCAGCAAGGCGCCGCACGACTGCGTCGCGCTGACCTATGCCGGCGGCGACAAGCTCTACGTCCCCGTCGAAAGCCTCGACGTACTCAGCCGCTATGGCGCGGAGAGCGAGGGCGTCGCGCTCGACAAACTCGGCGGCGTCGCGTGGCAGCAGCGCCGCGCGCGGATGAAGGAGCGGATCCGCGAAATTGCGGGCGAGCTGATCAAGACCGCCGCCGAACGCGCGCTCCGCCCCGCCGAAGTCGCACAGCCCGAGCAGGAGTATAACGAGTTCGTCGATCGCTTCCCCTATCAGGAGACCGACGATCAGGATCGCGCGATCGCCGACGTGATCGACGATCTGGGTTCGGGTACGCCGATGGACCGCCTCGTCTGCGGCGACGTGGGCTTCGGCAAGACCGAGGTTGCCTTGCGCGCCGCCTTCGTCGCGGCAATGGCGGGGATGCAGGTGGCGATCGTGTGCCCGACCACGCTGCTCGCGCGGCAGCATCACCAGAATTTCGTCGATCGCTTCCGCGGCTTCCCGGTCAATGTCGGCCGCCTCAGCCGCCTTGTCCCCGCCGGTGAGGCGAAGCAGGTCAAGGACGGGCTCTCATCGGGCACGATCGACATCGTCGTGGGCACCCACGCGCTGCTCGCCAAGGGGATCGAGTTCAAGCGGCTCGGCCTCGTCATCGTCGATGAGGAACAGCGTTTCGGCGTGACCCACAAGGAACGGCTGAAGGCGCTCAAGACCGACGTCCACATGCTGACGCTGACCGCGACGCCGATCCCGCGCACGCTCCAGATGGCGATGTCGGGCCTGCGCGAATTGTCGGTGATCCAGACCCCGCCGGTCGATCGCCTGGCCGTGCGTACCTATGTGGCGCCTTGGGATGGCGTGGTGGTGCGCGAGGCGCTGTTGCGCGAACATTATCGCGGCGGGCAGAGCTTCCTCGTCACTCCGCGCGTCAAGGATCTGCCCGATCTCGAGGACTATCTCCGCAAGGAAGTGCCCGAGGTGAAGTACGTCATCGCGCACGGCCAGATGGCGCCGAGCGAGGTCGAGGAACGGATGTCGGCCTTCTACGACAAGAAGTTCGACGTGCTGGTATCGACCACGATCGTCGAAAGCGGGCTCGACATCCCGTCCGCCAACACCCTGATCGTTAATCGCGCGGATAAATTCGGCCTGGCGCAGCTATACCAGCTGCGCGGGCGCGTCGGCCGATCAAAGACGCGCGCCTACGCTTACCTGACGACCAGCGACCGGCGGATCACGGACACGGCCGAGAAGCGGCTGCACATCCTCCAGAATCTCGACACTTTGGGCGCCGGCTTCCAGCTGGCGACCCACGATCTCGACATTCGTGGTGCTGGCAATCTGCTGGGCGACGAGCAATCGGGCCATATCAAGGAAGTCGGCTTCGAACTCTACCAGTCGATGCTGGAGGAGGCGATCCTGGAGGCCAAGGCCGGCGGCCTGGCCGAGGAGAAGCGCGAGGCGTTCACCCCGCAGATCACCGTCGACGCGCCGATCCTGATCCCCGACGATTATGTGCCCGATCTCGATCTGCGCATGGGCCTCTATCGCCGCATGAACGAGGCCGAGAACAGGCAGGAGATCGAGGCCTTCGCCGCCGAGATGATCGACCGTTTCGGCCCGCTGCCCGAACCGACGCAGAACCTGCTGAGCGTGATCGAGGCCAAGCTCAACTGCCGCAAGGCGTGCGTTGCGAAGCTCGACGTCGGCCCGCGCGGCGCGCTCGTCACCTTCCACAACGACAATTTCCCCGATCTGCCGGGACTGCTCGCCTATGTCGACCGGCTGAAGGAGGTCGCCAGGCTGCGTCCTGACAGCAAGCTCGTCATCAACCGCGGCTGGCCGGACCCCAAGGCCCGCCTCCACGGCGCGCTGCAGCTGTCGCGCGGATTGGCGAAGATCCTTTCCTAGATCCTCCCCGGCAGGGGGAGGTGGCGCCGAAGGCGACGGAGGGGGCTGGCCACAGGCGAAACCGCCCAGCCTCTCGCCCCCTCCACCGCTTCGCGGTCCCCCTCCCCGTGCCGGGGAGGATCGGTGCAGAAAAGTTTCCTATAGGAAACTTTCCAACACGCCTCACGCCGCCGTCGTCAGGAAACCCGGAAAGCTCGTCGTCAGATAATCGAGGAAGGCGGGGCTGACGCCCTCGCCCGGCATGCGCGTGCGGTCGATCGGGGGTGGGTCCATCGCGAAGGCGCGGTTGGTGTCGACGCGATCGGCGAAATCGTGGTTCACGATCGCCGCGCGACCGATCAGCACGAAATCCGATCCCGCATCGAGGCACGCCTGCGCAGCTGCGCCCGACCGCACCTGCCCGGCCACGCCGATCGCGGTGTTGTGGCGATCGAAGTCTAGGAACCAGCTGAGCAGCGGGCGACCCTTGAACGCCTCCTCCTCGGGATCCTTGAACGCATCCCACAGCGACATGTCGATATAATCGAGCTGATCCTCTGCGCAGAGCTGTTCGCACAGCGTGCGCACCTCGGCCATCTGCATCCCCATCCGCTCGGCCGACAGGCGCAGGCCCAGCGTGAAGTGATCGCCGCAGCGCGCGCGAACTCCCGCGATGATCTCCCGGATGATGCGCGCGCGGTTCTCCAGAGAGCCGCCATAACGATCCTCGCGCCGGTTCATCTCGGCGCTCAGGAAGGCGCACAGGATGTAGGTATGTGCGCCGTGCAGCTCGACGCCGTCGAAGCCCGCCTGCTGCGCCCGCTCGGCCGCGCGGACGAACGCCTCGACCATCGCCTCGACCTCGTCGATCGTCATCGCCCGCGCACCGCTGACCGCGTCCTCCGACGGCCCGATCGGCTGTTCGCCGGTCAGCCCCGCATTGGTCCGCAGGCCGGCGTGATACAGCTGCACATAGGCCAGCGCCCCATCGGTCTTGATCGCGCTCGCCAGCCGCGTGAGGCCCGGCAGGCACTTGTCGTCATGGATGCCCAGCTGCCCCTGAAAGCCCTTGCCGTTCCACAGGACGAAGGCGGCCGCCGTCATCACCGCGCCGAAACCGCCCTTTGCGCGCATGACGAGCCAGTCATGCTCCTCCTGCGACAAAGTGCCGTCCTCATGGCTTTGCCAGTTGGTGAGCGGTGCCAGCATGAAGCGGTTTTTCATCGCGGTGCCCCGCGTGAAGCGCAGCGGCGCGAACAGATCCGACATCCCAATCTCCCTTTTGCCCATTTCAAGCAGCGGGCGGGAGAAAGGTCAATTTCAGGCGGCCGGGGACGCCTCCGAACGCTCGCCCTGGAGCAGGCCGATCAGCGCCTCACTGTCGACGGCGCGCGAACACAGGAAGCCCTGATAATAATTGCAGCCCTCGCGTGCGAGCAGGCCCAATTGGGCAGTCGTCTCCACACCCTCCGCGACGACCGCGAGGCCCAGCGAACGCGCCATATCGATCACGCCGCGCACCACGATGCGATCGCGGGTCGACCCCGAAATGTCAGCGGCGAGCGCCTTGTCGATCTTGAGATAATCGAGCGGCAAGGCCTTGAGATAAGCGAGGCTCGAATAGCCCGTGCCGAAATCGTCGATCGCGACGCGCAGCCCGGCGCCGCGCAGATCGCTGAGGATCACCGCCGCGTTCGACAGATCTTCGATCAGCCCGCTTTCGGTGACTTCGACGGTCAGCCGCTGGCGCGGGAAGCCGACCGCGTCGACGCGCGCGAGGAATTCGGCGACAAAATTGGGCGACGTGATGTCCGACGCGGTAACGTTCAGCGACAGGCGCAGATGCGACAGCCCCAGCGGCCATCGCGCCGCCAGTTCGAGCGCGCGACGCTGCACATGCGCCGAAAGCTGGGTCACATAGTCCGATCGCGCGGCCGCATCGAACAGGGTCTCCGCACCCAGTTCGCCAAGCGTCGGATGCCGCCAGCGCGCCAGCGCCTCGACCCCCACGATCTCGCCAGTGCCGATCTTGACCTGCGGCTGGAACAGCACGTCGATCTCGCGATCGTGCAGCGCGCGGCGAAGGTCGATCTCCAGCTGGCTGCGGCGATGCGACTCCGCTTCCTGGCTGGCATCGAGCATATGGACGCCCTGATCGCCATGCTTGGCCGCTGCGAGCGCCGCGCCCGCACGCTGGAACAGCGAAGCGACCGGCTCGCTCCGATCGGGCTCCGCCGCCGCCACGCCGACGCGACAGCTGAGCGGGATCAGCCGCTCGGCCGAGACAAAGGGACGGCATACCGCGTCCACCAACCGCTGCGCGATCAGTTCGGCCTTTTCGGGCGCCAGCGACGATCCGATCGCGATCGCGAATTCCGAACCGGCGGTGCGCGCGATCAGCACGCGCTCCTGCCCCGCCTGCCCCATGATCCGCTCGATCCGCTTGGCGACGCCCTGCAGCACCGCATCGCCCGCCACGCGCCCAAAGGCGGCGTTGACCAGCCCGAAGCGGCTGATGCCCAGCAGCATCAAGGTCGCGCGCGGCTCCGGCCCCTCGCCGTTCGTCAGGCGTTCGGCCAGGAAGGCGCGCACCGTATCGGCATTGGCGAGACCGGTCAGCGGATCACTGGGCCCGGCCGGCACCTCGCCCTCGCCGCGCGATCCCTCGACCCAGCCGATCACGACGCCGCGATCGTCATCGAAATGGATATGGTGCGCCAGCCGCTCGCCGCGCCCGCCCACGCCATGCGCGAAGGCGCCCGCGCGGCCATTGGCCAGCAACTTGCTGAGCGCCTCGTTCGCCGCGCGCCGCCCCGCCTTGTCGATCCCGGCCAGCAGGCGCCAGATATGCACATCACGCTCGGCCAGCCCGATCCGCTCGGCAAAGGCCGAACTCAGCTGCACCGATCGATCGCCGGGCCGCCATGTCCAGGCTTCGGTTTCCGCCAGCCGCAGCCGCGCCCGTTCGGATGCCGATTTGCCGCCGCCTGCCACCCGCTCGACGAAGCGATCGGTCATGCGCAGCATGTTGACGAGCGCGTCCTGCCCGAACGGGCTGATCAGATAATGGGTAACGCCCGCCTCGATGAAGCGATCGAGCACGGCAAGATCGCCCTGTGATATGAGCACCAGCAGCGCCGAACCGGTCGACGCGATCGGCAGCGACAGCGCCTCGCACGCCGCCAGCCCTTCGCGCGGGGCGCCACGCGCATCGACCACGGCGATCGCGGCACCCGATCCGATGAAGCGGCGTTCGATCATGTCCGGACGACGGGCGGCGACGACCGAGCGGCCCGATTTGCGGATCAGCGCGGCCAATTCGTCACGTTGCCGGAACGATAACAGGAAAAGCGGCAGAAATCCGCCACCGGCCACTTCGTCGGCCGTCCCGTTAAGCCCAGCGACATTCACCATCGGTTCAGCGTTTACCTTGAAGTGAAGCCTCGGCCAATCGCAAAGCTTCGGCAATGTAAGTAATATGGATAAGCTTTAGGACGATGGCCGCCCCCTTGCGGGGATGGCCCCGAACGAATAGCTCTCCAGCATGGAAATGCGTCCCGTCACGGCGTCTCCGCGACTGACCGACCGACTCGGCCGGCGGATCAGCTATCTGCGCCTGTCCGTGACCGATCGATGCGATCTGCGCTGCCGCTATTGCATGGCGGAAGATATGCGCTTCCTGCCCAATGGCGATCTGCTGACGATCGACGAACTGGCGACTTTGTCCGAAGCCTTCATCCGCCGCGGGGTCCGCAAGATCCGGCTGACGGGCGGCGAGCCGCTGGTCCGGCGCGGGATCGATGATCTGGCGCGTGCGATCGGCCGCCATATCGGCCACGGCCTCGACGAACTGACGATCACCACCAACGGCACCCTGCTCGATAGCCATGCCGAGGCGCTGGCGGCGGCGGGGGTGCGGCGGATCAACGTCAGCCTCGACAGCCGCGATCCGGAACGTTTCCGCACGATCACGCGCCGGGGCGATCTGGCCGATGTCCTGCGCGGCCTCGACGCCGCCAAAGCCGCCGGCCTTGCGATCAAGATCAACATGGTCGCGCTGAAGGGCGTGAACGAGGACGAGATCGAACCCATGCTGCGCTGGTGCGCCGAACAGGGTTTCGACATGACCCTGATCGAAACGATGCCGCTGGGTGAGGTCGACGAGGATCGCGTCGACCGTTTCCTGCCGCTCGATCATGTCCGCACGGATCTGGAGAGCCGCTACACGCTCGCCCCGCTCGCGCACCGCACCGGCGGGCCGGCGCGCTATTCGCAGGTCGAGGAACTGGGCGTGCGGATCGGCTTCATCACCCCGATGACGGCCAATTTCTGCGACGGCTGCAATCGCGTGCGCGTGACCGCCGCTGGCGAGATATTCCCCTGCCTGGGCCATGAGGACGCGATCGACCTGCGCGCAGCGCTGCGATCCGGACAGGCTGAGGCGATCGACGCCGCGCTCGACGAGGCGATGGCGATCAAGCCCGAGCGCCACCATTTCCGTATCGCCGAACGCAGCGCGGCCCCCACGGTGCGCCGCCATATGAGCGTGACCGGCGGATGACCCCTTTCGAGAGCCATATAATATGACCGACCGCCGGATGGCGCTCGTCGCCTCCCCCACGCCGCAGGCGAAGGCTGCGGCCGATGCCCTGCGCGAGCTTTACGAATGGCACCCGATCGATCGGGCCGAACTGGTCGTGGCGCTGGGCGGTGACGGCTTTCTGCTGCGCACGCTCCATTCGATGCTCGATCGGCACCGCGTGCTTCCCGTGTTCGGCATGAACCTAGGCACCGTCGGCTTCCTGATGAACGAATGGAAGCCCGACCTGCTGGAACTGCGCCTGCAGCATGCCAAGACGATCACCGTCCTGCCGCTGCGCATGGATGCGGTGACGATGGACGGCGAACAGATATCGATCCCCGCGATCAACGAAGTGTCGCTGCTGCGCGAAACCCGCGAAACCGCGAAGCTCGAGGTGATGGTCGACGGCCGCGTCGTCCTGCCCGAACTGGTATGCGACGGCGTGCTGGTCGCCACCCCCGCCGGATCGACCGCCTATAACCTGTCGGCGCAGGGGCCGATCCTGCCGCTCGATTCCTCGCTGCTCGCGCTCACCCCGATCAGCCCGTTCCGCCCACGCCGCTGGCGCGGGGCAATTCTGCCGAATCGTACCAAGGTGACGTTCCGCGTGCTCGATTCGGGCAAAAGATCGGTCAGCGCGGTCGCCGATCAGCACGAAGTACGCGACGTTGAAAGCGTGACGATCTCGATCGACCGCACCAGCCCGCTGACGCTGCTTTTCGACCCCGAACACGCGCTCGACGACCGCATCGCGGCCGAGCAGTTTGCGACATAAAAAATACGCAAACAGACGGGTTGCAACTTTCCGCAACCCGCTGCTATAGGCGCGCCTCGCCTTCGGGCGGTACCGGCATTCCCTGATAGCTCAGCGGTAGAGCAATCGACTGTTAATCGATCGGTCGTAGGTTCGAATCCTACTCAGGGAGCCACCGGACATCTTCTGAAAGACCGAAGAACCACGGCTTTGCTGCGAAGCAGGCCAAATGCTCGGTGCGTCCAGACCCAATGACCGTCACCCAACTTCAGGCTCTGCTGATCACGCGGCTGGTCCGTGCGCATGGCGGCGAAGCGCGCATCTGGCGCCAGGCGCTTGGGCCGATCCGGCACTATGATGTCGCCACGCATCCGCACTGCAACTGGATGGTCGCGCCATCGGGTTCGGCCCGTCAGAACAGCGCCATCGAGGAATTGTGCGACAGCGTGCGCGCCGAGCATCCGATCGTGATGCGCTGAAGCCTATTCCGGGCAGGGATAAGCGCGTTGCAGCGCGTAGATCGACAGGCTCGATGCCGTCATGTGCCGCTCGGCCGGCACGCTTGCGATGAAGCCGCTGACGGCGCCGACAATCTGATCCATCGTCGCGTTTTCGGGGATGCAGAGCAGAGCCCCGCCTGCCGACTGCGCGATCGTCGTGGTCGCATCGATCACGCCGTGCACATAAGCCTCACATCGCGCCCGGCGACTGTCCTTGGCCTGACAATCGTCCAGCAACGCGCCGCCCGTCAGGACGATCGCCCCCAATACCCCAGTTATCATTGCAATCCCCCTCGACCAACGACTTGGCCGAAGCCTTCTTAAGCTTCGATGCACTTTCGCACATTTCGTGCGCCCGATGCCCGTTCAACATGATGGTAATTTGTTGACGAACCCCTAGAAGCGCCGCGTGTCTTTCCGCCTGCGTCCCATCCTGTTCACCTCGCTGCTTCTGATCGCGTCGCCGGCGGCGGCGCGGCTGGAGGACGAACAGTTCTGGCTGCAGATCAACAGCACGGTGCCGGTGAACGATCAGTTTCGGGTCACGCTGGAACAGATCGGCCGCATCGGCGATCGGCAGAATGGCCTTTACGAGACCGAAGTCGGCGTCCTGTTCCGATACCGGCTGTCGAAGCATATCGAGCTTGGCGGCGGCTATCGCCACGTCAACGCGTTCAACGGCAACCGCGCGTCCGACGAGGATCGTTTCCGTCAGCACATCATCGGCACATGGGGGCCGGTGCTGGTCCGTTTTCGCGTGGACGATCGCCTCAATCCGCGCGGGAACGAGATCGGCTTCCGCATCCGCCCGCTCGTCCGCGTCAATCAGAAGCTCAACAATCGCGGGCTTTCGGCCTTCGTGATGCACGAGACCTTCTACCTCGCCAACACAACCGACTGGGGCCAGCGCCGCGGATTCGAGCGGATGCGCAACGCCGTCGGGCTGAACGTGCCCGTCTCGAAGCGGATCAACGCCGATATCGGCTATCTCAACCAATATCGGTTCGCGCGCTTCGGCGCGCAGGCGCAGATGGCCCACGCGCTCAGCATTCAGCTCAACATCAACCTGCCCCGACTGCGCCTGGGCAAATAAGGGTCAGGCCGGTTCGGCCTGCCGCCCGCGCACCAGCCGGCCCGGAAGCGCATCGGTGGGCTGGCCATTCTCCGCAATCACCTGACCCGCGACGATCGTGGCGATGAAGCCATCCGCCGTCTGGTTGAGACGGCGCCCGCCCCCCGGCAGATCCTCGATGATCGTGGGGACGTGCAGCTTCACCGCCGCATGATCGATTACGTTGAGATCGGCCTTGTAGCCCGGCTTGACGAGACCACGATCGAGCAGGCCGGCGACCTTCGCAGGCTTGGCGGCCAGCGCCTGCACCGCCTCGGCGATGCCGATCCGCGTGCCTTCGCGATCACGGGTCCAGTGCTGCAGCATGAAGGTCGGGTAGCTCGCGTCGCAGACCATGCCGTAATGCGCGCCGCCATCGCCCAGGCCCAGCACCATATCCTTGCGGTGCATCAGTTCGCCGACCAGATCGAGCGAGTTGTTGTGGAAATTGCCCATCGCCAGCATCATCATCGCGTGGCCATTATCGTCGAGCAGGCGATCATAGGCCTCATCTTCGGGCGAGACGCCGCGTGCCTTGGCGCGGGCAAGGATGCTGTTCTCACGGCCCGGCTCGTAATCGGCATCCTTGCCGAACGGGAATATCCATTCCCAGTTGCGCGCCTTCTCGGTCAGCGGATGGCCCTGCCCCGGTTCTTCGGAGATGATCTTCGCCTTGACCTCGGGCTTCTTCATCTCGGCGACGCGCTCGGCCAGCGGCAGGTGCGCGATCTTCTGATAGCTGGGGCACAGCACGAATGGGTTGGCGGTGAGTTCGAGGCCGATCACCAGCCCGATCGGGCGCGGATAGATTTGCGCGGTGACATGGCCGCCCGCCGCATTGCTCTTTTCGACCAGCTCGACCGCCTGCGGCCAGATTTGCGGCCCCGAATTGCCGACACCCATCGTGAAGGTGATCGGCAGTTTCTTCTCCTCGGCGATGTCGAAGATCGGCCCGAGGATCTTGGCATAGCCCTCCCGCGGCACGTCCGGCACGAACTGGAGCAGGCCGCCGCCGGCGTCGTTGAGGCCATCGGCGATCGCGGCAATCTCCTCCTCGGCGATGCCGTAGGTCGGGATCGCCTCGCCCTTGCCGGTCTTGTGCATCATCAGGCGCGAGGAGGCGAAGCCGAGCGCGCCGGCCTCCATCGCTTCCTTGGCAAGCGCGCGCATCTTCGCGCGGTCCTCGCTTGTCGAAGGCTCGCGCTCCACGCCGCGCTTGCCCATCACATAGACGCGCAGCGGGCTGTGCGGCAGGAAGGCGGCGACGTCGATATCGCGCTTCCGGCTGTCGAGCGCGTCGAGATATTCGGGGAAGGTTTCCCAGTCCCACGGCAGGCCGGCGGCCATCACCGCGCCGGGAATATCCTCCACCCCCTCCATCACGTCGATCAGGGCATCATGGTCCTGCGGGCGGCACGGCGCGAAGCCGACGCCGCAATTGCCCATGACGACGGTGGTGACACCGTGGCTGGACGACGGGCTCATCCGATCGGACCAGATAGCCTGCCCGTCATAATGCGTATGAATGTCGACGAAGCCGGGCGTGACGAGCTTGCCCTTGGCATCGATCTCGCGCGTGGCCGAACCCTCGACCGTGCCGACAGCAGCGATGCGGCCACCTTCGATCGCGACATCGCCGACGAAGGGCGCGCCGCCCGTCCCGTCCACGATCGTCCCGCCCCGGATCACCAGATCATATGCCATCGCCAACCATCCTCGCTTAATTCGCCTTTTCGACGAACTGTTCGGTTCGGATTATGCGACCCCCAACCTATCGCACGCAAGCGACATTGCTTTTGCGATCGCGCCAAGGCTAGGCGGAGGCATGAACGCATCCTTCCCCTTCGCCGGCCGCCAGATCGGCCTCGACCACCCCATCTTCCTGATCGCCGGCCCCTGCGTGATCGAAAGCGAGGCAATGGCGTTGGCGACAGCTGAGCGGCTGAAAGCCATCGGCGAACGACTGGGCGTGCTGATCGTCTATAAAAGCTCGTTCGACAAAGCGAACCGCAGCGCAGGCTCATCCTTCCGCGGGCCGGGACTCGACGAAGGGCTGCGCATCCTCGCCAAGGTGCGCGCCGAACTGGAGATGCCCGTCCTCACCGACGTGCACGAACCGCATCAGGTGAAGCCGGTCGCCGAGGTCGTCGACATGCTCCAGACCCCCGCCTTCCTCGCGCGCCAGACCGACCTGATCGAGGCCGTCGCGACCTGCGGCAAGCCGGTGAACGTCAAGAAGGGCCAGTTCATGGCGCCGGGCGACATGAAGCACGTCATCGCCAAGGGCCGCGAGGCCGCTGCGACGGCGGGCCTGCCCGATCCGCAGTTGATGGTGTGCGATCGCGGCGCGAGCTTTGGCTACAACAACCTCGTCTCCGACATGCGCGGCCTCGCGATCATGCGCGATACGGGCTGCCCGGTGATGTTCGACGCGACCCATTCGGTCCAGCTTCCGGGTGGCCAGGGCACCACCAGCGGCGGCCAGCGCGAGTTCGTCCCCGTCCTCGCCCGTGCGGCGGTGGCCGTGGGAATTGCCGGGCTGTTCATGGAAACCCACCCCGACCCGGCCAATGCCAAGTCCGACGGCCCGAATGCGGTGCCGCTGGACGAGTTCGAGACGCTGGTCGGCGGGCTGGTGAAGCTCGACAGCTTCGTGAAGGGCAACCTCCTCTAACCGCCCCCTTCCCGTCGTGTTGAAACAGGTTCAGCATGACGGCGAGAAACGGGAGGAGAATAGAGGATGCACACGCCGATCCTGCGCGCGGTGATCGCGCTGGTGCTGTGGACCTTCGTGATGTGGGCATGGCTCTACGCCACCCGCATTCCGGCGATGACCAGGCTCAAGCTGACCTACGATCCGCGCAAGCCGGGTAGCGAGTTCGTCGATCGCTTCCCACCCGAGGTCCGCTGGAAGGCGGACAATTACAATCATCTCCACGAACAACCGACGATCTTCTACGCAGTCGCGATCACGCTCGCGATCTTGGGCGCGGGCGGCGGGCTGAATGCGCTGCTGGCGTGGATCTATGTCGCGCTGCGGGTCGCGCACAGCCTTGTGCAGGCGACCGTTAACGCCGTGATGCTGCGCTTCAGCATCTTCATGGTCGCGTCGCTGGTGCTGCTGTGGCTGACGATCAACGCCGCGCTGATCGTCTTTTCGGGGCCGGCGGCCTAGAAGCGGTAGCCGGCCGAGAAGGTCAGCATCGGGCGATAATCGTTGCTGCGTCCGCCGGTGGGCGCACGCATGTCCATCGGCGTGCTGAGCAGGGTGGAGCCGTCCGAAATCCGGGCGCTGCGCGATTGGCGCACCATCCCGATATCGCCGCCGATGGTAAGGCCGGGTGCGGCCTCCGCGCCATAGCCCACCGCCATCATCGGCGCATATTGCTGGGTCGAGACTTCATCACCGAAGGCCGAACGCAACAGCTGGCGGTTACCATCCTCGCGAAAACCGGCGGTCATCCGCCAGCCCTCGCCCAAGGGCACGTCCCCGGTCAGCGCATAGCCCGTCAGCCGCTGGCGATCGTCGCCATCCTCGGCGGCTGCAGCGGGCGCGGCGGTGGTCACGCGCACCATGATCGCCTGCGGCCGGCTCCAGCGACCGGGATGGAAGGCGGCGCGATCGTCATGCGCGACGGCGCCAAGCTGCAGTTCGAGACGCGCGGCCGATGCCGGCCCCGCGAGAACCACCGCACAAAGCAACGCCGAAACAAGCCGACCCAAAGCCATATACGCCACCACAAAGGAGATAGCGCAAAGCTAAGCATGGCCCGCAAAGATATGGTTAATGAACAAGTGTCATTTGTTCGACATTGGTCGAATTAGCGCGTGAACTCGGCCACCAGTTCGCAATGGGTCGACCAGCGGAACTGCCCCACCGGCAGCACCGACTTGAGCGTCCAGCCGCCCTGCACCAGCATCCGCGCATCGCGCGCGAAGGTGGAGGGGTTGCACGAGACGTAGGCGATGCGTTGCACCCGCGTGGAGGCGGCGAGCGCGGGCATCTGTTCTTTCGCGCCCGCGCGCGGCGGATCGAGGACGATCGCGTCGAAACGGTCGACCTCCTTGATGTCGAGCGGGCGGCGGAAAAGATCGCGATGTTCGACCATCATGATCCGCTGCGCCCTGTCGGCCGCGGCCTTGAGGCCCAACACCGCATCGCGCGCGCCTTCGACCGCGAGCACCTTTGCCCTGGCCGACAGCGGCAATGCGAAGGTGCCCAGCCCGGAAAACAGATCGGCGACCAGCGGCGCATCGCCGACGATTCGCTGCACCTCGGCCAGCAACGCGGCCTCGCCTTCGGGCGTCGCCTGCAGGAAGCCCGCGGCCGGAAAGCCGACCGCCACGCCGCCCAGCGTCACCGTGGCACCTTCCGGCTCCCAACGCGGTTCGGGGCCATAGCCGTCGTCGATGGCAAGCCGCGCGAGCGCATGATCGCGCGCGAAATCGTTGAGCGCCTCGACCGCCGCAAAGCCTTCGACCTCGACCTTTTCAAGCAGCAGGTCGACGCCCTGATCGACGATCGTCATGCGGATGCCCGCCGCGCGCCGATCCTTGATCATGGGGCCGAGCAACTTGCGCAGTGGCTCCACCAGCGCGAACAGGCGCGGATCGAGGATCGAGCACATGCGCATGTCGACAATGCGGTGGCTCTCGCCCTCGTTGAACCCGATCAGCACCCGCTTCCCCTGCTTCTCCGCACGCAGCGATGCGCGGCGGCGCGTTGCGGGCGGGGAGAGCAAGGCGGGAAGGACTTCGGGCATCTCCAGCTTCTGCTGGGTTAGCGCGCCCGTGATCCGCTGCGCCAGAAACTCGGCATAGCTTTCGTCGTCGACATGCTGGAGCTGGCATCCGCCGCAGGTCGGGAAATGGCGGCAAGGCGCCTCGACATGATGCGGGCCGGGCACGAGCGTGCCGTCGATCAGCAGCATGTCGCCGGGTGCCGACAGCGGCGAATGCCGCCCGTCCGCCGTAATCCCCTCGCCGCGCGCGGCGATGCGGACGATCGGTTCGCCGGCCTCAACCACAGGCCACCAGCGCGGTCGTGAGCGCGGGGATCAGATCGTCGGCGATCAGGCCCGGCCCCACGATCCGCGCCGCCTCCGCCTGCAGCCACACGCCCGCCTGCGCCGCATCGAACGGCTCCATTCCACGCGCGAGGCATGCGCCGATCGCACCCGCCAGCACGTCGCCCGTCCCGGCGCTCGCCAGCCAGCCCGGCGCGGGCGGCGCGATCGCAGCACGACCATCGGGGGCCGCGACCACCGTGTCGGCGCCCTTGAGGACGACGACAGCCTGCGTCTTCGCAGCGGCCGCCCGCGCGCGACCGATGCGCGTGCCGGGCAGATCGCCGAACAGCCGCGCGAACTCGCCCTCATGCGGGGTCAGGATCGGCATGCCCGCAAGCGGCAGGCGACGCTCCGCCAGCAGCACCAGCGCATCGGCATCGATCACCAGCCGCCGCCCGCTCGCCAGCGCCACATCGAGCAGCAGCGCGCCCGCATTGGTCCGTCCGAGACCCGGCCCGACCACAACGGCGCCAACCCGATCGTCGGCCAGCAATGTCGCCAGCGGATCGCTCCACCGTACCATCGCTGCCGGGCCGCCCTGGCCCTCGCCCGCCAGCACGACATAGCCCGCGCCCGCACGCTGCGCCGCCATCGCCGACAGCATCGCCGCGCCGGGCATCGCGCCTTCGGCCACGACGACCATACCGCGCGTATATTTGTGATCGGTCGCTCCCGGCGCGGGCAGGCGCGGGCGCGCAATCTCGACCAGCGCCGACGCCGCGTTCAGCCCGATATCGGCCACCACGATCCGGCCCATCGTCGCCACCGCCGGCTGCAGCCGATGCGCGGGCTTCAGATTGCCCAGCGCCACCGTCATCTCATAGTCGATCGTCGCGCCCAGCAGCGCGCCGTCATCGGTGCCGATCCCGCTCGGCAGGTCGACCGCGATACGCTGCCGCGCCGCCTCGGCCAGCCGCTCCAGCGGGCCGGTGATCGCGATATCCAGCGGACGTGCCAGCCCGGTCCCGAAAAGGGCATCGACCAGGATCGGCGCGCCCTTGGCATCGGCCAGATCCTCGACCGGCCCGGTCCAGCGCGCGCGCATCGCCTGCGCGGCATCGGTGCGCGGATCGCCGCTCGCCGCGACGCGCACCTTGACGCCTTTGTCCGCCAGTGCACGGGCAATCACATAGCCGTCGCCGCCGTTATTGCCGGGGCCGCACAGCACCAAGGTCGGCGCCGCGCCCGCACAGCGCCACACCGCCTCGGCCACCGCCTGCCCGGCGCGCTCCATCAATTCCTCGACGGTGATGCCGGTCGCGAATACTTCATCCTCCGCCGCGCGCGTCTCGGCGGCGGTCAGGATCGGGCGGCCACTCACTTCGTCACCCGCGCGGGCAATTGCCATGTCGTCCCATCACTTGTCGTCACATCGATCGCCTCGCCGCCAACCGGCTTCACCGTCACCGGGATCGCCCCGTCCGCCGCGATCACGCCGCGCCCGTCTTTAACGATCAACAGCCGCTGAAAGCCGCCATCGGGCCTCCGCACGGTCAGCACGGTGCCGTCGGGCGTCGCCATGCGATCGACCTGGCACAGCCGCTCGAACGTCGCCTTGCCGGGCAGCCGGCAATCGAGCGGACTCGCATCGCTCACCTGCCCGTCCTTGCCCCCCGAACAGGCGGCAAGCAGCATCACGCCCGTCAGGGCGAGTGCGCCGGATCGAAGGTTATGGCCCATGCTCATTGCGGGTCGCGCTCTAGGCGCGGGGTCAAGGCAGGGCAACCCCGTTACAGGGCGGCGGCCACCGCCCCGATCACCGGTGCCAGCCGCTGTGCCCAAAGCGCCACGCCCGCATCGTCGCCGATCAGATCCTGCCGCACCTCAAGGCCCAAATAGGGAATGCCGTTGCCCTCGGCATGCGCGTTCATCGTCGCGTTCAGCACCTTGCCCGAATAGGGCTCGTTATCGCCCGTCACGATCCCCGCAGCCCGCAACGCCGCAATGCCGGGCAGCGCCGCGCGATCGTCCTGGTTGTAGAGCACGCCCACCTGCCACGGCCTTTGCTCCTCGGGCCGGGTCGCGAGGCGCGGGGTGAAGCTGTGGAGCGAGACGATCAGCTTCGGCCGATGCGCCGCGATGCGATCGGCGATGAAGGCATGGTAAGGTCGCCAGAAACGCTCGATCCGCGCATGTCGCCCCTCGGCGGTGAGCAGCGTGTTGCCCGAAATCGCAAAGCCGTCGCTCTCGTGCGGGATCAGCCCGGCGGCACCCTCCTCGCGGTTGAGATCGATCACGAGGCGCGAGACGGGACCGAAAATCCCTGCCATCCCCAGCGCCGCGCACAGCAGCCGCCCGGTCGCCTCGACCCCGATGTCGATCGCCATATGCTGGTTCAGCAGCGCCGGATCCACGTCCAGATCGATATCGGCGGGCACATGGTTCGACGCGTGATCGGCGATCAGCAGGATCGGCGCATCGCCATCGACGAAGCCCGGCGTCATACGCCGAACTCCGGCGCGCGGCGCGTCTGGAAGGCGGCGACACCCTCCGCGAAATCGGCGCTGCCGAACGATCCTTCGAATGCCGCAGCCGCCCCCCGATCGCCCGCCAGTGATCGCTTGAGGATCGTGATGCTCGACGGCGCATTGGCCGCAATCACTGCCGCCAGCGCCGCTACCCGCGCGGCCGGATTGTCGTCGCGCTCCTCGATCAGCCCGATCGCGAGCGCCTCCGCGGCATCGACCGTCGCCGCCGAAAAGAGCAACCGCGCCGCCTGCCCCGGCCCGACCAGCGCCTTCAACCGCGCCACGTCGGTCGGCGGATAGCCGATGCCGAGCTTTGCGGGCGTGATCGCGAAACGCGCTGCCGGCCCGGCAATCCGCATGTCGCACGCCATCGCGACCGCCACCGCCGCGCCGAAGCATCCGCCCTCGATCAATGCGATCGTCGCAATCGGCAGCGCAGCCAGCGCCTCGATCGCCTCCCCCATCTCCTGCCGGAAGCGCCCGCGCCCCTCGATATCTTCGGCCAGCGGGGCGAGATCGCCAATGTCGGCCCCGGCCGAAAACACGCCTTCCATCCCCGATTGGAGGATGAGCACGCGCGCGTCGCTTTCGCCGACGTGCGCCAACAAAGCGGTCAGATCGCGCCAGGCGTCGATGGGGATGGCGTTGCGCGCGGCGCCGCGATCGATGCCGATCCGCGCGACGCGGTCTTTCAGGTCGAGATGAAACATGGGCGCCTGTTGCCCCTTCAATCCGAAAATGTCACCACTGCACCGCCAGTCCATGTCATTTCGCTCGTCATCCCATCTTTCGCGGCGTGAGGCCGTCGCCCTGCTCGGCTCCACGATGATCGCGGCGCCGGCGATGGCGGCTCCGCGCGCCATCTGCCCGATCGTCGATCCGCTCGATCGGATCGCGGGCAATCTGCTCGATCAGACGCCGGAAATGGGCTGCTATGGCGGCGTGCCCGGCGCGATGAACGGCGGCCCGCTCGCGCGCCGGATGGACGATTATTCCCCGCAAGGTGAGGAGGCTTGGCGCGCCGCGCTGGGCGAGGCAGGTATCGCGATCGAAGGCGTGCAGTGCAGTGGCGATCCGCTCGGCACGCTGCGCCTGAAGATCAGCGCCGAACTGATCGCCAACGCCACGCGCAGCGCCGCGATCGGCTATGGCCGGCCCAACCCCTTCTGGTTTTCGGGGCACGAGCCTTATGTAATCAACCAGATTTCCGGCCCGCTGGTGAACACGCCCAACATCATGATGGCGCAGCAACCGGTTTCGACCCTGCAGGAGGTCGACGCCTGGATCGAAAAGCTCGATGGTTTCGCGACGGGCTATGCCGGGGTGATCGAAAAGAGTAGGGCGGATGAAGCCCTGGGTTGCCACCCGCCGCGCGCGATCCTCGAAAAGACGCTACCGGTCATCGATGCCTTCCTGGCCCCCAAAGCGGCCGATCATCCGATGATCGTCGCGCTGCGCACCCGCATGGCCACCGCTGGCATCGATCCGCACAGCCGCGCGCTGACCGAGCAACGCGCCGCCACCGCGCTCGACAAGCGCGCCCGCCCGATCTTCAAGAAGCTGCGCGACCGCGTTTCAAACATGCTGGAGACCGCGCGCGACGAAGCGGGCTTGTGGGCGCAACCCGATGGCGCCGCGCTCTATGCCGCCAACATCGCCTCGGTCGGCGACAGCAACATGTCGGCCGACGAGATCCACAAGATCGGCCTCGATCAGGTGAAGATGCTCCAGGCGCAGCTCGACATGCGCCTGCGCCAGATCGGTTACAGCAAGGGCAGCATCCTTCAACGGATCGACGCGCTCGCCGCCGATCCGAAACAGCAGTTCGCCGATACGCCCGTGGGCCGCGAGGCGCTGCTCACCTATGTGCGCGGTCTCGTCTCCGCGATGGAGGCGCGCCAGCGGCAATTCCTGCCGCCCGCGATGATCCCGACGATGCGGATGGAGGTGCGCGCCGTGCCCGCCGCCACGCAGGAATCGGCCCCCGGCGGCTATTATGACGGCCCCTCGCTCGATGGGTCGCGCCCCGGCATCTACTGGATCAACCTGCGCGATATGGCGACTTTGTCGCGCTTCAAGCTGCCGACGCTCAGCTATCATGAGGGCGTGCCCGGCCATCACACGCAGGGTGCAGTCTCGCTCTCGCTGCCGCAGGCGCCGCTGCTGCTCCGTATCGCCAGCTTCAACGCCTATCAGGAAGGCTGGGCGCTTTATGCCGAACGGCTCGCCGCCGATCTGGGCGTCTATCGCACCGATCCGGCGGGCGATGTCGGCCGCCTCGCCGACGATCTGTTCCGCTGCGTCCGCCTCGTCGTCGACACCGGCCTGCATCACCTGCGCTGGAGCCGCGAAGAGGCGATCGCCTATATGGAGGCCAACAGCCCGACCCCGCACAGCGAGGCGGTGGCCGAGATCGAACGTTATATGGCGTGGCCGGGTCAGGCGCTGGGTTACAAGCTCGGCCAGCTTCGCCTGCTGTCGATGCGCGATCGTTTCAAGGCGCGCGCCGGCCGCCGCTATTCGCTCGCATCCTTCCACGCCAAGGTGCTGGGCACGGGCGCGATGCCGCTCGACATCCTCGAAGGGCTGATTCTGCCGGCTGCGTAATGTCCCTGATGGTCGGTTCGCTCCGATATCGGCATCAATTCCCCGACATGCGCGAACAGGCCATGTCGGCAGGAGATTGGAAGTGGCGACCGAGCATTTCAGGTTCGAGATCGATCACAGCCGCCGTTTCCTGAAGATCATCCTCGACGGCATCTGGACCCGCGAAACGGTCGACCTCTATCGCGAAGCGGTCCGCAAGACGGTGCGGGATATGGCAATGCGGGGCGTGCCGCTCACCGAGGTCGCCGTCCTGATCGATACGCGCGCCCTGCCCGTGCAGAGCCGCGACGTTGCCGATTATTATGCCGAAAGCCCGCTCTATCCGGCCGCCGATCCGCGCCGGATCGCGACGCTCGTCGTCAGCCGGCTCGTCGGCATTCAGGTACGGCGCGTCGGGACCGGCGTGCGCGAGATTTTCGAGAATGAGCAGGAGGCGATCGACTGGCTTTTCGCCCCCTGACGCCTATCCGAAGGTGAAGGCGAACGCCTGTACGCCCGGATCGAGGAATTCGATTTCGAACGTCCGTTCGCGCGGCGCGCCCTTCTGCCGCACCAGCTGGTAAAGGCGCTGTCCGGTCACGGTGCCGCGCCCTTCGGCGTCGGTGTCGACACCATGATCCGCGCCCGGCGCCTTGCCGTCGATCGTCACGCGATAGCGCACCGGCTTCGCGCCCGCGCCCAGCACCAGATGCACGTCGCGCGCCTGGAAACGGAACAGGATGCGCCCGCCCGCCGCATTGCCGGTAAGGTTCTCGGCCCCGACAGTCCAGCGGCCGGCAAGACCCCATTGGTTGAGCATGGTCAGCGTGGGCGCGGCATAATCCTGCGCCGCATCGCGCACCGCCTTGCCATTCGCCATGATCCGCCCACGGCCATAGCCTAGATAGGTTTCGGGCGATTTCACGTCGCGCAGCTGCGTCTTCGCGCCCACGCCGGTCGCATCGACCTTCACCGTGCCCATATCGCCCAGCGCATCGCCATTTTCGGCGAGCAGCCGTTGGATCACCTTCTCCGACTGGGCATAATGGCCCTCGCCATAATGATGGTATCGGATGCGCCCCTGCCCATCGATGAAGTAGTGGGCGGGCCAATAATGGTTGTCGAATGCGCGCCAGATCGTGCGGTCATTATCCAGCGCGACCGGATAGGTGATGCCCAGATCCTTGACCGCGCGACGCACATTGTCCGGATCCTTTTCGAACGCGAACTCGGGCGCATGGATGCCCATCACCACCAGCCCGCGCGGCCCGTATTTCTCGGCCCAGGCGCGGACATAAGGCAGGCTGCGCAGGCAGTTGATGCAGCTATAGGTCCAGAAATCGACCAGCACGACCTTGCCCTTGAGCTGTTCGCGGGTCAGCGGCTTTGAGTTCAGCCACAGGGTCGCGCCGTCCAGCGGGGGCATCGCGCCCTCGACCGCCAACGGCTCCTTCTTCGTCATGCCCGCCGATGTGCGCGCATCATCGGGGTGGAAGCGATCGAGCAAAGACTGTTCGATCCCGCCCGTGCTGCCCAGCGACAGCCGCGTGAGCAGACCGGTATCGAGCCCCATTGCGATCGCGACGACGCCCGCCAGCACCAGCGCACCCAGCACGCGCCGAATCCATTCGCTGACGCCCAGCCCGCGCTTCATCGCCGCGAATACCTTCCCGCCGACGAGCAGCGCCAGCGCCAGCGACGTCGCCGCACCCAGCGCATAAGCGAGCAGCAGCAGGGTCGTCGACGCGCTCGCCCCCTGCAGCGCCGCGCCGGTCAGGACGAGGCCCAGCACCGGTCCCGCGCACGGCGCCCAGAGCAATCCGGTCGCGACGCCCAGCAGCAGCGAGGCGAAGAAGGTCGACGCATTGCTCTGCCCGCCCGTCGCCGATGCCGACAGCCGCGATCCCAGCGCCACCAGCGGTCGCGTCACCCGATCGGCAATCGCCGGGAACAGCAACAGCAGCCCGAACGCCGCCAGCACCACCAGCGCCACCGCGCGGCCATAGCTGTTCGCCTGCACCGCCCATCCGCCGCCGACCGCCGCGAGCGTCGCAACACCCGCGAACGTCACCGCCATGCCCAGCAGCAGCGGCAGTCCGCTCTTCACGAAGGGCTGATCGGCCCGCGCGAACACGAAGGGGAGGACGGGCAGGATGCACGGACTGACGATCGTCAGCGCGCCACCCAGATAGGAGAGGAGAAACAGGATCATGGTTCTTCAAATACGCAGCGAAACGAGGATCCGTTACCCTCGCGCTCAAAAAATCCTGCACAGGGCGCGACGGGATCAGCTATCCGCCTCGCATCGCCCTGGAGATTGCCCGTGCCCGAACCCGAAACCATCCACCTCTTCTCCTACGGCACGCTGCGTCTGCCCGAGGTCCAGATGGCGGTGTTCGGGCGGCTGATCGAGGGCGTGGACGACGCGCTGCCCGGATGGCGCACCGAGATGGTCGAGATCACCGATCCCGACGTTCTCGCCAAGAGCGGCGAGCGTTTCCACCCGATCACCATTCCCAGCACCGACCCGGCCGACGCGGTCGCAGGCAGCGTCTTTCGCGTTACCGAAGCCGATCTCTGGGCCGCCGATGCCTATGAAGTGTCAGACTATGTCCGCACCTGCGTCCGCCTGCGCTCGGGCCTTGCCGCATGGACCTATGTGAAGGCTGACGAAGCCCCCGCCGATCCGCCGCTCAGTGCGCTGATCGCCGCCGAACAGAACGGCCTCGCCCTGCTCGATGCAATCGAGGCGGCGGGCTTCATCGCCCCCGGCCGCGCCGAAAGCGCGATCGAGGCGGACATCCGCGCGCTGGCCGCCCGCGACTTCGGCGTATCGGTCCATTGGCACGACCGCGTCGTGCGCACCGGCATCAACACGCTCTGCATCGCCGGCCAGCCCGCGCCCGACCGCATCATCGAAGAGGACGACATCGTCTTCCTCGATCTCGGCCCCGTCTTCGGCGATTGGGAGGCCGATGTCGGCCGCTCCTATGCGGTGGGCAACAGTCCCGAGAAGCGCCGCCTCGTCGCCGATCTCGAAACCGTGTTCGATGTCGCCCGCGCCCGCTTCCTCGCCACCCCCGACATCACCGGCGCGGACCTGTTCGCCATCGCCGTCGCCGAAAGCGAGGCGCGCGGCTGGCGCTTCGGCGGGCAGATCGCCGGGCACACGGTCGGCCCCTTCCCCTACGCCCGCTCCCCCGCCGGCAAGACCGGCGGCCGCGTCAATCCCGCCAATACGCAGCGGATGCGCGACCCTGACCAGCATGGCCGCCCGCGCCACTGGATATTGGAGATCCACCTCGTCTCGCCCGACGGCCAGTGGGGCGGATTCTACGAGCGGCTGCTGCTGGAGGACTGATCCAACGCCTTAGTGACCGGCCTCGACCCCGCGCCATTCCCACGGCGGCTTGAAGCTGCTCGCCCACAGGCCGACATGCGCTTCCTGCGCATCGTCCTCGATCTCGCCGAAATGACCCTCGACATCCATCGCGGCCCCGCGCTTGACCATAAAGAGGTTGAGCGAGCCGAGGCTCGTCTGACACGCCTCATCCTGCGCGCAGCGCGCGGTGCGGACGAAGCATAGGACGGTCGGGTGCTCGGCATTCTGCTCCGGCCCTTCGCCCCGGCACGCAACAGTCCGCCCCCCGATCAGCTTGTCGAGTTCCGTCCTGGCGAAATCACCGCAGCGCCACGGCTTTCCGGCGCGTTCGCAGGTCTGATCCAGTTCCGGCGCATCGATCGCCCACAGGTGAACCTCATGCCCGTCGAAGGCGAGCGTATCGCCATCCACCGCCTGCGCATCGCCGAACCATTCCTGCGTCGGCCCCGGATCCTCCCCAGACGGCACAAGCTGCGGGGCCGCGTTGTTCTTTTCCAGTGCGGCGAGGCGGATGGCATCGGCCTGCTTGATCGGATGCACCCACGGTTTCGCGGTTTCATAAGCGTAGATACCGAAGCTCAGCACGGCCACGCCCAGCAACAGAAGATACCAGCGCCTCATCCCGCCTCCACTCTAACGCAACGCACTCGCCAGCCGCCACCAGTCGGGCCGCGCCTCGCCGATCACGGCGGCTGCCGCATCGCGCGCCGCTTCACTCTCGAACAGCGCAAAACAGGTCGCGCCCGATCCCGACATCCGCGCCAGCGTCACCCCATCCTGCGCGCGAAGCAGCGCCAGAACCTCGCCGATCACCGGGCACAGGCTCAGCGCCGGCGCCTCCAGATCGTTGCGCCCCGCTAGCGCCACCGCAAGCGGATCGCCATCGCCCAGCGCGCCACGATCCACGCCGTCCCACGCACGGAACACCGGCCCGGTCGATAGCGGCACACGCGGATTGACGAGGAGCAGCGGCATCCCGCTCAGCCCCTCCGCCGGGATCGCGCGCAGTTCGTCGCCGCGCCCATCGCCACGCACCGCAACCGAAGCGACGCACGCGGGCACGTCCGCCCCCAGCCCCGCCGCGATCGCCAGCAATTCGGCCGCGTCGCGCCCCTCGCCCAACAGGCGCAGCACCGCTGCTGCGTCGGCCGATCCACCGCCGATGCCCGCCGCGATCGGCAGCGTCTTGGTCAGCCGGATCGCTGCCGGCCGCCCCAGCGCCTTCGCCGCGCGCATCACCAGATTGTCGTCGCCCGCCTCGCCGGCCAGCGCATCGCCAAACGGTCCGTCGATCGTCAGCCCCGGCGGCGCATCGGGATCGATCGCAATCGCATCGCCATCGCGCGCGAAGGCGAACAATGTCTCAAGCTCGTGATAGCCGTCATCGCGCCGCCGCCGGACGTGGAGCGCGAGATTGATCTTGGCGTAACCCGTTCCGGTGAGCGTCACGGGCGGGCGGATGTCGTCTTAGTCGGCGCCGGGCTGTCCATGCCATCGGCAAGCTTGCGATTGATCCGCGCGACATCGCCCGGCTCGGCATGGATCAATGCGGCACGCCACGCATAGCGCGCCTCGATCCGCCGCCCGACCGCCCAATAGGCGTCGCCCAGATGATCGTGCATCACCGGCTCGGACGGATCGGCCACGATCGCGCGTTCGAGCGCGGCGATGGCGCCCGCATAATTGCCACGCTTGTAGTAGAGCCAGCCCAGAGAGTCGCTGATCGCCGCATCGCTGGGGTCCAGCGCCGATGCGCGCTCGATATAGACCTGCGCCATCGCCAGATCCTCGCCATGCTCCAGCATGCCGTAGCCCAGATAGTTGAGCACGATCGCCTGCGCCGGATCGATCGCATTCGCCTCCGCCAGCGCAGCCTTCGCCGCCGGCCACTGCCCGGCCTCGTCCAGCGTGCTCGCCATCAGGAACAGATAGACCCAATTGGGCGTGCCCGCCGCCTTGTTCATCGCCACCGCGCGGCCATAAGCGGCGGCGGCATCCTGCGGGCGATTGAGATCGGACAATATCTGGCCGAGATCGGCGAAGTTGCTGGGCGTCGCCGTCGGCTGCGCGGCGACGCGCTGGAGTTCGGCCAGCACCGCCTGCTTGTCGCCCTTGGCGGTCAGGATCGAGGTGCGTACCTGCCGCGCGGCATCGTAGAGCGGATCGTCGGGGCTGACCCCGTCGATCAGCTTCAATGCGCTGTCGCGATATTCGGCGCCTGACAGCAGGTCCGCCGCCGCAATCCGCGCGCCCGTATTGGCGGGCGCGACATAGGTGGCGAGCCGCGCGAGCTGGAGCGAGACGGGCGAACGCCCTCCGCTTTTCACGTCGACCGCGAGCTGGGTGAAGAGTTCGGCGAGGCCATCGGCGGGATCGTCGATCGCCCCCGGCAGCGTCTTGCCCGCCGCCAGCCGTGTGCGCGCCGCCTCCAGTTCGGGCGCGCGCCCGTCGAGCAGGCTCAGCGCCGTCGTCTTGTCGCCCTCCTTGGCGACGAACGCCGCAACGGCAAGGCGCAGGCGTAGCGAGCGTACGTCGCCCTGCGCGATCAGATCGCGCATCGATTTGATCGCCTCGTCGCGCTTGCCCGCGACCAGAGCGATCAGGATACGGTGATCGCGCGCATAGCTGTTGGCGAGTTGGCTCTGCCCCGGCGTGTCCATCGCGCGCAGCGGATGGGCATCGCCCGCCCCCACCGCGATCCAGCCGCGAATGACGGGCAGCAGGAAGGAGAACAGCATCTCCTTGTCGATCCGGTCGCACAAGGTGCGCGCCTTGCCCCAATCCTTCGCCGTCACGGCGTCGGACAGGAGCAGCAGCGTGCCGTCTGCGGGCAGCGCGCCGATCTTGTCCAGTTCACCCGCCGCCTTCGACGCCAGCTTGAAGTCGCCCGCCGTCAACGCCTGGCGATAGGCACGCAGCGCAAGCCCCTTGTCGCCCGGCGCTTCCGCCAGCAGCCGCCCGTAATTCTGCGCCGCCATTTCGGGCAGGCCCGACGCATCGGCCAATCGCGCCTGAACGTACAGGCGATGCTCGGCCGCGACGGGATCGATCGTCAGCGCGTGAACGGGCACCGCCGTCATGCACGCCGTCACGATCGCGATGGGGCCGAACTTCATCCCGTGATCCTTTTCGTCAGCGCTTCGCGGGGACCAGACCCGTCCAATAGCCCATGAAGGCCCACAAGTCCGCATATTCATCGATGATCTTGTCGGTGGGCTTGCCCGAACCGTGGCCTGCGCGCGTCTCGATCCGGATCAGGTGCGGCTTGTCGCCGATCGCGGACGATTGCAGCGCGGCGGCATATTTGAAGCTGTGCCCCGGCACGACGCGATCGTCGGTATCGGCGGTCGTCACCATGATCGCGGGATAATCAACGCCCGCCTTGATGTTGTGATAGGGCGAATAGGCGCGCAGTACGCGGAAATCGGCCTCGACGCCCGGATCGCCATAATCGTCGACCCAGTAACGCCCCGCCGTGAACCGGTTGAAGCGCAGCATGTCCATCACGCCCACCGCCGGATTGGCGGCGGCGAAAAGGTCCGGCCGCTGGTTCACGGTCGCGCCGATCAGCAGGCCGCCGTTGGAACGGCCCATCGCCGCCAGCTTGCCCTTCGCGCTGATCCCGCTGGAGATCAGGAAGTCGCCCGCCGCGATGAAATCGTCGAACACATTCTGCTTCTGCGCGAGGCGGCCGGCATCGTGCCACGCCGCGCCATATTCGCCGCCGCCGCGCAGGTTCGCGACCGCATAGACCCCGCCCATCTCCATCCAGTTGAGCACCGCCGGCGAGAATACCGGCGTCACCGAAATGTTGAACCCGCCATAGCCGTAGAGCAGCGCAGGCGCCCCCGGCGCGGTCGACTTCTTGCGCGCGACGAAGATCGGCACGCGCGTCCCGTCCTTCGAATCGAAGAACTTCTGATCGACCTCATAGTCCTTCGGATCGAAGGCGAGCTTGGGGGCAGCGAAGACGTCGGTCTTCCCGGTCGAGGTGTTGAGCCGGTAGATCGTCGTCGGCGTCGCGAAGTTGGAGAAGCTGTAGAAGGTCTCCGGATCGCCCGCACGCCCGCCGAAGCCCGCGCCGGTGCCGATATCGGGAAGCTCGATCGGCCCCACGCGGCGGCCGTCGAGTTCGTAGAGCGACGCCTCGGTCTTCGCATCGCCCAGATAGGCCAGGATCATCCGGCTGCCGACGATATGCGCGCCGACGAGGGTTTCGGTCTGCTGCGGCACGATCTCGAGCGGCACGGGCCGGCCCTTCGGCGCGACGTCGAGGACGACGACCTTCTGGCGCGGCGCCTTCAAATTGGTGCGGAAGTAGAACTTCGTCCCGATGCTGCCCGCGAGCGCCCAGTCATTCTTGAAGCCCGTCACCAGCTTGCGCGGCTTCATCTTCGGATCGGCGAGGTCGAACAACGTCACCTCATAACGCTCGTCCGTCCCTTCAGAGGAGGTGACGAGCAGGTAGCGGCCGTCGCTGGTGGTCTCGACACTGTGGTTGACGCCAGGGTTGTTGGGCGTTGCGTAGATCAGCTTGTCGGCCGACTGATCGGTGCCGACCGCGTGATAATAGACCTGGTGGTTCAGGTTGAGCTGCTGGAAATCCGCGCCCTTCTTCGGCGCGGGGAAGCGCGCGTAGAAGAAGCCCTTGCCGTCGCTGTCCCAGGCGAGGCCCGAAAACTTCACCCACCGGATTTCGTCGGGCAGCGGCTTGCCCGTCGCCACGTCGAGCAGGCGGACGATCCGCCAGTCGGTGCCGCCGTCCTGCACCGAATAAAGCAGCAGCCTGCCGTCGTTCGAAGGTTCCCACGCGTCGAGCGCGGTCGCGCCGTCCTTGGCCCAGCCATTGGGATCGATCAGCTCACGATCCTTGCCGTCCAGCCCGTCGCGAACCTTGAGCACCGCCTGATTCTGCAGGCCGCTATTGTACGCGAAGAAATATTCGTTCCCGCGCTTGCGCGGCACGCCATAGCGTTCGTAATTCCACAGCTGCCTCATCCGGCTGGCAATGTCGTCGCGCACCGGCAGCGTCTTCAGATAGGTCTGGGTCGCCTTGTTCTCGGCCTCCACCCAGCCTTCGACCGCCTTGTCGGTCCGCACATCGTTTTCGAGCCAGCGATAGGGATCGGCGATCGCCTCCCCGAACTGATCCTCGACCACATCGCCCTTCGACGTGTGCGGATAGGTGACGGGATCGGTGGGAGTCGCGGCAGGGGCGTTCATCGTCATCATCAGGGCAGTCGCGGCAAGAAGGAAACGGGCGGTCGAACCGAGGCGTGGCATCCTCATCCTTTCTACAGGCTTATCGGAGCGGACCGTAGGACGGGTGATGCGCCACGGCAACACAGCTAACTCCCTTATCCTCCCCCGCCAGGGGGAGGTGTCAGCGCAGCTGACGGAGGGGGAGGGGAGGGAACGAAACGCTGGCTGGCCGCAGCCCTCCCCCTCCGTCGCCTTCGGCGCCACCTCCCCCTTGCGGGGGAGGATTTAGATGGATGGCGACCGCACATGTTCGCGCCGCACGCCCAGGCCCACGATCCGCGCGGGGATGCGTTGCAGGACGGGGAAACGATCGAGCATCCGGAGCGCGAAGGGCGGGTCCATCGCGGGATCCGCGCTTGCCAGCGTGGGGCCGAGGATGTTGGCGTGGACCGCCTTCTGCATCGCCTGAATCACGCGCACCGGGAACATACGTCGGGCCTGCACCTTCGCCAGCAACGCATCGACATCCGCCCCGCGCACCATCGGCCCGGCCAGAATGTTTGCGGCGGCCACCGCATCCTGGATCGCCAGATTGATCCCCACCCCGCCGACCGGGGACATCGCATGCGCCGCATCGCCGATTGCAAGCAGGCCGGGCCGGTGCCAGCGCGTCAGCCGATCGAGCGAGACCGACAGCAATTTCACGTCGTCCCATGACGCCAGTTCGCCCACCTGCCCCGCCACCGCGGGCACCGCGGTCGCCACCCGCTCGCGAAACGCCTCGATCCCCAGAGCGCGGATGCGATCGGCGCCGCCTTTGCCGAACACGAAGGCGCATTGCCAATAATCGCCGCGATCGATCATCGCGATCACGGTGCCCGGCGCGAACTGCCCGACCGTCTCATTCTCCGCGCGCCGTTCCTTCGACAGGCGGAACCAGAAGACGTCGATCGGCGCGCCCAGATCCTCGCGCGGCAGCCCGCCCGCCTCGCGCAGCACCGATCCGCGCCCGTCGGCCGCGATCACGAGCCGCGCGCGCAATTCGCGCCCGTCCTTCGTCCGCACACCCGATATGCGCCCGCCTTCCTCGATCAGCCCGACCGCCTCGGCCTGCATGTCCAGCGTGAAGGCCGGAAATCGCTTCGCCTGATCGGCGACGAAATCGAGGAACTCCCATTGCGGCATCATCGCCATGAAGCGGTGCCGCACGGGCAGGTGCGTGAGGTCCGCCACGCGATATTCGCGCCCGCCGATCCGCGCGCCGACGCCCGGCACCTTGTCGTGCGGCCGCGCGAGCAAGGCGTCCGCCAGCCCCAGCTCGTCGAACAGGGCGATCGTCGATGGATGCACCGTATCGCCCCGAAAATCGCGCAGGAAATCCGAATGCTTTTCGAGAACGCGCGTCCGCACGCCGGCGCGGGCGAACAGCAGCCCGACCATCATCCCCGCCGGGCCGCCGCCGACGATCAGAAGGTCGCTTTGCGCATCACCCGCCATCCCCCGATCCCTTTTTTGCCTCGCTTTGGCTGGCCTTTCGCGCACTTAGCCGCCAAAGTCGCCGCATGGCGCTTCCCATCAATTCTTCCGCCTTCAGCGACGCCCTCGTCATCCTTGGCGCCGCCGGCCTCGTCATTCCCGCCTTCGCCCGCGCCAAGATCAGCCCCGTCATCGGGTTCATCCTGGTCGGCGCGGCGATCGGCCCGACTGCGCTGGGCGCGCTCGTCGATGATTATCCGTGGCTCTACTATATCACGATCAGCAATCAGCACGCGATCGAGCCCTTCGCCGAATTCGGCATCATCCTGCTGCTATTCTCGATCGGGCTGGAACTGTCGTTCCGACGATTATGGACGATGCGAAAGCGCGTCTTCGGGCTGGGTTCGGCCGAATTGCTGCTATCGGCGGCGGCGATCGGCGGCGCGCTGTTCCTGAGCGGGCGGCAGAGCGAGTCCGGCGCGCTGGGCCTCGGCCTCGCGCTAGCACTCTCCTCCACCGCGCTCGTGCTGCCGCTGGTGGGGACGACCGGCGCGGTCGGGCGCAACGCCTTCGCCATGCTGCTGTTCGAAGATCTGGCACTCGTCCCGATCATCTTCGTGCTGGGTGCGCTCGCGCCTTATGGCGACACCGCCGGGTGGGATGGCCTCGCCCGCACATTGGGGCTGGGCGCGGCGATCATCGCGGTGATGATGATCGGCGGCCGTTTCTTCCTGCCGCGCCTTTTCGCGCAGGCCGCGCGCGCCAAGAATCCCGAACTGTTTCTGGCGGCCAGCCTGCTGGTCGTCATTCTCGCCAGCGTCGCGACTGCCGCAGCCGGCCTCTCGCCGATCGTCGGCGCGCTGCTCGCCGGCATCCTGATCGCCGAAACCGATTATCATGCCGAGGTCGAATTGGTGACGGCGCCGTTCAAGGGGCTGGCGCTCGGTGTCTTCCTGATCTCGGTCGGCATGTCGCTCGATTGGCCGACCATCTTCGATCAGTGGCCAAAGCTGCTGCTCGCGGTGTTTGGCGTGTGCGCGATCAAGGCGATCATCACCGGCCTGCTGCTGCGCTTCTCGGGTGCGGGCCGCGCGGTCGCGACCGAAACGGGGGTGCTGATGTCGGCACCGTCCGAAACCACCCTGATCGTGCTGGGCGTCGCCGCGCAGGCCGCGCTGATCGCGCCCGCGACCGCCGCCTTCTGGCAGGTCGTCACCGCGATCGGCCTGACGATCACGCCCATCCTCGCGCGCATCGGACACGATGTCGCCCGCCGTATCTCGGATGCGCAAGCCGACGAAGCGCCCGATGCCGCGCCCGATCATGGCCGCGCGATCATCGCCGGCTTCGGCCGCGTCGGCCGCCTCGTCGCGCAGATGCTCGATGCGCACAATCGGCCGTACATGGCGGTCGACGCGAATATCGACACCGTCACCGCCGCCCGAAAGCGCGGCTATCAGGCGATGTTCGGCGATATCGGGCGGCCGGGCATGATCGAGCATCTCAACCTTGGCCATGCCAGCGCGCTCATCCTGACGATGGACGATCCGGTGCAGACGGTGCGCCTCACCCGCCGCGCGCGCATGCTCCACCCCGATCTCACGATCGTCGCCCGCGCCCGCGATCCGAACCACGCCGCCGAACTCTACAAGGCCGGCGCGACCGACGCGGTCCCCGAAACGCTCGAAAGCTCGCTCCAGCTGTCCGAAGCCGTCCTCGTCGACCTTGGCGTCGCAATGGGGCCGGTGATCGCCTCGATCCACGAAAAGCGCGCCGAACTGCGCGCCAAGATCATGGAAATGAGCGAAACCAACCGCGAACCGCCCCTGCGCGGGCGGAGGCTACGCGATGCGGCGAGCGGCGCGGAAGACGAGCACCCCGAAGAGGCGGGGCTTTAACTCTCCCCGTCGCCCCCGCGAAGGCGGGGGCCTATCCAAAGCCTTCGCCAGCGGTGAAACTGGATGGATCCCCACCTTCGCGGGGAAGACGAGAAGGCTAACGACTGGCCTGCTCGGCCCGCGCCACACCCAGACCATAGACGCGCTTCACCATCTTCAGTCGATCCGCACTCTCACGATCGCGGTTGAATATCAGCAACAGCCGGCTACCGCGCATCTCACCGGTGACGTGGAAATGGAGCGACGGCGCCGACTTGCCATCCGGATTGTAGAGCGGCTGATCGAAATCGAAGCTGAAGCCGTCGCTAGCCCGCGCCACATCGACGATATAGGTCGAATTGCACCAGCCTTCGCACATCACGAACTCGGCCCAAGGCTCGGGATCGTCGAGGTGCAGTTCGATCTCATTGCCGACTAGGTCGTCGGCGTCGGGGATGTGCCTGACGCTGCTGTAGATGCCTGACCGCAGCGGCGCCGCGATCACGACGGAAGGAATGAGCATCGCGACCAGCGCCGCGATGCCCGCAATCCTCAAGCAGGCACCTTCGCGATCACCTCGCGCACCGCCGCGACGGCATCGTTCGCCTTGTCGCCGTCCGGCCCGCCGCCCTGCGCCATGTCGGGACGGCCCCCGCCGCCCTGACCACCCAGCGCGGCCACCGCCGCCTTGACGAGATCGACCGCGCTGATGCGACCCGTCAGGTCCGCCGTCACGCCCGCCGCGACGCTCGCGCGGCCTTCGTTGGTCGCGACGATCACCGACACGCCCGATCCAAGCTGCTGCTTCGCCTCGTCGACCAGCCCGCGCAGCCCCTTGGGATCGAGGCCGTCGACGACCTGCGCGAGGAACTTCACGCCTGCGATATCCTCCGGCCCGGCCGCATCGGCCTTGGCCGCACCACCGCCCAGCGCCAGCGCCTTCTTCGCCTCGGCCAGTTCGCGCTCGAGCTTGCGGCGTTCCTCGACCAGCGCCGCGATGCGCGCGGGCACGTCGTCGGGGGCGGTCTTGAGCGCGGCGGCGGCTTCCTTGAGCCGCTCGTCGCGATGCGTCAGCCACAGCCGCGCCGCTTCGCCCGTCAAAGCCTCGATCCGGCGCACGCCGCTCGATACCGCGCTTTCGGACACGATCTTGAACAAGGCGATGTCGCCCAGCGCGGAGACATGGGTGCCGCCGCACAGCTCGACCGAATAATTGTTCTCGTCGGCATGGCCCATCGAGAGCACACGCACCTCGTCGCCATATTTCTCGCCGAACAGCGCCATCGCGCCCGCCGCGATCGCGTCGTCGGGGGTCATCAGGCGGGTCATCACCTCTTCATTCTCGCGAATGTGCAGGTTCACCTCGGCCTCGACCGCGGCGATATCCTCCGCCGTCATCGGCTTGGGGTGCGAGAAGTCGAAGCGCAGGCGATCGGCCGAAACCATGCTGCCCTTCTGCGTCACATGCCCGCCCAGCCGCTTGCGCAGAGCCGCGTGGAGCAGGTGGGTCGCCGAATGGTTCGCGCGCGTCCGCGTCCGGCGATCCTTGTCGACCACCAGATGCAGCGGCACGCCGACCTTGAGCGTGCCCGCCTTCACCACGCCCTGCATCGCGTGGATGCGGCCCAGCGGCTTGGCGGTGTCGGCGATCTCGATGATCAGCCCGTCCTCGCCGGTGACGACGCCCGCATCGCCCATCTGGCCGCCGCTTTCGGCGTAAAAAGGCGTCTGGTTGGTGACGAGCGAGACTTCGTCGCCCGGCCCTGCGCTGTCCACCCGCGCGCCATCCTTGACGATCGCGATCAACTGGCCTTCGCCGACTTCGCTGACATAGCCGGTGAATTCGGTGCCGCCATGTTCTTCGGCAATGTCGAACCACACTTCGGACGACGCCTTTTCGCCCGAACCCTTCCACGCCGCGCGCGCCGCCGCCTTCTGCTCGGCCATCGCCGCGTCGAAGCCCGCGCGATCGACGCTGAGATTTTGCGCCCGCAGGGCATCCTCGGTCAGATCATAGGGGAAGCCATAAGTATCGTAGAGCTTGAACGCGGTCACACCCGGCAGGGTATCGCCCGCCTTCATCCCGCCGGTCGCCTCGTCGAGCAGCTTCAGGCCGTTGGCGAGCGTCTGGCGGAAGCGGACCTCCTCCAGCTTCAGCGTCTCTTCGATCAGCGGCTGCGCGCGGCCCAGTTCGGGATAGGCATTGCCCATCTCGGCCACCAGATAGGGCACCAGACGGTGCATCAGCGGCTCGGCCGCACCCAGCAGGTGGGCGTGGCGCATCGCGCGGCGCATGATCCGGCGCAGCACATAGCCGCGCCCCTCATTGGCCGGCAGCACGCCGTCCGCGACCAGGAAGCCTGCCGAGCGCAGATGATCGGCGATCACGCGGTGCGACGCCTGGTTGGCGCCGGTCGTCACCGTCTTGGTCAGCTCGCCCGACGCCGCGATCAGCGCCTTGAACGTGTCGGTATCGTAATTGTCGTGGACGCCCTGCAGGACGGCGGCGATCCGCTCCAGCCCCATGCCGGTGTCGATCGACTTCTTGGGCAGTTCGCCGACAATCTCATTGTCGACCTGTTCGAACTGCATGAACACGTTGTTCCAGATCTCGATGAAGCGATCGCCATCCTCGTCCGGGCTGCCGGGGGGGCCGCCGGGGATATGATCGCCATGATCGTAGAAGATCTCGGAACAAGGTCCGCACGGGCCGTTATCGCCCATCGCCCAGAAATTGTCCTTGGTCGGGATGCGGATGATCCGGCTTTCGGGCAGGCCCGCAATCTTCTTCCACAGATCAAACGCCTCGTCATCGGTATGATAGACGGTGGCGGTCAGCTTGTCGGGCGAAAGGCCCCAGACCTTGGTCAGCAGGGTCCAGGCGTGGGTGATCGCCTGTTCCTTGAAATAGTCACCGAACGAGAAATTGCCCAGCATCTCGAAGAAGGTGTGGTGCCGCGCCGTATAGCCGACATTGTCGAGATCATTGTGCTTGCCGCCCGCGCGGACGCACTTCTGGCTCGACGTCGCGGTCTTGTACGGGCGCGTTTCCAGGCCGGTGAACACGTTCTTGAACGGCACCATGCCGGCGTTCACGAACATGAGCGTGGGATCGTTGTGCGGCACCAGCGGCGCGGAAGGCACCACGGCGTGGCCGGCCCCGGCGAAATAATCGAGGAAGGAGCGGCGAATATCGTTGGTCGACGTCATGGCGTCGACTTAGGGTAGGACGCGTCGATTTGGAAGATGCGCAGAACATGGGTTCGGCGGAGGGCGATGCGATGATCAAGTTCGTGGTGGTCGCCGGGCTGATCCTGCTCGTGATCGCGCTGTATCGATCGACGCGGCGCGGGCGCTCCGGCGGGGGCGATGCGGGCGGCGGCGGCTATGCCAGCACCGACACATATTATCCGTCAAGCTGGAGCGACAGCGGCAGCGCATCGGACAATTTCTCCGGCGGTGGCGGCGATTTCGGCGGCGGCGGGGCAAGCGGCGACTGGAACGATTCTGCGGACAGCGGCAGCAGCGACAGCGGTGGCGATAGTGGCGGCGGCGATAGCGGAGGGAGCAGCGACTGATGGCCCATTTCATCCTGAGCTACGATCTGGCTCCCGATTATCTCGAACGACGCGGCACGTTTCGCGCGGAGCATCTGACGCTCGCATGGGAAGCCGCCGAACGCGGCGACCTGCTGCTGGGCGGCGCGCTCGGTGATCCGGTCGAGGCGGCGATGCTGCTGTTTACGGGCGACGGGCCGGAGGCGGCCGAGGCGTTCGCGCGGGCCGATCCCTATGTAATCAGCGGGATCGTACGATCGTGGCGCGTGCTGCCGTGGACCACCGTTGTCGGCGATGCGGCCGCGACACCGGTGCGCGGCCAGTAATGCCGCGCTGCAGCTGGGCCGAGGGCGACGCCGTGATGTCGGCCTATCACGACGCCGAATGGGGCGTGCCGGTGCGCGATCCGCGAATGCTGTGGGAAATGCTGATGCTGGAGGGGTTTCAGGCGGGCCTTTCGTGGCGGACGATCCTCTATCGCCGCGAGGGCTTTCGCCGCGCGTTCGACAATTTCGATCCCGCGATCGTCGCGACCTATGACGACGCGAAGGTCGAGGCGCTGATGCAGGACGAAGGCATCATCCGCGCCCGCGCCAAGATCCTCGCCACGATCGGCGCGGCGCGCATCTACGAGGAGATGGCCGCGGCGGGCGAGGATTTCTCCGCGTGGCTGTGGAGCTTCGTCGACGGCGAACCCCAGCAGGGCGACGGTGCCTCGTTCCCGGTCTCCTCCCCCGCCTCCGAAGCGATGTCCAAGGCACTCAAGAAGCGCGGCTTCAAGTTCGTCGGCCCGGTGATCGTCTATGCGTTCATGCAGGCGGTCGGGATGGTGAACGACCATGCCGCCGATTGCCCGCAGCGAAAGGCGAGCGCGGCTTAGTCCACCCTCGCCTCCTCCGCGCCCACGCAGCCAAATAGCTTGGGGAGTTCCTTGCGGCGTTCGGGGGGCATGGCTTTGGCGGCGGCGTGGTCGATGTAGTTTTGTTCTTCGCGGACGAGCTCGAAGCGGCCGGGGGCGGCTTCGTGCCACATGAGGTAGCCGCACATCAGATCGAGATTGGCGTAGCGCGCGGTGAAGTCGGTAGCGACGTAGAGGCCGGGCGCGGGGGCGTCGGGCGGGTCGCGATACCAGCTGATCCGGGTGAGGACGCGGCGATCGAGCTTGCCCGCCTCCGACGCGAAACGCGCCTGCGCGTCGGCGAAGAGTTGCGGGGTGAGATAGGCGGTCATGCTGGGGCCGATCAGCTTGTAGGCATGGGTCGGCTTGCCGTGATCCTGCGCGTCGAACCAGGTCTTCGTCGCGGTCATCAGCGCGGCGCGTTCGGCGGCGGTGCCGGGTTCGCCGACTTCGGGGACCGCCGAGGGCGGCGCAGCGGCGATCAGGGCGAGCGCGGCGAGGATGGCCAGCTTAGGCGTAGGCATAGGGACCACCCTGTTCGAGCGCGGCCTGATAGGCAGGCCGGGCGTGGATCTTGTCGAGCCATTCGACGATGTTCGGGCGGCGACCGTCGAGTTTCAGGCGACCGCGCGCGGCCTCCAGCGGGAAGCTCATCATGATGTCGGCGGCGCTGAAATCGGCGCCGGCGAACCAGGGGCGGGTGACGAGTTCGGATTCGACATAGTCGATGTGCGTCATGGCCATCTTCTCGACGAAGCCTTTGGCAGGCCAGCCGAACGGCCCCATCTTCTGAATGACGAGGCTGAGCAGCAGCGGCGGCATCAGCGAGCCTTCGGCATAATCGAGGAAGTAGCGCCAGCGCAGGCCGCCATCGGTGTCGGCGGGTGGACCCAATCGGCCACCGGCGAGCGCGACAAGATAGCCGATGATCGTCGCGGTTTCGGCGATGATGCGCCCGTCATGCTCGACGACCGGCGACTTGCCGAGCGGGTGGATCTTTCGAAGCTCGGGCGGGGCGAGCATCGTCTTTCTGTTCCGCTCGTAGCGCTTCACCTCATAGGGAAGGCCGAGTTCCTCGAGCAGCCACAAGACGCGCTGCGAGCGCGAATTTTCGAGGTGGTGGACCGTAATCGCCTTTGGGATCGTCACGAACACACCCTCCCGAACCGGAGGGCGATCGGACGATCAAGCCTCGGGTTCGTTGATATAGACCGCCAGTTCGTTGCCCGAAGGCTCGCGGAAATGGAAGCGGCGACCGCCGGGGAAGGCAAAGATCGGCAGCGTGATCTCACCGCCTGCGGCCTCGACCGAGGCGAGGACGGCTTCGAGATCGTCGGTCTCGATCGCCGGCAACGGCTTGGCGGTCGCCTCCAGCATGTCGCCCTGAAGCGCGAAATCGGTACTGGCGCCGATCGTCGCGGCATAGGTCGGCCCGAATGCAGTCAGCGACCAGCCGAAGGCGGTTTCGAAAAAGGTCTTGCTGCCCGCGACATCGGCGGCGGGGAGTTCGACATAGTTGAGACGGGCGAAAACCATCTTGTGCCTCGTGTAACGTCAAAGGCCACAATGGTTGTGGCTTTTGTGGCCTTTGGATTTCGGCCGGAATTTGGGGAAATGCGGCGGGGCAGCAAATCCACCAAACTCGATCCTCCCCCGCCAGGGGGAGGTGGCGCCGAAGGCGACGGAGGGGGAGGATGCGAAACCTCAAGTTGGCCGCCGCCCTCCCCCTCCGTCAGCTTACGCTGACACCTCCCCCTGGCGGGGGAGGATGAATAGTTAGAGGTCGTCGTCGTCCGACGGGCCGGTCATCATCGCGTCGCCGACGCCTTCGGCATTGGCGCGGATCGCCTTTTCGATGCGGGCGCAGACGTCGGGATTTTCCTTCAGATAGGTCTTCGAATTCTCGCGGCCCTGCCCGATGCGGATCGAATCATAGCTGAACCACGCGCCCGATTTTTCGACGAGGCCCGCCTTGACGCCAAGGTCGAGGATTTCGCCGACCTTCGACACGCCTTCGCCATACATGATGTCGAATTCGACCTGCTTGAACGGCGGGGCGACCTTGTTCTTCACCACCTTCACGCGGGTCGCGTTGCCGACGATATCGTCGCGATCCTTGATCTGGCCGGTGCGGCGGATGTCGAGACGGACCGACGCATAGAACTTCAGCGCGTTGCCGCCGGTCGTCGTTTCGGGCGAACCGTACATCACGCCGATCTTCATACGGATCTGGTTGATGAAGATGACGAGGCACTTCGACCGGTTGATCGAGCCGGTGATCTTGCGGAGCGCCTGGCTCATCAGACGCGCCTGGAGGCCGACATGGCTGTCGCCCATCTCACCTTCGATTTCGGCGCGCGGAACGAGCGCGGCGACCGAGTCGATCACCAGCACGTCGATCGCGTTCGAACGGACGAGCGTGTCGGCGATTTCGAGCGCCTGTTCGCCGGTGTCGGGCTGCGACACGATCAGTTCGTCGATGTTGACGCCCAGCTTCTTGGCATAGACCGGATCGAGCGCATGTTCGGCGTCGACGAAGGCCGCGGTGCCGCCCGCCTTCTGCGCCTCGGCGATCGCATGGAGCGCCAGCGTGGTCTTACCCGAGCTTTCCGGGCCGAAAATCTCGACGATGCGCCCCTTGGGCAGGCCGCCGATGCCGAGCGCGATGTCCAGCCCGAGCGAGCCGGTCGAGATCGCTTCGACCTGCATCGTCTCACGCGAGCCCAGCTTCATCGCCGAACCCTTGCCGAAGGCGCGATCGATCTGCGCCAGCGCCGCTTCGAGCGCCTTTTCCCTGTCGATGTTTGCCACTTCCTTGGGGGTTCCTATCAGTTTCAACTGCGCCGACATCAGCTGGCTCCCTCGTAGATAGCACTTCCGAACGCTGCAATGTCCGATTGTGTATCCGAAATGTTCCTACAGAACAAGATGGGAACAAAGATTATTTGTCGGCTGCGCGCTCCGCCGCCAGAGTGTCACGGGCCGCCTCGCAAATCTGCTGCACGGAGAATGGCTTAGGCAGGAAACCTATATTCTCGATGTCGATCGATTTGCGCAATTGTTCCTCGGCATAGCCCGACATGAAGATCACCGGGAGATCGGCGCGGGCTTCGCGCGCGGCGCGGACCATTGCGGGGCCGTCCATCACCGGCATCACCACGTCGGAGATGACGAGATCGACCTCCTGCCCACTTTCGAGCACCTCCAGCCCCTCCTCCCCATTGGTCGCGGTGACGACGGTATAGCCCTGACGCGAGAGCGCACGTTCGGCGACGGCGCGGACCATCGCTTCATCTTCGACCAGCAGGATCGTGCCGGTGCCCCAGAGTTCGGTCGACGGCTCCTTGGCGACGGCGCGCTGCGCGGGCGCGGCGCCCTTCTCCGCCTCGTGGACCGGCAGGTAGATGACGAAGCTGGTCCCCTTCCCCACTTCCGATTCGGCGAAGATGAAGCCGCCGGTCTGCTTGACGATGCCGTACACGGTGGAGAGGCCCAGACCGGTGCCGCGCCCGACCTCCTTGGTGGTGAAGAAGGGTTCGAAGATCTTGGTGATGATTTCGGGCGGGATGCCGGTGCCCGTATCGCTCATTCGCAGCGCGACATATTCGGTGATGGGCATGATTTCGATGCCCAGCTTGCGCGTATCGGCGGCGGAGAGACCGTAGGTCTGGATCGTGAGCGTGCCGCCATCGGGCATCGCGTCGCGCGCGTTGACGGCGAGATTGACGATCACCTGCTCCAGCTGGCCCGGATCGGCGCGCACCGTCTGCAGATTGCGGCCGTGGCTGACATCGAGCGCGACGCGTTCGCCGAGCAAGCGGCGCAAGAGGCTGGAGATTTCGGAGATGACGTCGGGCAGCTGCAGTATCTGCGGGCGCAACGTCTGCTGACGCGAGAAGGCGAGCAGCTGACGGGTCAGCGCGGCGGCGCGGTTCGAGTTCTGCTTGATCTGCTGGATGTCGTCATAGTCGCTGTCGCCGGGCATGTGGCGCATCGACATCAGATCGCAATGGCCGATGATGGCGGTGAGGATATTGTTGAAATCGTGCGCGACGCCACCGGCGAGCTGACCCACCGCCTGCATCTTCATCGCCTGCGCGACCTGCCGCTTGAGGCGCGATTCCTCGCTATTGTCCTTGAGGCTCAGGAGGACGGCGGCGTCGCCCAGCCCCTTGGTCGCGGCGATGGTGAGGGCGACGCTCTCCTCGCCCTTGTCCTTCAGCCGGACCGAGAGATCGCCGAACGATCCGCGGCCCGAGGCGAAGCGGCGGACGGCGTCGGACACCGATGCCTTGTCGTCCTCCACCACCAAGTCGCTCGGGTAGATGACGTGCCCGTCGGGGGCGATGCCGGCGGCGCGGCGGAAGCTGTCGTTCATGAACAGCAGCCGCCCGTCGCGATCGGCGAGCGCGAGGCCGAGGGGGAGCATGTTGAGCAGCCCCTGCACATTGGGCACGGCGGGCGCGATCTGCTGCGCAACGCCGCCACCGATGGCCGTCGTGGGCAGATCGAACATCAGGAACATCGTCGCGCCATCGCCTTCGCCGCCATCGAAGGTGACTTGCGAGAGGTGTATCGGGGTCGAATCCCGCGCTTCACGCGCGAGACGGATCGCATCGCCATCGACGCGCAGCAGATCGGTGAACAGCCAGCCGGGGGGCGCCTCCATGTCGCCCAAAGCGCGCTTGTGGAAGGCGCGGTTCGCGACGATGCCGCGCCCCTCCGCATCGACCAGAGCGACCATGATGCCCGCGCCGCCGAAGCGCCGCCCGCTCTCGCCATTGATCCAGCCGGCGAGTTCGGAAATGCCGTCCATCCGGCGCAGCTGGCGGAAGCGCCAGACGAGGTGCGCGCCATCCTCCCCCGCCGCGCGCAGCACGACGTCGACGGTGCCGCGATCGGTGACGAGGCCAGGAAGGTGTGCGATCCCGTCGCGCCGCGCGATCATCCGCGCCTCATCGAGCCGGCGGCGTGATTCCTCGGGCAGGGGAAGCGCGGGCGGGGTCGGCAGGCCACCGAACCAGTTCTGGAAACGGCGATTGACGCAGGCGAGGCTGCCGTCGGGCCGGGTGATCGCGACGGCGCAATCCGAATCCTCGATCACGCCGACGATCAGGTTCATGTCCGGCGCGGAGACGCGCGCGACTGCGGCGGGCTGCCGATAGCGGACCAGCGCATAGACCAGCAGCCCGAACATCGCGGCGATGAAGGCGATCAGGAAGACGCGCGCGCTGCTCGCATCGGCGACGGTTCCCCACACGGCGACGACCGTGCCCGCCGACAGCAGCATGAACATCGTGATGACGATGCCGTAGAGGAGCGTGCGGCTGGATGCGCGCGCGCCCGTCTTCATCGGTTTGGGCGACGAGAGGAAGTGGCTGGCCATGCCAACCTGTCCTCCCGGCGACGGAGGACGTCAAGCCGGGGAAGGTGACGGATGGTGACGCCGCCCCCTTCCCCGTGCCGATTACCAGATACGGATGCGCTGATCGGGCGCGAGATAGATCTTCTGGCCGGGCTTGGGATCGTAAGCCGAGTAGAAGGGATCGAGGTTGCGCACGACCCAGGCGCGCTGGATCGAGGGCGAGTGCGGATCGGTCAGCAAACGCTGGCGCAGGTTCGCCTCGCGATAGGAACGGCGCCACACCTGCGCCCAGCCGAGGTAGAAACGCTGATCGCCGGTGAAGCCGTCGATCACCGGCGCCTTCTTGCCGCCCAGCGAGATCATATACGCCTCGTGCGCGACCGTAAGCCCCGCGAGATCGGCGATATTCTCACCCTGCGTCAGCGCGCCCTGGATGTGCATGCCGGGGAGCGGTTCGTAGGCGTCATACTGCTTCACGACCTTGTCGGTCAGCGCGTTGAACGCCTTCACGTCCTCGGCCGTCCACCAGTCGGACAGGCGGCCGTGCATGTCGTACTTGGCGCCCTGATCGTCGAAATGGTGGCTGATCTCATGCCCGATCACTGCGCCGATGCCGCCATAGTTGACCGCCGGATCGGCGTTCGGATCGAAGAAGGGCGGCTGCAGGATCGCGGCGGGGAAGACGATCTCGTTCATGCCGAAATTGGCGTAGGCGTTAATCTCCATCGGGGTCATGCCCCATTCGCTGCGATCGAGCGGCTTGCCCAGCTTATTGAGGCCGCGATTCCATTCGAACTCGGCCGAGCGCATGACGTTACCCGCCAGATCATCGCGCTTGATCACGAGCGCCGAATAATCGCGCCACTTGTCCGGGTAGCCGATCTTGGGGGTGAAGGCCGCCAGCTTGGCGCGCGCCTTCACCTTGGTTTCGGGCGCCATCCAGGTCAAGCCGTCGATGCGCTTGCCCATCGCGGCGATGACGTTCTTGACCAATTGATCGGCCGCCGCCTTCGTCTCCGGCGTGAACCAGCGCTTCACATATTCCTGGCCCAGATCCTCACCGATATTGTCCTTCACCAGATTGACGCCGCGCTTCCAGCGGGTGGCGTTTTCGGGCGTGCCGCTGAGCGTCGTCTGGTTGAAGGCAAAGTCGGCGTCGACGAACGGCTTCGAGAGGTACGGCGCCATCGCGTTGATCAGGTTCAGCTCGACATAGTCCTTGAGGACCGCGATCGGGGTCGCCTCGATCACCTTGGCCGAACCGGCGAAAGCGGTCGGCTGCGCGACGAGGAAGGCGGGCTGCGCATCGACGCCCGACGCCTTCAGGAAGGCATCCCAGTCGAAGCCCGGCGCGTTCTTCGCGAAATCGGCGCGCTGCCACTTGTTGTAGGTCTTGGTGCTGTCGCGGCTGTCGACGCGGGTCCAGTGAACCTTGGCCAGCTCGGTTTCGAACGCGACCACGGCGGCAGCGCGCGCGGCGGCATCCTGCTCGCCCGCCATCGTCAGCAACTGGGTGAGGTAGGCGACATATTTGGTGCGCGTCTCGACGATCTGGGCGTCGGTCTTGATGTAATAATCGCGATCGGGGAGGCCGAGGCCGCCCTGATAGCTGTTCACGATGTAGTTTTCGGGATCCTTGTCGTCCTGCCCCACATACAGGATGAAGGGCGCGTTGACGCCGACCTTGCGCAGCTTCGCCATTTCGGCGGCAAGTGCGGACTTGTCCTTGATCGCCTTGATCCCGGCAATCGTAGGCTGGAGCGGCTTGATGCCCAGCGCGTCGACCATCTTTTCGTCGGTGAAGCTGGCATACATGTCGCCGATGCGGCTGCCGGGGGCCTTCGAGACCTGCTCGAGAATCTCGTGGCTGCGCGCGATCGACAGTTCGTCGAGAACCGAGAACATGCCGAAGTTCGAACGATCCGACGGGATCGGCGTATTCTTCGTCCAGGTGCCGTTGGCGTAACCGTAGAAATCGTCGCCGGGGGCGATCGACTTGTCCATGCCGGCCGCATCGAAGCCGAAGCTGCCATAGACCGGCTTTCTGTCGGCGGGCGCAGCGGCGGTCGCGGCAATTGCCGGCGAAACCGCGGACGCAAGCATCGTGCTCGCGGCCAACGCGATCAGGAACGTTTTCATCGGGAACCTCTGTATTATCTTGCTATGACGGTTGGCTAAGCCCGCCGCCGCGCAAGATCAACCCCGATGATGACCGTGTTCGTCGTAATGATCCGGGTGGGCGCGCTGGTGCGCGGCCTCGATCCGCTGGCGGGTGCGCAGGGTCCACTTATGCGCGATCCACCAGCGCCAGAAGAAGGCCGCCGCCAGATAGCCGACCGCCGCGCAGACGACCGAGATCACGAACAGCCCCAGCACCAAAGCGGGCGCGGCCGAGGAGGCGAGCCAGCCGAGCCATTCGCCGATCGACGCGCCCTGTTCGATCATCACCATCACCGTGCCGACATCGGCGGTCGAATGGATGAAGTGATTGCCGACGATCAGCGACAGATAGAGGATGAAGGGCGTCGTCGCGGGGTTCGACAGGAACGTCCCCGCCACCGCGATCGGCACGTTCGCACGGCACGGCAAAGCGAGCAGGCACGCGCCGATGATCTGCAGCCCCGGGATCATCAGGAAGATGCCGACGATCAGCCCCAGCGCCACGCCGCGCGGCACCGAACGGCGGGTGAAGCGCCACAAAGCCGGTTCGAGCACGCGATGCGCGAACGGACGCAACCAGCGCACCTCCTCCAGCGATTCCCGCGTCGGCGCGTGCTTGCGCCACCAGCCGCCGATCCGCGCGAACATCAGCCGCGATCGCGCAGCAGGCGTTGCTGCTCGCGCTTCCAGTCGCGCTGCTTCTCGGTATCGCGCTTGTCGTGCAGCTTCTTGCCCTTGGCGAGCGCGAGTTCGACCTTCGCGCGGCCGCGCCCGTTGAAATAGACCATCAGCGGGATCAGCGTCATGCCCTCGCGCGTCACGGCATTGCGCATCTTTTCGATCTGCCGTTCGCGCAGCAGCAGCTTGCGGGGGCGCTTCGGTTCATGGTTGAAGCGGTTGCCGTGGCTGAATTCGGGAACGTTGGCGTTGACCAACCACACCTCCCCATCCTTCACCTCGGCATAGCTTTCCGCGATCGACCCTTCGCCGAAGCGCAAAGATTTCACCTCGGTTCCGGTCAGCGCGATCCCGGCCTCGAAGAATTCCTCGAGGAAATATTCGTACCGCGCGCGCCGGTTCTCGGCGACGATCTTGGTCTTTTCGAATTCGGGAGGATGCGGGCGGGCCATATTATCTCAACAGATGGGAGCGCAGGGCGCTCACACCAACCCCGCATGTGCCAGCGCCGCGTCGACGGCCTTGCGGCTCGCCTCGGACGGCCAGGTCATCGGCATGCGCAGCTCGTTCGGGAAATCGGGATAGACACGGGTGAGCGCATATTTGATCGGGCCGGGTGAAGCGTCGGTGAACAACGCGGCATGGAGCGGAAAGAGCCGGTCCTGCAGCGCCAGCGCATCGGCCCAGCGCCCTTCGGCGCAGGCGGCCTGGAAATCGGCGGTCAGCTTCGGCGCGACATTGGCCGTGACCGAGATGCAGCCCTTGCCGCCCATCGCCATGAAGCCCAGCGCCATATCGTCATTGCCCGACAGCTGGCAGAAATCGGGGCCGCACGACGCGCGCTGCGCCGAGACGCGCTCGACCTTGCCGCTGGCATCCTTGATGCCGATGATCGTCGGCAGTTCGGCGAGCTTGCCCAAGGTTTCGGGCAGGATGTCGGTCACGGTACGCGCGGGCACGTTATAGACCACGATCGGCAGATCGTTGTTCGCCGCCAGATAGCGATAATGGGCGAGAATGCCGTCCTGATTGGGGCGGTTATAATAAGGCAGCACGACCAGAGCCGCCGCAGCACCCGCCGCCTTGGCATGATTCATATGTTCGAGCGCGACCATCGTGTCGTTCGAACCGCAGCCGGCGATCACGGGCACGCGGCCCTTCGCCTGATCGATGCAGACCCGGACGACATGATTATGTTCCTCGATCGACATCGTGGCACTTTCGCCCGTCGTGCCGCACGGCACGAGCGCCGAAGAACCCTGTTCGATCTGCCAGTCGACGAAGCCACGAAACAGTTTCTCGTCGAACGCCCCGTCGCGAAACGGTGTCACTAGCGCCGGTATCGATCCACTGAACATGAGTCACTCCCTTCACCTCGCCGCGTCACGGGGGCATAAGGCCCCCCATGAACGACCAGCGAGATCGTGCTGCGCCCAATAGGTTTCAGCCCCCCGCCCTGTCCAGCCGCGCCCGCCGTCTTTTTATGCCGGGCCTGCTGCTCCTTTCCACGGCCGCGCTTGCTGCGGTGGTTTCGCAGGACGAGCCGAATCGGCCCGCCCCCGCGCCGCCGGGCTTTGCCGGGTGGAACGAGACGGCATTGCGGCAGGCGACCGCCGACTGGCGGCGGCTGCGCGGCAACGACTCGCTGCCGTTCCAGAGCTATGCGACCTTCCTAACCGCGCATCCCGGCTGGCCCGGCGACACCGCGATGCGCCGCACGGCCGAACGCCGGATCGATCCGAACAATTATACGCCGCGTGACGTCGTCGCCTTCTTCACGCGCACCCCGCCGCTGACTGCCGCCGGACAGGCACGCTATGCCGAGGCGCTGGCGGCGACCGGCCGCACCGGCGAGGCGCGCACCGCCGCGGCGACCGCATGGGGCATGAAGGCGCTGTCGCCCGACGACGAAGGGCGGCTGCTCACCCGCTTCGGCGGGCAGTTCAGCGCGACCGACCATGATCGGCGGATGGAGCGGCTGCTGTGGGATCGGCAGGCGACCAATGCGGCGAAGTTCCTGTCGCTCGCAACGCCATCGCGCCGGCCGATCTACGAGGCGCGCATCGCGTTGATCCGCAACGATCCCGATGTCGCGACGAAGGTGGCGGCGGCAGGCGAAGCCGCCAATCGCGATCCGGGCTTCATCCTCGATCGTGCGCGCTGGATGCGCGACCGGGGTAACACCGCCGATGCGCGCGTCTGGCTGGCGCAATCGCGCAACCTGTCGGGCGTGCCCTATGACGCGGCGATCTGGCTCGACACATTGTTCCAGTTCGGGCGGCAGGCGGCGGCCGACAATCAGAACGATCTGGCCTTCGCGATCGCGCGCCATGCCGAGGAAACCTATCCGTCGGGCACGCAGGTCCGCGATCGTCCGTTCGACGAGCGTGACGACTATACCAATCTGATGTGGCTGGGCGGCACCGTGTCGCTCAAGCGGACTGGCCGCCCCGCCGATGCGATGACGATGTTCGATCGCTATGCCCGCGCCGCGCAGAGCCCGTCGACCCAAACCAAGGGCATGTACTGGGCGGGCCGCGCCGCCGAAGCCGCCGGCAAGTCCGACTGGGCGAACAGCTATTATGGGCAGGCCGCGTCGCATATCGACCAGTTCTACGGCCAGCTGGCCGCCGAACGGCTGGGCCGCCAGTTGGCCATGCCCGCCGAGCCGAACCGCGCCATCGCGCCGACCGAGCGCGCCGCGTTCGAGGCGAGCGAGGTCGTGCGCGCCGCGCGCCTGCTGGGCCGCGACGGGCAGTGGCAGGATCAGACCGCGTTCATCCGCCTGATCGCCAACGACGCCAAGACCGACATCGATCATGCGCTGGCGGGCGAATTGTCCCGATCGATCGGACGGCCCGATCTGGGCGTGATGGTATCGCGCGCGGCGCGGACCAGCGGCACGCCCGATCCGCTGCGCATCGGCTTCCCCACCGTCACAGTTCCGGCGACGATGGAGAGCCACTGGACGATAATCCACGCGATCAGCCGGCAGGAAAGCCAGTTCGACCGGCAGGCGACCAGCCGCACCGGCGCGCGCGGGCTGATGCAGTTGATGCCCGCCACCGCGAAGGAACAGGCGGGCAAGGTCGGCCTGGCCTATGATCCCGCACGGCTGGCCGACGTCGATTATAATGTGATGCTGGGATCGTCCTTCTTCGATCGCATGCTCAATTATTATAATGGCAGCTATGTGCTGGCGATCGCGAGCTACAATGCCGGCCCCGGCAATGTGAACAAGTTCATCCGCGCCAATGGCGATCCGCGCATGCCGGGCGTCGACGTGATCGACTGGATCGAAGCGATCCCGTTCGAAGAGACGCGCGGCTATGTGCAGCGCGTGCTGGAAAATGCGGTGGTTTACGACCTGATGAACCCGGCGCGGGCGCGGATTCCGGCGAAGAACCGGCTGTCGACCTATCTGGCGAAGAAGACGGCGGGCTGAGGCGGCTCCCCCTCCTCCCCACCTCGTCATTGCGAGGAGCCGAAGGCGACGCGGCAATCCAGGCCCGCACTTGAGATGGTCGCGACCTAACTCAAGTGCGGGCCTGGATTGCTTCGCTACGCTCGCAATGACGAGTGGGGAGGTGAGGTGGTGGGGGCGAGCGGGTCGGATCAATCGCAGCCGATCCGGCAGCCCCGCAGTTCATAGCCGGTGATCAGCGGGTTCCAGCCGATGCTCGGTGCCTGCTCCAGCCGGATGCCGGGCACACGCAGCAGGCGATCGAGGAAGATCGCGGCCTCCAGCAGCGCGACGCCCGCGCCGGGGCAGCGGTGCGCGCCGTCGCCGAAGGCCAGCCCGGCCGCCCCGACGCGTGGGGCACGCTCGCGATCGGGGTCGAGCCGGTGTGGGCAGGCGCCCATAGCCTCCGCATCGGCATTGGCGGCGCGGATATCGAGCGCGATCGGCCCCGCTTCGCCCTCGCGCTGGCGGTAGAGCGTGCCGACGACGGGTTCGAGGCGGAGGATTTCTTCGAGGATCGCGAGCCGCCCCGCCTCGTCCACGCTGCGGAAGCGGTCGGCGAGCGGGCGGTTTTCGAGCAGGTGCCACGCCGCCATCGTGATGAACTCACGCGTCGTCACCATCCCCGCTGCGCCATAGGTGAAGCATTCGGTGAGGATCGACCGGTCGCTATAGCCCTCCGCGATCAGGTGCGAGATCACATCCTCGCGCGGGGTCTTCATCCGCGCGCGGATCGCGGGGCGGACGTCGCGGAAGTAGAAGGACCAGAGGCGGAACTGCCCCTGAAAGAAGCTGGCGAACTGCGCGAGCTTGTTGTCCTTCAGCGCCAGATCGGCGTCGAAGAAGCGATCGAGCCGCCGCGCCATGCCATCGCGGTCGCTGTTGGTAAGCCCGACGATATCGGCCGCGACCGCCACGGCCAGGCGCAGGCTCATCCGGTCGAGCGTCGCTTCGCGCTTTGCCCGGAAGCCGCCGATCAGCGCATCGGCCTCCGCCTCGATCAGTTCGCGATAGCGGGTCGTGACGGTGCGCGGCGCGAAGAAACGCGCGGTCGCCGCACGCTGCCTGCGATGCGCGTCGCCCTCCAGAAACAGGATCGGCGCAAAGCGCATGTCGGCATAGCGCCGGATCAGATCGGCCTTGAACCCCGCCTGTGTCGCGCTTTCATCGCGCAGCACGGTGCGCACGCCGGCATGATCGGCGATGCGATCGGCCGTCGCGGTCGGCCCGCCGGCGACCGCGCCGGCCGTCTTGCGGTCATCGCCCTGGCGACCCGCATGAATGGGACAATGTTCGGTCATCGGACAATCTCCACCACATTGGGAGACGACGGACCTTGCCTTCGTCCAGAAAGCCATCTTAGGTCAGTCGAAACGATTGCGTGACATATGATAACTAGTGGATCATAAAACAAGAGTGGCACCGACAAGAAACCAAGAAGGCGATCGTTGGCGTAAGGATGCGCGGGTCATCAAAACCCGCGCGGCGCTGCGATCGGCCCTGATTTCCCTGCTCGCCCGGCATGATTTTCCGGACATTACGGTGGCGATGATCGTGGAGGAGGCGAACGTCGGCTATGCGACGTTTTTCCGCCATTTCCCCGATCAGACCGCGCTGCTGACCGACATTGCCGACGCGACGATCAGCGAGTTCATGACGACGATGATGCCGACCCTGCTGTCGGCCGATCGCGTGCAGGTGACGCGCGCGCTGGTCGATTTCATCGCCGAACGGACCGCCTTGTGTCGCGCGCTGCTGATCGGCGGTGGCGACGTGGTGCGGCGCGACGCAATGGCGCGCGCGATCGCTTATGGATCGAGCGTGCCGGTGATCTTCGATCCGGACATTCCGCTCGATCTGGCGGTGACGCATGCCGTCAACGCGATCTTCAGCACCGTCGCCTGGTGGCTGGGGCCGGGGCGCGGCATGAAGCGCGACACGTTCGCCGAGATGCTCGAACGGCTGGCGATGGCGCCGGTGAGATCGTGAGGCCTTATCTATTGGTCTAATCGCGCGCTCCGGAGGGGCGCGGGTTAGGCAATCGGTAAGCACGTGCCGCCAAGCCGGGCAGCATGTTCGTGAACCGTCTTTTCCGTCGGACGCGGCGTCGCCCCGCATGGCCGCTGATGTCCCTGCTCGGCGCGATCCTGTTCGCGTGGACGTCCGCCGGCCATGCCTGCGGCGTGACGACGCCGACATCGGTGAGCATCGGCCCCTTCTCGCCCTCCGCGATCAAGGCGGGTGTCGTGCCGCTGACGCCGACGCTGGGCGGCTTTTCGTGCACCAATTCGCAGGTTCTGGGCCTGCTGAGCGGCAATTATCTGAAGGCGACCGTCACCGCGGCCTCCACGCTGACGCTGACGTCGGGCGGGAACAGCGTCCCCTACAAGCTCTACGCCGACTCCGCGGGCACCGCCGAACTCAAGCCCGGCGTGATGACCTATTATATCAACGGCGCGCTGCTGAGCCTGTTGTCCACGAACACGACCAACGTGCCCGTCCATTTCAAGCTCTCCAGCGCGGGCTATCCCCCGGCGGGCACCTATACGGGCAGCTTCCAGATCAAGTGGGAATGGTATTTCTGCTCGGTCAACGCACTGGGCATCTGCATCCTCGGCCCGATCGACAGCGGCAACGTGACCGGCACGGTGAACGTCACCCTGACCGTGCAGGCCAATCCGCCGACCGTGACCATCGCGATGGGGGCGGCCACCTGGAACGCCGTCGAAGGAACCAGCAATCCCAAGGCGCTGCCGGGCAGCAAGCGGCGCATGACCGTGACGGTCAACAATCCGGATATCGTCGCGGTGGATGCCAACGTCCTCCAGATCACCGTGCCGACCCCGCCCAAGATGACGATCGCGCTCGACGGCGACGGCACCGGCGGCAATGTCGTGCGGACGACCGACGGCAATCCGGCATCCGGCCTGACGCTCAGCTATGTCGCGTCGAACAATGGCAGCGACAATGTCGAGTTCTCGTCCGATGGCGGCACCAACTTCACCGCCGCCCCGGTGGCGGGCGACGCCGTGTCGCAGGCCGCGATCACCCATGTGAAGTTCCGGCCGCAGGGCAGCATGGCGGCGGGATCCAGCTACACTATCTCGATCCCTTATTCGGTCAACTGAAGGGCAAGGATGACGGGGCGGCGCGGGCGTGATAGCGCGTGCCCATGCCCGCCACCCCCGCCTGGCCGCCCGCGAGCCTGCCCCGCCTGTTCGTCGATGAACCCCTGTCGCAGGATCAGCGGCTGAGCATCGACGGGCCGCAGGCGCATTATCTCAGCGGCGTGATGCGGCGGAAGGCGGGCGATCAGGTGATCCTGTTCGACGACCGCACCGGCGAATGGATCGCCACGGTCGAAAGCGTCGCCAAGCGCAGCCTGATCCTCCACCTCACCGATAACCTGCGCGAACGCGAGGCGGTGCCCGATCTGTGGCTGGTCGCCGCGCCGATCAAGAAGGACCGGATCGACTGGGTCGCGGAGAAGGCGTCCGAACTGGGCGTCGCGCGCTGGCGCCCCGTGATCACCCACCGCACGATCGTCGACCGGCTCAACCTCGATCGGCTGCGATCGCACATGATCGAGGCGGCCGAGCAGTGCGAACGCACCGCTTTGCCCCTGCTCGACGAACCGATGAAGCTGGCCGCACTGCTGCGCGAATGGCCCGAGGACCGCCAGTTGCTCTTCGCCGATGAGGAAGGCGGCGTGCCGATGGCGCAGGCGATCCGCCCCGGCCCCGCCGCGATCCTGATCGGCCCCGAAGGCGGCTTCACGCCCGAAGAGCGCGCCGCGATCCGCGCAATCCCCCAGGCGACCGGCGTCTCGCTCGGCCCCCGCATCCTGCGCGCCGACACCGCCACGGCGGCCGCGATCGCGGTGTGGATGAGCCACGCGGGCGATTGGGGCTGACCGATCGGATCGGATGCACAACGATGTATTGCGCATCCGCAAGCAAAAGCCCGCTTCCACCCTACCGATCGGTAGGTTATGGCCGCGCCCCATGAGCACCCGCGAAGCCGGCACCGGCACCGACCCCGTCATCGAAAGCCGCGCCGACCTGATCTCGGTCTTCGCGAAAGGCGAGAAGCCCAAGGCGCGCTGGCGCATCGGGACCGAGCATGAGAAGTTCGTCTTCTTCGAGGATGATCATCGCGCGCCGAGCTATGAGGAACGCGGCGGCATCCACGCGCTGCTGATCGCGCTGACCAAATTCGGCTGGGAGCCGATTTACGAGGGCGAGAACATCATCGCGCTCAAGGGCACGGACGGCAATGTCAGCCTGGAGCCGGCGGGCCAGTTCGAGCTTTCGGGCGCGCCGCTCGACAATCTGCACGAAACCTGCGCCGAAACCGCGCGGCACCTCAATCAGGTGAAGGAAGTCGGCGAGAAGCTGGGCATCGGCTTCCTGGGCGTGGGCCTGTGGCCCGACAAGACCCGCGAAGAACTGCCGATCATGCCCAAGGGCCGGTACGACATCATGCTGCGCCACATGCCGCGCGTCGGCACGATGGGCCTCGACATGATGCTGCGCACCTGCACCATCCAGACCAACCTCGATTATGCGAGCGAGGCGGACATGGTGAAGAAGTTCCGCGTCAGCCTGGCGCTTCAGCCGCTCGCGACCGCTCTGTTCGCCAACTCGCCCTTTCTGAAGGGCAAGCCCAACGGCTTCCTGAGCTATCGCAGCCACATCTGGACCGACACCGATCCGCACCGCACCGGCATGCTGCCCTTCGTCTATGAAGACGGCTTCGGATATGAACGTTACGCCGATTACATGCTGGACGTGCCGATGTATTTCGCCTTCCGCGACGGATATATCGACGCGGCGGGGCTGAGCTTCCGCGATTTCCTGAAGGGCGAGCTTTCGGTCCTGCCAGGCGAGAAGCCGACGCTGGCCGACTGGAACGACCATCTGTCGACCGCCTTCCCCGAAGTACGCCTCAAGAGCTTCCTCGAGATGCGCGGCGCCGATGGCGGCCCGCACGACAGGATCTGCGCGCTGCCCGCCTTCTGGGTCGGCCTGCTCTATGACGACGTCGCGCTCGATGCGGCGTGGGACGTGATCAAGCACTGGACGATCGAGGACCATCACCGCATCCGCGCCGAAGTGCCCAAGCTGGGCCTCAAGGCGAAGGGGCCGCGCGGGCGCGATTTCCAGACGCTGGGCAAGGTGATCCTCGACATCGCCGATGCGGGCCTGAAAGCCCGTGCACGCCTGAATGCGGGCGGCGAGGACGAGCGCGTCTTCCTCGATCCGCTGCGCGTGATCCTGGAAAGCGGGAAGACGCCCGCCGAACGGCTGCTCGATCTCTATCACGGCCCGTGGGGCGGCGACATTTCGGGCGTGTATCGCGACGCGCGTTTCTGACGCCAGTTGCCTATTGATTCGATAGGCAAAGAAACTGTCCTGCGGTGTCAGTTGACTGATAGGTTAGACATCAATGTTGATAGTTGCCCGCGACATGCACCGACTTTGGCGGATTTCCGCCATTTGCAAACGGCTGCAAATCTTTAGTAGCGCGGGGCCGTTTTCCCGCTTATCCAGCGCCCCGCTACGTCAGCGAAGAGTCCGATAGGGCCGCGCGGAGGGGGTGCACCGGTGAAAGTCCGGGTAGCGGGGCTCGACGTGGCCGCCGCGGTAAAATCGTCTCCGGCCCTTAGGGTCGTGGCAGACGAGCCGATGTGAGGATCGGCCCGCGGCGCCCCAGCTTTCTTTCTTCAATCCATCGTCGATCGCGTAAACTTTTGTCACGTCAAACTGACGATTCGGCCGCCCGACCTCTCTTTTGAATGGTAAAATCAGCGGCAACATTTGGCGTGCCGCCAAATATCCCCAACGCGCGGTTAACCCGACAAGCCCCCGTCCTGCCACGGAAATCCACGCCGCCGCATGGCCCGCAATCGTCAGCAAAAATCCATAGCTAAGAAGGATTTAGTGCTGAACATTCGGGTCACTAATCTCGCCAACCACGCCGCAAGGCCCCGTCCGCATACTGAGCCCCGTCACGCAGTTGGAGTGATGGGTAATGCGTTTTTCGACGACCACGGGACGGATGGCGAAGCTGGCGATGGCCGGCGCGATCGCGTTGGTGGCGCCGCTCATGCAGGGTGCGACCGACCTGAGCACGAACTTCAATGACCGCGTTCTCGCGGGTCATAATCGCGAACGGGAGGCGCTGGGCATCCCTGCGCTGCGCTGGGACAACAATCTAGCGCGCGACGCCGCGATCTGGGCGCAGCACCTGACCGAAGTGGGCCATCTGGTCCATTCGCCGGACGAGCCGCTCGACCCCGATCCGCAGGGCGAGAATCTGTGGGCCGGCACCCGTGGCTATTACGGCGCGGATTCGATGGTCGGGCTGTGGGTCGCGGAACGGAAGAACTTCAAGCAGGGCATCTTCCCGAACAACGCGATCAACGGCGATCTCGAACAGGTAGGCCACTATACGCAGCTTACCTGGCGTTCGACCAAGGCGGTCGGCTGCGCGCTTGCCCACGGGCGTCGCGACGATTTCCTGGTGTGCCGTTACAATGAAGGCGGCAACGTGATGGGCGAACGCCCCTTCTAAGGTTCGGACAGAGCTTCCGCGAAGGACGGGGTCGGCTTTTGACGGGGCCGGCCCCGTCTGATTGCGCGAGGGGCCGTCACCCCGGCCTTGTGCCGGGGTCCACCTGCTCGATAGCGCTGTGTGTGGATGTGCAGGGCATCGCGTGCCTCTGCGTGGACCCCGGCACAAGGCCGGGGTGACCAACGAAAATCAGCCCGCCTTCGTCTCGGCCTTGGCTTCGTCCCAGGTCTCGAACGGATCCTGGCGGCGCTGCTGGCCGCCGTTGCGGCGATAGGTGACGCGCGCGACGCCGCCGATGATGCCGAAGCCCAGCACCAGCTGTACCCAGGTTTCCGGTTCGGGCACGCCACCCGGACCCTGCGGGACCGGATTGCCACCGGCCGGCGGCACGAAGATGCGCGGGGTGAGCGGGATCGGGTTGGTCACGTCCGGGCTCGGCCCTTCGGCGAGCTGCTGCGGCGCGGCCTGAAGCGGCTGGACCGAGGTTTCGGGCAGGTTCGACAGTGCGAAGGGCGTCACCGTGGGGCACGGCGCTTCCGCCGCCGCCATCTGCATGGGGCTGGCTTCTTCCTCGGAACCGGGCGCGCGAACGCGGGTCTTGGGCTTGGCGTACTGGCGCGGCTGGGTCGCCTTATGCACCGCATCGCGGACCTTGGGCGAAGCCAGGCTGAGCGCGGTGGTTCCCGCGACCGGGCAAACGCAGGTCATCAGCAGCTTTGCCGCCTTGGACGCTGCAGCTTCCTTCAACATCTCCAACAACCCCAATACGCGGCCGAAACGGCCAATCTACGCGGACCGAAACATAGCAGATAACGTCGAATCCGCAAACCTCGACGGTTAACGCCTGTTCCGCCGCGAACCGATCAGCTATGGACGCTGACGGGGAAGCTGGAAGCCCTTTCCAGCCGCGGAGCAACGGGCTTTGAAGCTATACACATCCACGGTTAAGGCTTCCTAAACCATGAACGATCAAGGCGGACGCATGGCGGACGCACATGTAAACAATCGTTATGGATGGAGCGATCTGGCGCCCGTCCTGCGCGGGCTGCGCCCCGTTTGGCCCTTCATCCTCGGCGCGCTGATTCTTGCCGTGCCCACCCTGTTCGATGTCGCACGACAGAGCTGGTCGACCGAACAGGGCGCGCACGGCCCGATCGTGCTGGCGACCGGCCTGTGGCTCTATGCCCGCCGCTGGAGCGAGGCGAAGGCGCTGGCGATGCCGGGCAACCCGATCGTCGCACTGATCGCCGCACTCGTCTTCGTGCCGAGCTATGCCGTCTTCCGGATCATCAACGTGATCGAGGTCGAAGGCTTCTGCATGTATGCGAGCCTGCTGACCGGCGCTTATTACCTGATCGGTGCGCGCGCGCTGCGGCTGATGTGGTTTCCGATCCTCTACATGCTGTTCATCTTCCCGCCGCCCGACACCGTCGTCGCGATGGTCACGCAACCTTTGAAGATCGGTATCTCGCAGGCGTCGATCGATCTTTTGCACCTGTTCGGTTATCCGATCGCGGGTTCGGGCGTGATGATCAGCATCGGCCAGTACGACCTGCTGATCGCGCAGGCGTGTGCGGGGCTGAACTCGCTGATCAGCCTGTCGGCGATCGGCCTGTTCTACATCTACGTCCGCCACAATGCGAACTGGCGCTATGCGCTGCTGCTGATGCTCGCGATCGTGCCGGTGGCGGTGCTCGCCAACTTCATCCGCGTGATCGGGCTGATCCTGATCACCTATTATCTGGGCGATGCCGCCGCGCAGGGCTTCCTGCACAATTTCTCGGGCATCACGCTGTTCCTCTTTTCGGTGCTGGGTATCTTCGGCGTCGATGCGCTGGCAAGCCCGCTGCGGCGGCGGCTTGCGAAGGCGGGCCAGGCATGACGGACAACGCCATGACGCACGAAACCATGAGCGACGCCCCCTCCCCGCTGATCAGCCGGCGCGCGATGATCGTCGGCGGCGTCTGCGCGGCGGCGAGCGTGATCGCCAATTCGCGCCGCCCGGACGAGCCGCTGCGCATGGCGCCCGCGAACGCCGATCTGAAGAAGCTGATCCCGACGAAGATCGGCGACTGGACCTTCGAAAGCGTCGGCGGCCTCGTCCTGCCGCCCGAGGACCAGCTGAAGGCCGGGGTCTATTCGAAGCTGCTCACCCGCTATTATGGCGCGCCGAACAGCGAGCCGATCATGCTGCTGATCGCCTATAGCGGCCAGCAGGACGGGATGCTCCAGGTCCACCGGCCCGAGGTCTGCTATCCGGCCGCCGGCTATCAGCTCGACGAAAACTACATCAAGCCGATCGACATGGGCGGCGGGCTGACCGTGCCGACCCACTTCATCGCCGCACGCAGCAATACGCGCCACGAACAGATGATCTATTGGACCCGGATCGGGAATGCCTTTCCCGAACGCTGGTATCAGCAGCATCTGGCGGTGGCGGAGGAGAATCTGAAGGGCCGCGTGCCCGACGGCGTCCTCGTCCGCATCTCGACCGCCGCGCCCACCGACGAGCGCGCGATGATGCTGCTCGAAAAGTTCGTCAATGAATTGCAGACCCAGCTGTCGCCGGTCGCGCGCCGCATCCTGTTCGGCGATGCGGGGGTGAAGAAGGCCTAAGCCCGGTCGAGCGGTTTCAGCACGACGAAAACGAACCCGATCGTCGCGGCGATCAGCGCCACTGCGATCGCGTGATAGAGCATGCTGCTATCCTCGATCGCGTGGTTACCGAAATAATTGGCGACCGCGCAGCCGACGGCGGCGACCAGATATTGCCACAGCGAATCCCGCGGTGCGGCGGCGGTGGAACGCTGCATGAACAGGACCACGAGCCCGGCGAACATTGCGACCGTGATCCAGTCGTAGGGCGTTTCCACTGCGTTAAACCTTAGCTGCCATCTGTGCGTCGTTGGTTAAAGCTTGTCGCCCCGGCGGGCAATCATGTAGCAGTCGCCGGGGGCAGAGTTCGAAAGAAAGGGAATATCGGCGTGCGTCTGAAAGCGATCATGCTCGGCACCACGATGGCAGCAGCCCTGGCGCTGGCGGCGTGCAGCAAGGAACCGAAGGGTCAGGTCGTGGCCGTCGTCAATGGCGACGAAGTCTCGATGGCTGAGCTCAACGCCGAACTGGCGGGGGTGAACATCCCCGACAATATCGATCGCGCGATGCTGCGCCGTCAGGTTCTGGAACGGATCATCGACCGCAAGCTCCTGGTTCAGAAAGCCAAGGAACAGGGCCTCGACAAGACCCCCGAATATGTCAGCCAGCAGCGCCGGCTCGACGAAAATCTCCTCGTCTCGATGCTGGGGCAGAAGGTCGCGCAGACCGTGCCCGCGCCCGACGATCGCGACGTGACCCAGTATATCGCGGACAATCCCACGATGTTCGGCCAGCGCCAGCGCCTGCTGCTCGATCAGCTGCAGTTCGAAGCGCCCAAGGACAACAAGCAGCTGCTGAACCTGCGTGACGCCCACTCGCTCGACGATATTGCGGCAATCCTGCAGAAGATGGGCCTCGCCTCGCGCCGTGGCCGCGGCGTGATCGACACCGGCCGTCTCGATCCGCAGCTGATGGGCAAGATCAACCAGATGCCGGCGGGCGAGCCGTTCGTCCTGCCGTCGAACGGCAGCTTCGTCGCCAGCGTCATCGTCGGCCGCGATCAGATCGCGACCCCGAACAACGTCCAGCGCGCCGTTGCGACCGAGGCGGTGCGCCGCCGCGCCTTGTTCAACGAGAGCAAGGCCCAGATCGAGCGCGCGCGCGGGCAGGCCGAGATCCAGTATCAGTCGGGCTTCGAACCCAAGAAGCAGGCCGAAGCACGCAAGGCGATGCCGGTCGACAAGCCCGAGGTTCCCGACGATCCCATCGCCACCGGCCAGCCGGTCGGCGCCGCGCCGGGCACGCTGCCCGCACCGACCCCTGCGGTCGATGCGCCGGCCGCCCCCGGCACCACCCCGCCGGCCGCGACGCCCCCGGCTCAGTAAGAACACATGCCTGATCCCCGGCGAAGGCCGGGGAGCAGCATCCTCAATAAGCGTCTGGGTCGCGCCAGATCTTGAAGATGGTTTCCAGGATGATGCGGATGTCCAGCATCAGGGACCAATTCTCGATATAATAGAAATCCAGCTCGACGCGCCTCTTGGCGCGTTCGACGCTGTCGATTTCGCCCCGTAGCCCGCGCACCTGGGCCAGCCCGGTAATGCCGGGTTTGACCCGGTGGCGCGCGGTATAGTGGCGCACCGCATCGAAATAATAATCGTCGCCGACCATCATCGTGGTCGCGTGCGGGCGCGGGCCGACCAGCGACATTTCGCCGCGCATCACGTTGATCAGCTGCGGCAGTTCATCGATGCTCAGCCGCCGGATGATCCGCCCGATCCAGGTGACGCGCGGATCGCCGCGCACGGTGCGGTCCGTGCCCGTAGGATCCTGCAGCTCAGTCCGCATCGACCGGAACTTGAGCACCTCGATCTTCACATTGTTGAAGCCGAAGCGCTGCTGCCGGAACAGGATCGGCCCCGGACTCGACAGCTTGATCAGGATCGCGGTGACGATCATCACCGGCGACAGGATGATCAGCCCCGCCGCCGCCAGCGTACGATCCTCCAGCGCCTTCACCATCACGCCCCATTCGCGGATCGGGCGCTGCCATAAGGCAAACAGCGGCAACGATCCGATGAAGCGGACATTGTACTGGCTGGACAGGTCCATCGCCTCGCGCGGCATCAGGCACACATCGACCGAGATCGACTGAAGCGCCTCGGTCAATTCGTCGAGCCGACCCTGGCTGATATTGGGCAGCGCGATCAGCACCATGTCGATATCGCCCCGGCCGAGACGGTAGCGAAGCTCCTCCATCCCCGCATAATGCGGCAGGCCCCACGGCGCCTCCGCCGGCACGCGCGAGGTGCGCGCGTCGGCGATGCCCACCACCGACAAATAGGGGAGCCGTTCGAGTTCGAGCAGGCGGATCGCGCGTTCGGCCGTCTCGGTCTCCGCGCCGTAGATGATGATCCGCTGACCCAGCTTGCCCGCCTGGACCAGCTGCCAGACGATCTGCCGCACCGCATAGCGGCTGGTGAACAGGAACAGGGTGCAGCCGGCGATATAGCCGGCGGCGAGCGCGGTCGGGAAATGCGGGGCGGGATCGAACGACCAGGTCGTTCCCCCCACCATCAACGCCGCGACCAGAAAGGCATAGACCACGCCCTGATCGCTGTCCTGCCCGCGCCCCATCGGCCGATCGTAGGACCGGCGGGCGAGGCGGAGCAGGAAGAAGTTGGCCGAGATCAGCACCGCGACCCAGCCATAGGGATAGATAGGTTCGGCAAAGCCCGTCAGCTTCGGCGCCAGCCAGAAGGCAAGCAAGGTGCCCGCCACCAGCGCGATCAGATCGGCCGCCACCACCATCGTGGTGACGACGGCCTGGGTCAACCGGTATCGGCGCGCCCAGCCGGCGACGGGAGCCTGCGGCCGCAGCATCACGGCGTCCCCCCCGATGTCGGCGGCGGCGGAACCGCGGTGCCGGGCGGGGCGAAATCGGCCGCGCCCTGATCGGGCGTGAGCATGACAGTCAATGGCGGAGGCTTGGGAAGCGTATCAAGATCGGCCTGCAGATCGGCGCGCATCTTCTCCGTCCCGCGCAGCCGCTCCAGCCCCTCGATCACCGATTGCAGGCAATTGGCGTCACGCGCCGCCATGCACAGCCGCCCGCGCAGCGCCCAGCCGGCGGTCATGTTCACATTCTGCCGCGTGAACATCCGCGCGACATCGAGTGCGCGGGCATCCTGCCCATTCGCCTTCAACCAGTGGACATAGGCGGCCAGCGCGTCGAACGCGCCGCTGATTTCGGCCAGCGCGCGGGCATAATGCGTCTCGGCCATCGTCTTGTCGCCGCGCGCATCATAGACGCGCGCCAGCATGATGCGCCCGCCCGAATCCTGCGGCATTTTGGCGACGATCGCCTGCGCATCCTTCAGCGCATCGTCGAACCGCTTCTGCGCCAGATCGATCTGCACCCGCACGAGCAGCGCGCGGGGATTTGTGCCGTCGAACTTCAGAATTTCGTCGACCATCGGCTTGGCGCGGCCGATCTGCCCCAGTCCGGCATAAGCCCCGGCCAGCACCGCCCGCGCCTCGACATTGGCGGGGCCGACCGGCCCTGCGCCAGTCAGTGGCGTCACGATGTCGATCGCCTGCTGATAGCGTTTCTGCTCGATCGCGAGCCGCCCCAGCGTGATGCGCAGTTCCGGCCCCGCCGACGCCGCCAGCCCGCGCAGCTGATCGATGTCGACGACGTCACCCATCGACGTCCACAGATCGACGACGCGCTGCTCGATCCGGGGATCGTCCGCCTTGGCGCGCAGCAGGCGGGCCAGCACGGGCGCCGCCAGATCGCCGCGCCGATATTCGTACATGTTGCGCGCATATTCGAGCGTGATGTCGACATCGTCGGGGCGCAGACGGAACAGCCGCTGATAGGTCGCCTCGATCGGCGCGAAATCGTCCTTCGCGCGATACATGTCGAGCAGCGCGACCAGCCGGGGGATGCTGTCCCCCTGCGTCTTCAGCGATTCTTCGAGCAAAGCGATCGCCTTGTCCTTGTCGCCCGACGCATAAGTGACGCGCGCGAGCAGGATCGTCGCATTTTCGTTGGTCGGATCGATCGCCAGCATCTTTTCGGCGATGCCGCGCGCATCGTCATATTGCTTGCGGTCGAGCGCGACCGAGCCCTTGACCGCCAGCATGCGCAGGTTGCGCGGTTCGCGCGCCAGCATCTGATCGGCATATTTCAGCGCGTCGTCCTGCGATCCGCCGGAAAAGGACAGTTCGGCCACCGCCTGCACCGCCTCGATGTTACGCGGATCGAGCATCAGCGCGTTCTTGTATGCGGTATAGGCGTTCAGATATTGGCCGAGCGCGAGTTCGACGCGGCCCAGCCGGTTCCAATATTCGGGAACGTCATCCTCAAGCCGCAGCGCGCGATTGATCTCCAGCCGGGCGACCCAATAGTTGCGCTTGGCATAAGCGGCGTCGAACCGGGCGACCGCCTTGGTCGCGCGCTCGGTGCCCGAACCGCAGCCCGCGAGCATGATCGAAGCCGCCAGCGCCGCCATCAGCGGGCCGCGCGCCAGCGGACTGGCGAAAGCGCGAACGATTTCGCTGCGATACGATGCGATCGCCGTGATGACCCTCGCCACAAACACACTCTGCCGCGTGACCCCCCGATCCCGCGTTTCCTCAAGGAAATCGATTACGGACTAAAGTGGTAACGATCAAGCCGAGGCCCTCCAACTTGCCCGTCGTCTTGAACGAAGGGATCGGCTAGTGTCGTTTCTGTATGGGGGATGCAACGACCGCACTGATCGTGATCGGCCGTAACGAAGGTGAGCGCCTGGAGCGCTGCCTGCGTTCGATCGGTGGCGACTGCTCGGTCGTCTATGTCGACAGCGGATCGAGCGACGGCAGCGTCGCGCTGGCCGAGGCGATGGGCGCGACGGTCGTTAGGCTCGATACCACCCTGCCCTTCACCGCCGCACGGGCGCGCAATGCGGGGCTCGCCCGGCTTGCGCAGGATGGAATCGCCGTCGATCATGTCCAGATGATCGATGGCGACTGCGAATTGCAGCCTGGCTGGATCGATCGGGCGACTGCAGCGATGGCCGCTGATCCCGCGCTTGCGGTCATGTTCGGGCGGCGACGCGAACGCTTTCCCGATCGATCGATCTACAACTGGCTGTGCGACGTCGAATGGGCGGTGCCCCCCGGCCCGGCGGGCGCGTGCGGCGGGGACGCTTTGTTTCGCCACAAGGCGATTAGCGCCGCGAACGGCTATAGCGCGGACATGATCGCGGGCGAGGAGCCCGATCTGTGCATCCGCCTGCGCCGCGCCGGCTGGCAGATCCTGTGCATCGATGCCGAAATGACGCTGCACGACGCCGCGATCACGCGCTTCGGCCAATGGTGGCGGCGCACCGCGCGCGCGGGCCACGCCTTCGCCGAACTCGCCGCACGCCACGGCAAAGCGCCCGAAGCCCACCCCTATCGCGCTGCCCGCCGCCGGATTGCCGTGTGGGGCATGTTGCCGGTCGCGGGCCTGATCCTCGCCGCCCTGCTCGGCCTGCTGGGCAATGCCGAAACCGCGCGCACGATCGCGCTTGCCATCCTGCTTCTCCTCGCCGCGCAGACGCTGCGCCTGACATTACGCGAGGGACTGCGCTTTCCGATGCCGAAGGCGTTCGCCTTTGCCGCCTTCCTGACGATCGGCAAGTTCGCCGAGGCGACCGGCATGCTCCGCTATATGTGGGAACGGGCGAGCGGCCGGCGCGCGACCTTGATCGAATATAAGGACGCGGCATGATCGCCCTGCTCGCCGGATCGGCGATCGCGCTGCTGCTGGCCATCCCCACGCTGACCTTCGCGGTCGAACTGGCGCTGGGCCTGCTGCCGCCGCGTCGATCGATCGCGCCGATCTGGCAGGGGCGCTTCGCGGTGATCGTGCCGGCGCATGACGAGGCGGCGGGCATCGGCCCGGTCCTGGCCGATCTGCGGCAGGCGCTGCCGGTGCAGGCGCGGCTGATCGTGGTCGCCGACAATTGCCGTGACGATACCGCCCGTATCGCCCGCGCTTCGGGGGCCGAAGTGATCGAACGCGACGATCCCGCCCGCCCCGGCAAAGGCCATGCGCTCGCCTTCGCGCGCGATCATCTGGCCACCGATCCGCCGCACGCGGTGGTCGTGGTCGATGCCGATTGCCGGGTCGAGGGCGCGGGGGTCGAACGGCTTGCCGCCATCGCGCATCATCGCCGCCGCCCGGTGCAGGCGACCTATCTGATGACCCCGCGCGCCGATGCCGGGCCGATGGTGCAGCTATCGGGCTTCGCGATGCTGGTGCGCAATTCGCTGCGCCTGCGCGGGCTGAGGCGGCTGCGTGCGCCGGTGGTGCTGACCGGCAGCGGCATGGCCTTTCCGTGGCGCATCTTCGCCGCCGCAAGGCTGGCGACCGGGGAGACGGTCGAGGATCTGGTGCTGGGCGCCGAACTCACCCTGATGGGCGCGCCGCCGCGCCACGCGCCGGGCATCCGCGTCTGGTCCGATCCCGCGGGTGAGGCGGGGACGCGCGAACAGCGTCGCCGCTGGGAACAGGGATCGCTCGCCGCCGCATGGCGGATGGCGCCGCGCCTGCTGTTCAGCTCGCAGCGCGGCACGACCCTGCTTGCGCTCGACATGCTCATTCCCCCGCTCGCTTTGCTCGTGCTGCTCGATGCGGCGGGGATCGCGATCGTCAGCCTGCTCGCCCCCGTCGCCGCCGCGGTCCTCGCGGGGCTGGCCGGCGTCACCGCGCTGCTGATCCTCGCCGCGTGGGCGCTTTATGGCCGCGCGCAGATGCGGGCGGGCACGCTGCTCAAGATCCCGTTCTACATCCTGTGGAAGCTGCCCATCTATGCGGGCACCCTGCTCGGCCGCGAGCGCCGCTGGACCCGCACGAGCCGCGACGCATGACCGAACAGCCCGCAAAGCACCTCGATCCGTTCAAACTGGCCTGCGGCGTGCTGGGCCTGATCGGCTATGCGATCGGGCTGTGGCACGTCCACCGCCTGTGGCCGACCAGCGATCAGGCGATCTTCGACTATGTCGCCTTCATCGGCGCGCATGGCGGCATGTATTATCGCGACGCCTTCGACATCAGCTGGCCGATCCCCTTCCTCTACCATGATGCCGCGCAGGCGCTGTTCGGGGTTAATCCCTGGGCCTTCCGCGTGTTCGACATGGCGGTGCTGATGCCGATCGGGCTGGCGGCGATGGCGTGGCTGCTGCGGCGGTGCGGCTTTGCACGCGCGCCGTGGATCGTGCTGGCGACCTATCCGATCCTCTATGCGACGTCGGGCGCGTGGATATCGGGGCATCGCGACATCACGGCGATGCACCTGTTGATCCTCGCCGCCGCGATCTCGATCGACCGCCCCAGCCCCGCGCGGCGCGGGCTGGCCGGCCTGGTCGGGATGATCGCCACCTTCATCCGCCCGACCTATTTGTTCGCGGCCCTTCCGCTATGGCTGATCGATCTGCGCGCGGCCCCGGCGGGCTTCCGCCTGCGCATGACCGCGGGGCTGATCGCAGGCGGCATCGTCGTCGCCTTCGCCTTCCTGATGGCCGGGCTGCAGCTCGGCACGATCGGCGACTGGTATGAACAGGCGGTGCTGTTTCCCGCCACCGTCTATCAGGTCGAGGCGAGCCGGATGCGGCTGGTAGGCGATTTCGTCACGATCGTCCTCAGCCATTGGCGCTGGCCGCTGGCGGTCGCGATCGGCGGCGCGGTCTTGTGGGGGATGGATAGCGCGCGGCGCGGCCGCTTCGGACTGACGCTCGCAGCGCTGATCCTGACCGTGATCGCCTCCTTCTTCGTCCAGAACAAGGGCTTCCCCTATCATCTGAGCGGCCTCGTCCCGCTGATGCTGCTCTCAGCGGCGGCGGGGATCGATGCGGGGTGGAGCCGCCTGCCCGATGCACGCGGCGGCCGGAAAGCGGCGCTCGTCGCGCTGCTGATCGTCGCGGGCGGCGGATTGGCGGCCGGCAGCGCGGCGCGCGCCGTCCGCCCGCTCCTCGCCTGGGATCCGCCCCGGTCGCAGGCGGAGATCGATCGGCTCACGATCGCGCAGATCATCCGCGCCGAAAGCCGGTCGGACGATCCGATCCTGCAATGGGGCCGCCGTTACGACGTCGCGGTGCTGAGCGAACGGCTGTCGGCGAGCCGCTATATCAATTCGCAGCTCATCGCCCGCCTGCCCGCCGGCGATCATCACTTCGCGCCGTGGATCGCCAATTTCCGGCGCGAACTGGGCGCGCGTGCGCCCGTGTTCATCATCATCGATCGCGATCAGATGCCCGGCCACCCCGATCGCCTGCCGCTGACCGGCGACCGGACCAGGCCGGCGGTCGACATCTTCCTGACACTCGCCAATCGCGACTATGCCGTGCGCGCGGTGACGCCCGAAATCCTGCTGCTCAAGCAGCGCTGAACGTTACTTGCCCGGCGCGTGGCTCTTGGCGAACGCCTCGACCGCGCGCGCCTTGGGCGATTCGGATAGCGGCGCGCCATCATAGTCGCGCAGGCCGAAGCCGCCCTGCGCACCCGATCCGCCGACCAGGCTGTAGATCGCGAACACGTCCCCCGCCTCGCGCGCCCATCCGGTCAGCAGCTTGGTATAGGCATCGGCCATGCGCGGATCGTGGTTCATCCGGTCGAGCAACGGCACGTCATAGGCGATCAGCAGATGCGCCCCGCCTTCATAGGCGATGAGCCTTTTGCCCAGCCGATCGGCCACCGCCTTCGCCTTGCCGATCTGCGCGACCGTGGCGTCGACTTCCTTGTCGAGCTGCACGAACGCCTGATCGATGCCGGGGCGCGGCAATTTGGGATCCTTCGGGAACACCTTCTCCCCGAAATAGGGCGCGACCGCGATCGCATCGATCGACGGCGCGACATCGTTCTGCTCGATGATCTCCAGCGACTGGAGATAATTGAGATTACCCGAATAGACGCGCACCAGATCGCGCGGCCGATCGGCGAAAACGCGGCTCCAAATGCTCGCCAGGCGCTTGGCGCGCAGGGCATATTGCATCAGTTGGCCTTCATAGGGGTAACGCCCCAGCCCGGCCGCCTTGCCGTCCGCCATCGCGCGCTGCCCGGTGAAGAAGCCGCCATGCCACGCCTCGTTGCCGATCTCGACATAGACGGTGCGGCCCGGTGGCAGCGTATCGTGCACCCTCTGCGCGAAGCTGCGGATATAATCGTCGGTGGAATCATAAGGCAGCGCGAACCACGGATCGACATTGGCCTGCCGCACCAACGCCATCATGTCGCGCACCGTCGCGCTGTTCATATAGTTGCGCGGCATAGTCGACCCGGCGTCGTTCGCGGCGCTGAACGGGCGTTGTCCGTTGACGTTCATCCATTCCATGAAGCGCACGACCCGGAAGGGCGCGAGCGAGCGGACGAAGGCGGGATCGAACACCTGATCGCGCGGGCGATCCGCCTCGCGGCAATCGACGTCGCTGACGGTATCGACCACATCGCCGAACCACATCGTCGCGCGCGGCGGCTTGGCCGTGGTGCCGCGAATGGCGTTGCGGCCTTCGCGGGTGAAGGCGAACTCGAACATGTTCGGGCCGCTCGTCAGCATGCGGATGTCGTCGGCCGCCCAGGCTTTGGCCTGCCCCTGCCATGTGCAGCGAACCACCTGCCCCGGCTTGGCGTCCAGCGGGTAGAACAGGTCCACCGTCGCGGTCGCGCCCGCGGGCAATTTGGACGGCCAGCCGCCGGGGCCGACCTGCTGCGGCTCGATCTTCTTGTAACCCTGGCCCGGCAACTGGGTGTTGGGATGCGCATAGACGGCGAGGTTGGTGTAGGATCGCGACTCCATCCAGAAGGCGGGCGAGTTCAGGTTGATACCCAGCCGCGTCGGCGGCACGCCCTGCGCGCGCGCCACGGTCGACCAGATGGTCGATCCGACCGCCAGCACCGCCACGATCGCCGCCGCGAATAGCAACAGGGCGCCACGTTCCGAACGATTCACTGGGTCCGTCTCCTGCCGTTCACCGCCCCATCCGCGCGAGACCTTCGATCGTCTTGCCCGGAGCAGCGACCATGCTGATAGCGCCGCCGGCCACGAATGCCGCCACAAAAATGACCGCATAGACCGCGTGCAGCCGCGGTTTGAAGATGCCGCGCCGGTGCAGCAGCCAGCCGATATAGAGAGCCGCCCCGCCTTCCGCGATGGCCAGCGCCAGTGGCAGCGCGATCGGCCCGAGCGGCTGGAACAGTCCCGCCACCGCCGCCCCGAACAGGATCAGCCGCAGGATATTGGCGTGCAGCGTCGTCGCGGTGAAGCCCATCGCCATCAACGTCTGGCTGCCGATGAAACTGTCGAGATCGAGCGCGCCGCGCACCATCAGCACCGACATGAACACCCAGCCATATTCGTATCGCCAGTCGAACAGGATCGCGAACATCACCGGCGCCAGCCCCGTCGCAAAGCCGAACCCCGCGAACAGCAACCGATAGGCGCGCCCCCGCCCGCGATAGAAAGTGTGCGCGATCGTATCCGGCGCCTCGCGCCACACGCGCGACACCAATGGGAAGAAGTAGTTCTGGACGTAGTTGCGCCCGAACGGCTGGGTCGACAGCGCCAGATTGGTCGCCATCGCATAGACCGCGAAGGTCGGCATCGGGAACAGCCGGGCGAACAGCACCTTATCCGCCTGCGTGATCAGCAGGGTCAGGATGCTGGAGACCATGATGATCCGCGAGAAGCCGAAGAATTCGGTCGCCAGCGCGCGTTCGAAGCTCAATCGCGGCATCGGCCGCAGCAGGATCATCGCCAGCCCGATCCGCGCCAGCGCGCCCGCATAGAGCCCGACGATCAGCGCGCGATAATCCATGTAGAAGGATGCGAGGCCGACGTTCAGCCCGATCTGGACGATCAGCGCGCCCAGTTCGATCGCGCCCACCATCCGCACCCGCCCGTGCCGTTGCGCGACCAGCAGCGACATCGGGCACAAGGCGTTCAGCACGAACACCGGCGCGCAGATCGCGATCGGATGCGCCAGCCACGCCTTGCCCAGCATCGCGGCGAAGGGCGTGGCGAGCAGCGCCATCGCGATCGCCTGCAGCACCGACTGGCCCAGCCGGATCGTCCACGTCACATCGATGAAGCGCGGATCGTCGCCGCGTTCGTGGCGGATCACGAAGCTGGCATAGCCAAGGTCGGACAACATGGTGAGGATCACCATCGCCGACGCGATCACCCCCATCACGCCGAACACATAAGGCGGCAGGATGCGCGTCAGCGTCGCATTGCTCGCCAGCCGCAGCAGCAGGGTCGCCGCGGTGAACATCAGCATCACGCCGCCCGATCGCCCGCGCACGACGCCCAGCACCTGCGCGACCAGGCGGTTCGCGAGCGCCGCCGGTCCTGCGGATAATTTTGCCGTCACTGAAGCGCCGGCAGCAGGAACGGATCCTGTTGCCGTGTCGCCTGGCGGGCCGCCGCCGCAGCGCGTTTCGGAGCCTGTTCAGCCTCGGTGCGCAGCGCCACCAGCAAAGCCGCGCACAGCATCGACAGCAACATCGGCGTGCTCCACGCGCCCAGGAAGGCGGCGGCGACCATATAGCCGATCTGCATCGCGACGCAGGTCTGCCCGACCACCAGCTGCTCGTGCGTCGGCTTGGCGCGGCGCAATGCGCGATACTGGCCAAAGCTGCTGAACAGGAACACGACATAGGGCAGCAGCGACACCAGCCCGCCCACCACCGCGATCGCCAGATAGACGTTCACCAGGTCGACCAGCCCCTGCCCCTGCATGAAGGCATCGAGCAGGCCGAGGCCGATCGCCTCGCGATAGCCCAGGATCAGCCGGCTTCCCAGCGTCGCGGGAATGCCGCTGAGCATCGTGAAGCGATAGGCGGCGGTCGACGAACCGTCGCTGCCCGATATGAACTGCAGCAGAAAGAAGCCCGCCAGCCCCAGCCCGAGGAAACCCAGCGCCGTCAGCGGCCGCCCGCGCAGCGCCAGCAATGCGATCAGCCCGACGACCAGCGCGACGAGGCCGCTGCGCGACACCGTCACCAGCATGCCGATCACGATCGCGGCGCCCAGCAGCACGATCGGCCAGCGCAGGCCCCGTAGCGCCGCCAGCCCCGCCGCTGCCACGCCCGCCATGCCGAACACCACGCTGCCGACCAGCGGATGGACGAACGGGCCGGACGATCGCAGCACGCCCGCGCGCAGCAGCATCATGTCGTTATACTGGACGAGGTTGTTCGCCCGCTTGATCGCGTAGAGCCCGCTGTAGAGCGGCCAGCTGCGGATCGTTTCGAACAGGCAGACGACGCCCGCCATCGCCGCCCCGATCACCAGCCAGCGCAGCGCCAGTTCGGGCCGTTCGATCCGCGTGCGCGATACGCCCCAATAAGCGAGGCCATAAGGCACGGCGTAGATGAAGGCGTTGCGCATCGCGATCGTGATCCCGTCGCGCAAAGACACGCAGATCCAGAAGGCGGTGAGGAACATCGCCAGATAGACGTCCGTTCGGTGGACACCCGGCCGCAGCTTGACGCGCGGATTGAGCGCGAAGGCGACTACCATCGTCGCGCCGAACACCAAAGGCGGGGTCAGCGGCATCAGATAGAGGCCGACCAGTTCGAGCAGGCCCGACGCCATCGGCGTCCACACGATGAACATCAGGAAGGGGGCGCTGGCCGGTGCGCGATGATCGATGCACAGCAACAGCATGATCGCGAACAGGATCGGCGTGACCAGGATCGGAACCGCGCTGACCGTCAGGCACGAAATCGCCGCCGCCGCCAGCATCAGCTTTTGCGTCTGCATCCGTTCCCAGTTGGAACGGGCCATCGCCATTGCCACCGGATAGAGCAGCACGACGATGCCGACGAGGACGATGGCGCTCTTCCAATAGAACATGAGCCGTCGATCGCGCCCTCAACCGTCGTCGTACAGGCTTCCGCTATGACAATTTTCTTGATGCTTTGCCAATGTCGAACGCCCAAAGCGGGCATATCGGGGCTGATCGGAGGATTTTCTTGATCCTGCGGGCGACAGCCCCCAAATGACGACCATGCTGATCGAAACCGAACCGACGCCCAACCCGGCCACGCTCAAGTTTGTCCCCGGACGCACCGTGATGTCCGCCGGTACGCGCGATTTCGCCGATCCGGAGGAGGCCGAAGCCTCTCCGCTCGCCAACGCCCTGTTCGGGCTGGGCGATGTCGAAGGCGTGTTCTTCGGCAGCGATTTCGTGTCGGTCACGGCGGCGCCCGGCGTCGAATGGCGCGACCTGAAGCCGCAGGTTCTGGGCGTCCTGCTCGATCATTTCGCGTCGGAAGCGCCCCTGTTCACGCCGGGATCGGCGGCAGGCATCGCGATCGACGACACCCCCGATTTCGCCGAGAATCCCGAGGATGCGGAGATCGTTGCGCAGATCAAGGATCTGATCGACACGCGCGTCCGCCCGGCGGTAGCCAAGGATGGCGGCGACATCGTCTATCGCGGGTTCGATCGGGGCACCGTCTATCTGGCGATGCACGGCGCCTGCTCGGGCTGCCCGTCGTCGACCGCGACACTCAAGCAGGGCATAGAAACCCTGCTCAAGCACTATGTGCCCGAAGTGACCGAGGTTCGCGCAGCCTGATCGATACGAATTAGAGGGGGATTACATGGCCAAGCTTTCCGACGACGCGCTCGATCAGATCTTCCGCACGGCGCGCAGCTATAACGGCTACACCGATCAGCCGGTCAGCGACGAAGAACTGCACGCCATCTGGGAGATTATGAAGTTCGGCCCGACTTCGGCCAACCTGCTCCCCGCGCGCATCATCTGGGTGAAGACCGACGCCGCGAAGGAAAAGCTCGCCGGTCTCGTCTCCGCCGGCAATGCGGGCAAGGTGCGCAGCGCGCCCGTCACCGCGATCATCGGCATGGACCTGGAATTTTACGAACAGGGCCACAAGCTGTTTCCGCACGACGATGTCCGCCCCTGGTTCGCGGGCAATGACAAGTCGATCGCCGACACCGCCTTCCGCAACAGCTCGCTGCAGGGCGCCTATCTGATCATCGCCGCGCGCGCGATCGGCCTCGATACCGGCCCGATGTCGGGCTTCGACAATGATGCGGTCGACGCGGCTTTCTTCGCGGGCACCAGCTATAAATCGAACTTCATCTGCACAATCGGGCATGGCGACGCCTCGACGATCTTCGATCGCCTGCCCCGTCCCGACTTTGCGGAGTTCAACAAGATCGCCTGATGGCGCAGGGAGGCGTCACACGACGGCTGGTGATCGACACCGCCACCGCCGCCTGCTCGGTGGCGCTGCTCGACGGCGATGCCGTTCTGGCGGCGACCTATGAGCAGGTGGGCCGTGGCCATGCCGAACGGCTGATGCCGATGATCGCAGAGCTCCCCGATGGCGGGCGGGCGGATGCGATCCTGGTCGATTGCGGGCCAGGCAGCTTTACCGGCGTCCGCGTCGGCCTGGCCACCGCCCGCGCGTTGGGCCTTGGCTGGGGCGTGCCGGTTCACGGCTATTCGGCCACCGCCCTGCTCGCCGCAATGGCAGACACCGACGCCGAAACCGTCGCGATCGCGATGACCGGCGGGCATGGCGAATTGTTCGTCCAACGCTACGCCCACGATCCGATCGCCCCGATCGGCGATCTCGCCTCTCTCCTCCCCGCTGACGCCGCGACGCGGATCAGCGAAGAAACGATCTTCGGATCGGGCGCCGAGGCGCTCGTCGCCGCGCGGGGGAGCGGCCGCGCCATCGAACTGCTGCCCAATGCCGCCGAGGCGTGGCGCCTGCCCGCCGCGCTCGCCGCCTTGGCACCCCAACCGATTTACGGCCGCGATGCCGACGCGAAGCTGCCAGCATGACCGATCTCACCATCCGCGAAGGCACGACGGCCGATATCGAGGATGTCATGGCGGTGATGAACGACGCGTTCGATCCGCGCTTCGGCGAAGCGTGGAATACCGGCCAGTGCCTGTCGATGATGTCGCTGCCGGGCACCTTCCTGCTGATCGCAAGAATTGGCGGAAAACCGGTCGGATTCGCGCTCAATCGTCAGATTGTCGATGAAGTCGAGCTGTTGCTGCTGGCGGTGGCAACGACTCACCGCAGGCAAGGGACTGCTCGTCGACTGATCGACGCCGTTCGGCAATTGTCACTGGCGCGTGGCGCAGCACATGTTCATCTTGAAGTTCGGGACAATAATCCCGCGTATTTCCTCTACGTAAATGCGGGGTTCAGCTTGGCGGGCCGTAGAGTAGGATATTATCGCGGCGCTGATGGCGAGGCTTTCGATGCCTTGACCTTGTCCTGTCCGCTCGATTCTCCAATGGACTTACATCCTTGAAAGAAGCTTGTTGCATTGGAGTGTAAAAAGGCGCACAGGCCGCCCTTGGCTTCCCCGGCCAAGTAGTGACCAAGTTAATCCTTATTTACAATAAAGGGTCCGCCAATGAACGATAATAACGCCCAGAACGAAACCTTGATCGCCCTCACGGCCGATATCGTATCTGCGCATGTCAGCAACAACAGCGTCTCGGTTTCTGATCTTCCGCTTCTGATTCAGAACGTTCACAACGCCCTCGCAGGCCTTGGTGACGATCTGGTCGAGCCGGAAGTGAAGCAGGAGCCGGCCGTGTCGGTCCGCGCCTCGATCCGCCCCGATTACATCGTGTGTCTTGAGGACGGTAAGAAGCTCAAGATGCTCAAGCGCCACCTGATGACGCATTACCAGCTCACCCCCGAGCAGTATCGCGCCAAGTGGAACCTGCCGGCCGACTATCCGATGGTCGCGCCGAACTATGCCGAGCAGCGCCGCTCGCTCGCCAAGAAGATCGGTCTGGGCACGAAGCGCCGCACGCGCTGATCGTCTCGGAACGAACGCGGGACGGGGGCGGCCGCAGGGCCTCGCCCCCGTTTTCGTTTTTCCGCCAGATTTTCTTATTCCCGCCAGTCTTTCGTTTCGCGCGAAAAGCGCCTAACTCTTGCTGCATCGCAAACCTCCCGCGCCAAGGGGTCGCATGAATCGCAAAATCGATATCGAAGCGCTTTGCGCCGAGAAGGGTCTCCGCATCACCGAGCAGCGCCGCGTCATCGCGCGCGTGCTTTCGGACGCAGAGGATCATCCCGACGTGGAACTGCTCCATGAGCGCGCGTCGGCGATCGATCCGGGTATCTCGATCGCCACCGTCTATCGCACCGTCCGCCTGTTCGAAGATGCGGGCATCCTCGAACGCCACGATTTCGGCGATGGCCGCGCCCGTTACGAGGCGGCCGCCGAAACCCATCACGATCACCTGATCGACGTCGAAACCGGCAATGTCATCGAGTTCACCGATCCCGAACTCGAAGAATTGCAGCGCAAGATCGCCGACAAACTCGGCTTCCGCCTCGTCGATCACCGCCTCGAACTCTACGGGGTCTCGACCGCTCGCACGAAGTGAGCCGTAAAGTGCGGACGGGCTGGCGGGTCGGGCGCGTGCTCGGCCTGCTGCTCGTCTGCCTTGGGGGCTATGGCGTCGCCCGCCTGTTCGGCCCCGGCCATTGGTGGAAGCGCACCTTCCTGCGCACTGCCGGCCGCATCTTCGGCCTCGATCTGCGGATCGAAGGTACGCCCGTTTCCCGCAACGTCCTGCTCGTCGCCAACCATGTCAGCTGGCTCGATATCCTCGCGATCGGCGGGGCCGCCGGCGCGCGCTTCGTGTCGAAAGCCGAGGTCGCCGACTGGCCGGTCATCAGCCTGATCGCGCGAATCGGCGACACCGTCCTCGTCGAACGCCAGAGCAAGCGCGCGGTGCGCGGACAGGCCGATCAGTTGAGCGCCGCTTTGATCGAAGGGCGCCCCGTCGTGCTGTTCCCCGAAGGGACCACCGGCGACGGCCGCACCCTCCTGCCCTTCCGTCCGGCCTTGCTCGCCACCGTCACGCCCCCGCCGCCGGGCGTGGTCGTGCAACCGGTCGCAATCGATTACGGCGATGCCACCACCGACATTGCGTGGCCCGACGGCGAATCGATGGGCGCCAATGCCGCGCGCGTCATCGGCCGCCCCGGCCGCATCCGCGCCACCATCCGTTTCCTGCCGCCCCTGCCCCCGATCGACGACCGCAAGGCGCTGGCCGCAGCCGCGCAGGCGGCGATCGCAGAGGCGCTGAGCAGGGCTTAAACCCGCCGCCACTTTCCGCTATGGCGCGCCGATGAATCCCGACGCCCCAAACACCCGGCCCAAAAGCTATCACGTCAAGTCGTTCGGCTGTCAGATGAACGCCTATGACGGCACGCGCATGGCCGAGCTGCTCGAGGCCGACGGCCTCACCGCCGCCGCGAGCGCGGAGGAGGCCGATCTGGTCGTCCTCAACACCTGCCACATCCGCGAAAAGGCCGCCGAGAAGGTCTATTCGGATATTGGCCGGCTGACCAAGAATGCCAGGAAGAATGACCGCGCCAAGCCGATGATCGCGGTCGCGGGCTGCGTTGCGCAGGCCGAAGGCGCCGAGATCGGCGTACGTGCGCCCGCGGTCGACATCGTCGTCGGCCCGCAGGCCTATCACAACCTGCCCGATCTAGTAGCCAAGGCGGCGTCAGGCATCCGCGCGCTCGATACCGACATGCCCGCCGCATCGAAGTTCGATGCGCTGCCCAAGCGTCGCAAGCAGGGGCCGGCCGCCTTCCTGACCGTGCAGGAGGGTTGCGACAAATTCTGCACCTATTGCGTCGTCCCCTATACGCGCGGCGCCGAAATCTCGCGCCCGTGGGGCCAGATCGTCGATGAGGCGAAGGCGCTGGTCGATGCCGGCGCGCGCGAGATCACCCTGCTCGGCCAGAACGTCAACGCGTGGAGCGATGACAGCGGGCGTGGCCTGCACGACCTGATCGAGGCGCTGGCCACGATCCCGGCGCTCGCGCGAATCCGCTATACCACCAGCCATCCCAACGACATGGCCGACGGGCTGATCGCCGCGCACCGCGACATCCCCAAGCTGATGCCCTTCCTCCACCTGCCGGTGCAGGCGGGATCGGATCGGATCCTGAAGGCGATGAACCGCAGCCACGATGCCGCCGGCTATCTGAAGCTGATCGAACGCGTCCGCGTGGCGCGCCCCGATATCGCGATTTCGGGCGACTTCATCGTCGGCTTCCCCGGCGAGACCGACGCCGATTTCGAAGCGACGCTCGATATCGTCCGCGCGGTCGATCATGCGCAGGCGTTCAGCTTCAAATATTCGCCCCGCCCCGGCACTCCGGCCGCGACGATGGGCGATCAGGTCGCGATCGAGGTGATGGACGAGCGGCTCCAGCGGCTGCAGGCGCTGCTCAACGAACAGCAGTCCCGCTTCAACGCCGCGACCGTCGGCAAGCGCTGCGAAGTGCTGATCGAGCGCGACGGCAAGCTGCCCGGCCAGCGGATCGGCAAGTCGCCCTGGCTCCAGTCGGTGATCGTCGAAAACGGCCCCGCGATCGGCGAACTCGTCACCGTCGACATCGTCTCCGCCGGCCCGAACAGCCTGGTCGGCACGATCGTCGCCGCCCGCGCGGCCGCCTGACCGGCCAGCAGGAACTCAAGGTATATATGCAGATCGAAGGCAATTATCGGGACAATGGCTTCGCGACGATCCGCGGGCTCGTCCCTCCGGAAGTCGCGACGATGCTGTTCCGACAGATCCAGATGGATCTGTCCGCGGCGGGCAAGTCGTTCGACATCTTCGCCAAGTCGCACCCGCTGTCGAACCAGCAGACGGTGGACATTTCGGGCCATTTCTATCGCCCGCTGACCACCTTTCTGTGGGGCCTGACCCCCATCGTGGCCGAACTGACGGGCGCGGACGTGCTGCCCAGCTACGATTATTTCCGCATCTATCAGAAGGGCGACGTCTGCCGCGTCCATTCGGATCGCCCGTCGTGCGAGCACAGCGTCTCGCTCACGCTCACCTATAGCGACGGCATCGCCTGGCCGCTCGAAGTCGGATCGATCCCGGTGAAGGGCGAAGGGCCGTGTACCGACAGCTTCGGCGACGAAGCCTCGACCGCGGTCGCGATGCAGCCGGGCGACGCCGTCCTCTATCGCGGGATCGACCTGCTCCACGGCCGCACACAGCCCAACCCGAACCAGTGGTCCGCGCACCTCTTCCTGTTCTGGGTCGAACGCGACGGCCCCTACGCCCAGCACGCCTTCGACGAAGAGCGCCTTCGCTCCGAACTGAAGCGGGTCAACGGCTGAGCCCACCCTCCCCCTCGTCATTGCGAGGAGCCCGAAGGGCGACGCGGCAATCCACTCCGAACTGCGGAATGGATTGCTTCGCTACGCTCGCAATGACGAGGATGGAGTGACGCCCGCCCACTAGCCCGGATACCGTTCCCCCATCACATCCCACGCGCGCTGCACGATCGCCTCCAGCGCGCCCGCGTCGACGTCGCTCAGCCGTTTGACGTAGAGACATCCAACCCCCGTCTTGTGCTTGCCCAGCGGCTCGAGCAGTTCGTGCGCATCGTCGAAGCCCGGACCGATATAGAGCGTCGTCTGGCCCTTGCGCGGCGAAAAGCCGATCCGGCACATGTCGCCCTCACGCCCGCTGTCGTAGCGATAATGATAGGCGCCGAAGCCGACGATCGCCGGCCCCCACATCACCGCCGGCTGGCCCGAAACCCGCGCCATCATCGCCGCGATCGCCTTCGCATCCTCGCGCTGCTGCGGCGGATCGACCGCGTCGAGAAAAGCGTCGACATCGCCCGCATGCGCCTTTGTCTTCAACTCCGCCATCGCCTTTCCTCCACACCGGCCAGAGTATAGGCTGCCCAAAAATAGAATAGAGAGGATCGAACGATGGGCGAACTGCGTGAGATCACGGCCGCGGATATACCTGCGCATGTTCCGCCGGGCCTAGTCATCCCCTTCGATTTTCGGCGCGATTTCACGACAAATGAAGATGTGTGGTCGCTCGCCGAGGCGATGAACGATCGCCCCGACATCTTCTGGTCGCCCGATCTTGGCGGTTATTGGGTCGCGACTCGCGCGCCCATCATCGAGGAGGTGTTTCGCCGCCACGAACTCTTTTCGAACCGCAGCGTGATGATCCCGCCGATGATGTCGAGCGGTTTTGGGATCGTGAATACCGAGGATCCGCCGGATCATGCGCGCTTCCGATCGATCCTGGCCACCACCATGTTCTCGCCTCGCGCACTTGCAGGCGTCGAGGAGGCGGCGCGGCAGGTGACGCGTGAGATCATCGACAGCTTCGCATCGCGCGGCTCGTGCGATTTCGCCGCCGAGTTCGCGCGGCCGATGCCGGTCGACGTGTTCATGGGCATGTTTGGCATGGACCGCGATCGGCGCATGGCGTTCGTGCCGTGGGTCGAACAATTCTTCCGATCCGCCGTGCCCGAGGAGCGTTTTCAGGCGCGCGACGCGATCCTCGGCCTGCTCGACGACTGGATCGACCGACAGATCGCCGATCCCTCCACCGCCGCCGACGGCCACATCATGCCAGCCCTTCTCGCCGCCCGCCCCGATGGCCGCCCGGTGACGAAGCAGGAGATGATGGCTTTGTGCTTCCTGCTGGTGAACGGCGCGCTCGATACCACCACCGCGCAGATGACGCACCAGATGCGCTTCATCGCCGGCCACCCCGCACACCGCGACGCCCTGATCGCCGATCCGTCGCTCATCCCCCACGCGGTCGAGGTGATGTTGCGCCGTTTCGGCATGATCAACACCGGCCGCATGGTCCGCGACGATGTCGAGTTTCACGGTGTACAGATGAAGGCGGGCGAGATGGTGCTGTGCTCCACCGTCATCGCGGGGATGGACAAGGCCGCCTACCCGGCCGCGCGGGACGTCAGTTTCGACAAGGGCGATGGCCGCGTGAAGCATTGGGCCTTCGGCTCCGGCATCCACATCTGTCCGGGCGCCTATCTCGCGCGAATGGAGTTGCGGATATTGCTGGAAGAGGCGTTGCCTCGGCTCAGGAACCTGCGCCTCTCGCCAAAAGACACCGGCGCGGCGGTATCCGGCATCACCGTAGCGTTGCCCGAACTCCACATCGAATGGGATGTGTAGCGAAGAGACTCCTTTTGCCTTTGCGTCGTCACAAATGCGACTAGACTTGCCGTGGACCTCGCGAGTCCCGCGAGGCATGCGAAAGGAAACTGCCGCACTTTATGTCGCGTAAAGCCGTGCAAGCGCAGGCCGGGGATCGCGCCCGGATCGAAGTCACGTTCGACAGGCCCCAGTTGCTGGGACAGTTGTTCGGGCAGTTCGACCAGAACCTGGTCGCGATCGAAAACCGCCTCGGCGTCTATATCGCGGCGCGCGGCAACAAGCTGCAGATAGAGGGCGAGGCCGAAGCCGCCGCCCGTGCGCGCGAAGTGTTGACCGGCCTCTACAACCGCATCGTGCAGGGGCAGGATATCGATACGGGCGCGGTCGAAGCCGTCATCGCCATGTCGGCCGAACCGATGCTGGACGGCATCATCCGGCAGGACGTGTCCGATCCGCCCAAGGTGATGATCCGCACCCGCAAGAAGACGATCGTCCCGCGTTCGGCCACGCAGACCACCTATATGGAGGCGCTCAACCGCGCCGATATCATCTTCGCGCTCGGCCCGGCGGGCACCGGCAAGACCTATCTGGCCGTCGCGCAGGCGGTGCAGCAGCTGATCCAGGGCACGGTCGATCGCCTGATCCTGTCGCGCCCCGCGGTGGAAGCCGGCGAGCGTCTGGGCTTCCTGCCCGGCGACATGAAGGAGAAGGTCGATCCCTATCTCCGCCCGCTCTACGACGCGCTCTACGATATGCTGCCGACCGAACAGGTCGAACGGCGGATCGCCAGCGGCGAGATCGAGATCGCCCCGATCGCCTTCATGCGCGGCCGCACGCTCAGCGACGCCTTCGTTATCCTCGACGAGGCGCAGAACACCACGCCCGCCCAGATGAAGATGTTCCTCACCCGCTTCGGCATGAACAGCCGGATGGTGATCTGCGGCGATCCGCGTCAGATCGATTTGCCCGATATCGGCAAGTCGGGGCTTGCGGATGCGGTCGGCAGGCTCGAAGGGACCGAAGGCATCGCGACGGTCCGCTTCGGCGCGGCCGACGTCGTCCGGCACCCGATCGTCGGCCGGATCGTTCAGGCTTATGAGGGGCCTGACGACGCCTGAACAATCCCGGAGTTTTGAATGATTGAAGTAGCCGTCCAGATCGAAGCGGGCTGGGACGAGTCCGTCGATTGGGAAAATCTGGCGACCGAAGCGGTGACGGCCGCGCTCAAGGTCAGCCCACAGGCGCATATCCTGGCCGCGCGCTACATGGCCGAAGTCTCGGTCCGCCTGACCGACGATGACGAGGTTCACGCGCTCAACCGCCAATATCGGCAGAAGGACAAGCCCACCAACGTCCTGTCCTTCCCGATGGTGCAGGAGGATCTGCTTGAGGGGCTGGCGAACAGCGACGACGGCGAAGTCCTGCTCGGCGACATCATTCTCGCGCGCGGCGTGTGCGAGGCGGAAGCGGCGGACAAGGGCGTATCCCCCGCCACCCACGCAACCCATCTGATCGCGCACGGCACGCTCCACCTGATCGGTTACGACCATATGGCCGACGACGAAGCCGAACATATGGAAGACCTCGAACGCGCGGCGCTGGCGACGCTGGGGATCGACGATCCTTATGCGGTGGTGGACGACTGACGCGTAAATCCTCCCCCGGAGGGGGAGGATCGAAGGCCCAAGCAACCCCTTGCAGCACCCCGGAAAACAAGCGGAAACACAGCGCATCTAACCCGCAATCATGTTCCGCAAATCTTTGCTCGCCCTCTCCGCGCTCGCCGTCTCCACCCCCACGCTCGCCGCGACACGGCAGGAGGAGCAGGTCTGGATCAACTTCACCGCGATGGGCAGCCTCAAGGGCGATCTCGTCTATTTCGCCGAGATCCAGCCGCGGCTGAACGGCGATGCCGGGCCGATCGATCAGTTGCTGATGCGCCCCGCGATCGGATGGAAGCTCTCACCCTCGCTCACCGTCTATCAGGGCTATGCCCATGTCGAAGTTCCGCGCGAGGGCCGCGCCGATCGCAATGAGGAACGCAGCTTCCAGCAGGTGAACTGGTCGATCGGCACCTTCGGCAAGGTCGAATTGTCGTCGCGCACCCGGCTCGAACAGCGTTTCGTGTCCGACGGGCGCGATACCGGCTGGCGGCTGCGTCAGTTCGTCCGTGCCGAAACCCCGCTGGGCGCCAGGAAGTCCGGACCCGCCGCGCTCGGCTGGATGGAGGGCTTCGTCGCCCTGAACGACACCGATTGGGGTGCCCGCAAGGGCTTCGATCAGCTGCGCAGCTTCGCCGGCGTCGAACTCCCGCTCGCAGGCAAGTCGACCCTCGAAGTCGGCTATCTCAACCAGGTGATCAACCAGACCGGCGGCGACACCCGGATCAATCATATCGCGTCGATCACGCTGTGGGCACGCCATTAGAGTCCGGTCGTTACTGGGATCATTACTTGGCTTGAACGGTCTAGTGCGTTGATCTAGTGTGACGATCGGGGGGCGCTCCTAGGGGAATGGGAGAGCCTGAATGTTGCGTCCGTACCTGTTTCGCGCCACCTCCATCATCGCCACGGCTTTGCTGCTCGCATCGTGCGGGGGGAGCGACGGCGGCTCCGGATCGGGCGGAGGCGGGGGCGGCAGCCCGGCCAACAGCGCCCCGGTCTTCACCTCGCCCGGCACGCTCTCGGTCGTCGAAAACGCCACCGGCACGATCTACACCGCGACGGCGACCGACGCCGACAACAACCCGCTGAGCTATTCGATCTCGGGCGGGCTCGATCGCGCGGCGTTCCAGATCACGGCTGCGGGTGCACTTTCCTTCGCCGCCAGCCCCGATTTCGAGGCGCCCGCCGATTCCGATCGCAACAATGTCTATCAGGTCGAAATCAGCGTCAGCGACGGCGTGACCTCCACCGCGCTCGCGCTGACCATCACCGTCACCAACGATCCGAATGACAGCTTCCGCACGCGCCGCGTCGCGACCGGGCTGAACGGCGCGGTCTTCCTGGCCCCCGTGCCCGACAATTCGGGCCGCGTCTTCGTGGTCCAGCGCACGGGCTTCGTCCGCATCCTGACGCCATCGACCGGCGCAGTCGCGGGCGCGCCCTTCATCGACGTGTCGAGCCAGATCTCGACCGATGGCGAGCGCGGCCTGCTTGGCTTCGCGACCGCGCCCGATTTCGCGACCAGCGGCACCTTCTATCTTTACCTCACCAACCCCGGCGGCACGATCGAGCTGCGGCGTTATCAGACGCAGGCGGGCAATCGCGACGTCGGCGACGTCAGCAGCGGCGACGTGATCCTGTCGATCCCGCACCCGACCTTCAGCAACCACAATGGCGGGTGGATCGGCTTCGATGCGAACAACCTGCTCTATGTCGCGACCGGCGATGGCGGGGGCGGCGGCGATCCTTCGGGCAATGCGCAGAATCGCAACGCCCTGCTCGGCAAGATATTGCGGATTGATCCGCGCAGCGACGCCTTCCCGGCCGATCCCAATCGCGATTACACGATCCCGGCGGGCAATCCCTTTGCGGGCGGCGGCGGCGCGGGCGAAGTGTGGGCGCTGGGCCTGCGCAATCCGTTCCGCAACAGCTTCGATCCCACCACCGGCAATCTCTACATCGCCGATGTCGGGCAGGACGTGATCGAGGAAGTCAATCTGATGCGCCCAACCGATGGCGGCGCGAACTTCGGCTGGAACCGGCGCGAAGGCACGCAAGCCTATAATGGCGGCACGAACGATCCCACCTTCACCCCGCCCGTCACCGAATATGCGCACGGCACCGGGGAGCTGCAGGGCGATTCGATCACCGGCGGCTATGTCTATCGCGGGCCGATCACGTCGCTACGCGGCCTCTATTTCTTCGCCGATTTCGTGCGATCGCGCATCTGGTCGATCCCTGTCGCCGACCTCGTCCCCGGACAGACCGCGCCCAGCAGCCGCTTCACGCTGCGCAGCCTGGCGCCCAATGCCGGCACGATCACCCAGATCACCAGCTTCGGCGTCGATCAGACGGGCAATCTCTACATTTTGAGCCTGAGCGGCGACATCTTCGTCATCGAACCGGGAAGCTGACCCTAAAAATCCTCCCCCGCTAGGGGGAGGTGGCGCCGAAAGCGACGGAGGGGGAGGACGCGACTCATTACGAGTTGGTCGCCGCCCTCCCCCTCCGTCAGCTACGCTGACACCTCCCCCTGGCGGGGGAGGATTAAGAGCATTACTCCGCCGCCTCCGCATAGCAGAAGTCCGGCTGTTCGCGGCCCAGCACGCCCGCGACATGATCGGCGGTGCGCATCGCCAGTGCGATGATCGTCAGCGTCGGATTCGCCCAGCCCGACGTCGGGAAAAGCGAGCTGCCCGCGACATAGAGGTTGGCGATGCCGTGGACGCGCGTGTCGCCATCGGTCACGCCGTGGCGCGGATCGGCGGACATGCGCGTGGTGCCGATATGGTGATAGCCGCCGATCGGATGGACGCTGATCAACGGGTCGCTGACCCACGCCTTCTCCGCATCGGACAGCCACGCCGCGCGCTCGACCCGGCCGAGGCCGAGCCGCGCCAGTTCGCCGCCCAGCGCGTCGACGAGGCCGCCGACGCTGTCGACATCGAGCGCGGTCGTCCGCCAGTCGAGCGTCGCGCGCTGCATACCGGTTGCATCGCGATCGGAACCCAGCAGCACGCGGCTGTCGGGGTTCGGCGCCTGTTCGGCGCGCACCACCAGCGCCACGTCGCTGATCCCCAGCCTATTGAGCACCCAGGGGCGCAGCGGATCGCTCACCCGCTGCGCCGCGCCCACGACCTGTTTCACCGTGCGCCACATCCGGCGGCCCGTCTGGGTCGGCGCGGCATTGTGCTTGGCATGGTTATAAGCGCGCATCGCAATCGGCTGGCTGCCATGCGCGGGCCGGCGCGGGGCGATCGTCAGCGAACTGTTGAGCAGCCCTTCGCGCGCCTGCAAGGCCGGTGACGGCGCGATCATCGGCGCGATCGTCTCGCCATCCGCCTCACGCTTGGCGAAGGCGGCGAGCAGCGACCAGACCGCGCCATCCACCACGCGCCCGCCGCGCGCATGTGGATGCTCCATGAAATAGCGGCCGACCTGATCGTGGCCATTGCCCAGCCCCTGTCGCTGCACCGATTGCGATGCGAGCAGCAGCCGAGGATTTTCGATCCCGCCCGCCGCCAGCACGAAGGCGCGCGCATGAACCTGCGTCCGCCGCCCGCCCGGCGCCACGATGTCGAGCCGATCGATCGCCTTGCCCGCCGGATCGGCGACGATCTCGCGCACCGTCGCGTGCGTCAGCACGGTCGCATTGCGATGATCGACCACGTCGCGGCTGCGCGCGAAGGAGAAGCGATCGAACATCTCGTCGAACGACCAGTAAGGCGTCACCAGATTGTCCGCATCGAACCCCGGCATGTGCGGCGATCGATCGACGGGCGGCGCATCGCGCAGGCCCAGCGCGCGGCGCGCCTCGCGATAATAAGGCGCGATATCTTCATGCCCGATCGGCCAGCCCGAATGCGGCACCCAGGCGCGTTTTTCGAAATCGATCGGATCGAGTTTGGCGACGCGCCCGCCCCAGATCGCAGTGGTCCCGCCGAAGAAGCGCAGCCGGGCGTCCTCAAGCGGATAATATTCCTGCCCGATATTCGCGCCGTCATTGAGCGCCGCGGTCTCGCGCTCATAATCCAGCCCGCCGCTTTCGATCAGGACGATCGACAGGCCGGCGGACAGGAAACGGCGCGCCAGCGTGAGGCCCGCGGCCCCGGCCCCGATGATCGCGACATCGGAATGGATCGGCGGCAGATCCGCGGAAACAAGATCGATATGCATTGAACTACTCCAGCCGATTGTCGGCGAGATCCTCGGCCGCAAGGTCGAGCGCGTCGGGCGCTTCCATGCCGGTCAGCGCATAGGCGATGTCGCCGTTGCGCCAGTAGGCGACGGAGGTGTCGCCGTGCCGGACCGAAACCGGCCGGATCGGCGCGGCCGCCGCGCTGCGCACTGCGAACACCGATGCGACATTGCCCTTGTCGGTGCGCACCATGATCTGCAGCGCCGGCCCCTCGTCGGACGGCACCACCTGAACATCGGTGACGCGCCAGCCATCGGGCAGCACCGGAACGCGGATTCGCGTCCATTCGGCGATATCACGCCGATCGAACACCTCATCCTCGCGCTGCGACTTCATGTTGACGCGCAACAGGCCGGTGCGGAACGCCATCGCGGCGTCGGCAACATAGGATGGGGGGCTCGCCTCGGCGCCCTTGGGGTTCAGCGTCAGCGAAGCGGTACCGACACCCGCGACCAGCAGCGCCGCCGCGGCCCAGCCCATACGGCGGGGCCGCGGTGACGGCCGCGCAGCCAGATGCGTCTCCAGCCGCTCGGCATCCTGAACGAGCGAGGCGGGCGCGTGTTCGGCTCCACCATGTCGGCTTTCGCCGTGAAGAAGACGCAGCGCGGTACGAATGCTCAGATCGGCCATCACCCGCGCGGCAGCGGCCGGGTCGTGCGCCAGATGCTCCTCGACGGCCAGCCGGCGCTGCAGGTCCAGCTCGCCATCGATATAGGCGTTGATGTCGAGATCGGTGACGCGATCAGTCACGGCCGCCCACCACAAGCCGCAATCCCGGCTTGCCCTCCAGCGGTTCGCGCAGCGCGGCGCGGGCGCGCGACAGGCGCGACATCACCGTTCCGATCGGCAGGCCCAACACGTCGGCCGCCTCGCGATAGCCCAGCCCCTCGATCGCGACGAGGTGCAGCACCTCGCGCTGCGGATCGGGCAGCGCGGCGAACCGATCGGCCACTTCGCGCAGGAACAGGTTGAGTTCGGGGCCACCTTCGTCGACGGCCGGCACCGCATCCTCGATCTCGGCCAGGCTGCGCTGCTCGGCGGCGCGGCGGCGGATGCGGCTGACGAACTCGTTATGGACGATCGCGAGCAGCCAGGGCTTGAGCGGGCGCGACGGATCGAAGCGTTCGCGCTTTTCCAGCGCGTTGAGCATCGCCTGCTGCACCAGATCGTCCGCCGCCGAAACATCGCGGGTAAGCGAGCGCGCATAGCGGCGCAAAGCCGCCAGATGCTGGACTATATCGAACGCAACTCTCCGAACCATGTGACGCATACGCGCGGATGGCCGCTTTTATTCCGCTTCGTGTCATATTTTTTAATTGGCCGCGCGCACTTGGCGGTTGGCATCATTTAAGATAGCGGATGGGGTCCATTTCGACGGGCAACCAGAAAGACGATGCCGGACGACAGTAGTAGCGCCGCTGACAGCGGCGGACGATTTTGGCGCAGCCTGCGCTCGCTCTTCGGACAGGAGCCAGAGCCCAGCCTGCGCGATCAGATCGAAGAAGCGATCGAGGAGCATGAAGGCGAAACGGCCGAGGAGGACGATCTGTCCCAGGCCGAGCGCGACATGCTCCGCAACATCCTGCATTTCGGTGAGCGCAATGTCGGCGATGTCGGCGTGCCGCGCAGTTCGATCGTGGCGGTGCCCGAAACGATCGGCTTCGCAGAACTCGTGCAGCGTTTCGCCGATGCCGAACATAGCCGCCTGCCCGTCTATCGCGACAATCTGGATCATGTGATCGGCATGGTCCACGTGAAGGACGTGTTCCGCATCATCGCGACCGGCGCGCCCGCGCCCGATACGATCGCGGCGCTGATCCGCCAGCCGCGCTACGTCCCCTCGTCCATGCGGATCATCGATCTGCTGGCCGAAATGCGTGAGGCGCGCACGCACTTGGCGATCGTGCTCAACGAATATAGCGGCACCGACGGCCTCGTCACGATCGAGGATCTGGTCGAAGAGATCGTCGGCAAGATCGAGGACGAGCATGACGAGGCGGAAGAGGAACTCCTCATCGCGCTCGGCGATTCGATCTGGCAGGCCGATGCCCGCGCCGAACTGCACGACGTCGCCAAGCTGATCGATCCGCGCCTGGCCGAAATCGACGACGATGTCGAAACGCTGGGCGGTCTCGCCTCTTCGCTCGCCGGCCATGTGCCGCAGCCGGGCGAGATGGTGGAGCATCCCAGCGGCTGGCGCCTCGAAATCGCCGATGCCGACGAACGCCGCGTGAAGCGCCTGCTGCTGCACCCACCGGTCGAGGAGCCCGAGCCGCAGGATTGATCATCTTGACGCCGTAACGACATTCCGCGCTAGATAGACGCGGTCCGCCATACGGGCCGCGTTGCGAGGATCATGCGTTGAGTAACAGGATCGGCGGCACGTTACGCAAGCTGCAGCGCAGCTATCTGATCCCCAAATCGATCCGCACGCGGATGCTGCGCATGGCAGGGATCGACATCAATGACGCGATCGTCAGCCCCGGCCTGCACATCGGCCCCGACGTGCGCGTCCGGATCGAGCCGAAGGCCTATATCAACGCGGGCTGCTTCTTCGACGATGCGGGCGAAATCCATATCGGCGAATATGTCCATCTGGGGCCGGGCGTGACGCTGGTGACGACCGACCATAAGATCGGCGCCGCGAAAAAGCGCGCAGGCACGCCTTTTTCGGGCACGATCCGAATCGAAAAGGGCAGCTGGCTCGGCGCGCGATCGGTGGTCTTTTCGGGCGTGACGATCGCGGAGGGCTGCATCGTCGGCGCAGGCGCGATCGTGACCAAGAGCACCGAGCCGCACGGCGTCTATGTCGGCGCCCCCGCCCGCCGGATCCGCGACTTGCCCGTCTAACCTTCAGTCGAGCAACTCGGCCAGCGGGATCAGATGCTCGATCCGGCTGGTGCGGTTGAGGACGGGTTCGAGCAGCAGCATCTGCCGCATCGTGCGGGCATGGAACAAGGCGACCAGCGCCGCATCCCGATCCGGCCCCGCCGCCAGCACGAAGGCTTCGAGCGCGGCGTCCCCGCTTTGCCAGTCGGGATGGCGAACGCCGGTCATCGCGGCGATATCGTCCAGGTTCGCAGCCTCGATTCCCGGCCCGAAGATCGCCGCGCGTTGCGCGAAGCGGGCGGTGCGCGCGGTCGCGTCGCGCCGATAGGCCGCATCGGCATCACCCGCCGTAAGATCGCCGATCGTGTCCGGCAGCGCGTCGGCGATCCCGGCATGGCGCCCCGGCGCGGGTTCGGGCAGCGTCACCGGGGGCAGATCGACCCCGATGATCGCCGCAATCGCCTCGATTCCCGTCAGCGCATATTGATGAAACCATTCCAGATATTGCAGCGTCTCGGGCACGGCGCGCGGGGCGTGGAGTTCGCCGACCAGCGACATCGGGGTCGCGAGCGAGAATTGGGCGGTGTGGAATTCGATCGCCACCCTATCGAGCGGCTGCCCGCTCGCCGCCTCATAACGGCGCAGCGCGCGGCCGATATCGCCCAGCGGCTCGGGGATCGTGCGCAACCGCAACCCCGCCAGATCGTGCGCGATATCGCCGATATGCGCGAGTTCGACGTCGAGCAGCCCGGTCAGTCGATCGCCTTCGAACATGAACTGCGCCGGATCGCCCAGAATGAAGCGCGGATCGTAGCGGTGGCGTGGCACGTTGCGGTGCAGCCACTGGATGCCGAACTCCAGCAGCGGCTCGGGCCTTCGCTTCGTCGGTCGATAGCGTCGCTCGAACCGTTCGAAATTGACGAGCGCCAGCGCCTCGGCATCGGCCGGTACCGGAAAGCCCAGGGGCGTGAACTCGGCCGTGTCGCGCGCATGGATGACCGCCAGCACGTCCATATAATGATCCATGATCGCCCCGCGCGCCGCATCGCTGTCGGCGGTGGCCAGATTGGCGCGACCGGGCAGGCGATCCATCACCACCGCGCTCGCTTCATCGATCATCCCATAGACATGCGGCACCGGCACGCCCGCCGCCTCCAGTCGTTCGAGGATGCCGGCTTCGAGCGAGACGGGCACGCTGCCCTCCATCCCCTCCCGATCGCCGCGCACATAGAGCGGCAGCAGCGCGCCATCGTGATCGACATCGACGAACCAGGCGGGCCGCCAGCGCGGCTGGCGCTCGATCCGGATCACGCGCCCCAGATGCGCCTCGATCCACGCGACGATCCGCGCCTCGGCCGTCCCCTCCATCGCCCACTCCCCGTCTGTCCTGTTTCCGACCAGTCTGACAGGCGATGCGCCACCTCGCTATCTCCACAAACGCATGCTAATTCTTGCGAAAATTCAGCAGGAAGCAGGTGCCATGAGCCGCAGGACGCGCATCATCTTTATCGTAGCGGGCGTCATCGTCGCGCTGCTGCTCGCAGGCGGCTTCTGGCTGTCGCGGGGCGATCAGGCGCAGGTCGCGCTCGATCAGGTGACGGGCACGCGCCCGAAGCTGACCGAGGTGCGCGAGCAGACTTTCCCCACGATCGGCGTCGCCAAGGCGATCGGCTGGAAGGCGGGCGAGGCGCCGACGGCGGCGAAGGGGCTGAAGGTTGCGGCCTTCGCCAGCGGCCTCGAACATCCGCGCTGGATCTACGTCCTGCCCAATGGCGACGTCCTCGTCTCCGAAAGCAATTCGCCGCCGCGCGACAGCAAGAATGGCGGCGGCGGCATCACCGGCTTCGTGATGAAGACGTTGATGGGCCGCGCAGGCGCGATGGTGCCCAGCCCCAACCGGATCATCCTGCTGCGCGACGCCGATGGCGACGGCAAGGCGGAGGTGAAGACCACGCTGATCGACGGGCTCAATTCGCCCAGCGGCATGGCCCTGGTCGGCGACACGCTCTACATCGCGAACACCGATGCGCTGGTGAAGGTGCCGTTCAAGGTCGGCGAAACCAAGATCACCGCAAAGCCGGTGGTCGTCACCAAGCTGCCCGGCGGCTTCAACCATTGGGCGCGCAACGTGATCGCATCCGCCGACGGCAAGTCGCTGTTCGTGTCGGTCGGCTCGGCCAGCAATATCGGCGAGAACGGCATGGACCTGGAGGCCAAGCGCGCCGCGATCTGGCAGGTCAATCTGGAGACCGGCAAGGATCGCATCTACGCCTATGGCCTGCGCAACGCGAACGGCATGGCGCTGGAGCCCACGACCGGCGACCTTTGGACCGTGGTGAACGAACGCGACATGCTGGGTTCGGACATGGTGCCCGATTATCTGACCGAGGTGCAGCTGGGCGGCTTTTACGGCTGGCCCTATTATTTCTGGCACGGCGTGCGCGACGATCGCGTGCCGGAACCCGAAGACGATATGAGCGGCTATGTGATCCGCCCCGATTATGCGCTGGGGCCGCATGTCGCCGCCCTCGGCCTCACCTTCTCGACCAATGCGATGCTGGGCGACGCATACCGCTCGGGCGCGTTCATCGGCGAACATGGTTCTTGGAACCGCAAGCCGCTGTCCGGATACAAGGTGGTGTTCGTGCCGTTCGATCAAGGCAAGCCCAAGGGCAAGCCGATCGACGTCCTGACCGGCTTCCTCGCCTCCGATCAGGGCGAAGCGCGCGGCCGCCCGGTGGCGGTGACGATCGCCAAGGACGGCGCCTTGCTCGTCACCGACGATGTCGGCAATACGGTGTGGCGGGTGACCGCCGCCAAATAAGCGGGGCGCCCTTCCGAAGGAGAGGGGCATGCCCAAATATCTGATGCTCGCGATCAACGGCCCCAAGCCGGAGATCGCCGAGGACGATTATAACGCCTGGTATCGCGCGCAGCTGGACAAGATCCGCGCGATCCCCGGCGTGAAGCATGCGCAGCGTTACAAGGTCGCGATGGGCAAGGGCATAACCCAGCCCTATTTCGCCGCCTATCAGATCGAGACCGACGATATCGACTCCTTCATGGTCGATATGGCCGCGCGACTGCACCCGCTGGAGCCGCCCTTCGATCAGGCGATGTCGCTCGCGCTCCTCGGCGAGGCGATCGACTGATGGCCACCAACACCGACGATCGGCGCTTCGCCGAACTGTTTGACGTGCGGCGTGAGGCTCAGGGGATGAGCAACGTCGCCGACACCGATTTCAACCCGCTGATGAACGCCTTGCGCGAGCGCGGGCCGGTGCTGAAAGGGAGTTTGCGCGAGCTGCTGGGTCTCGGCGGGGACAGCCGTTACGACACCGACCTGCCGGGCTACACCGCGCTCAGCTTCGCCGCGTGCGACCGCGCCTTCCGCGAGAATCTGCTGTTCAGCTCGGAAGGCTATAACGACATGCCCGCCGTGCGGAAGCTGGGCCATGTCGTGCTCAACAAGATCGGCGAACCGCACAAGCGCATGCGCGCGGCGGCCCAATCGATGTTCATCAAGCCGGCCGCGACCGGATGGTGGCGGCGCAACTGGATCGACGATGCGGTGAAGGGGCTGGTCGATCGGCTGGAGGGCCGCGAGCGCGCCGACCTGAACATCGATCTGTGCGCGCGCCTGCCGCTGCAGGTCGTGTCGCTGGGCGTCGGGCTGGAGGGCGACGAGGCTTTGGTCTTCCGCGAACAGTTGCTCAAATCGATCGGCAATCACGAGGCGACGCCGGTCGAGCGGGCGGAGGCGGCCGCGGCAGTCGATGCGACCTTGCGCGGGCTGGTGCTCGATCGGCGCGCCTCCCCACGCGACGACGTCGTCTCGGGTCTCGCCAAGGCCGATTTCAAGGAGGTTGACGGCACGACCCGCAAGCTGATCGACGATGAGGTGCTGGGCTTTTCGCGCCATATCCTGCTGGCGGGCGGCGGCACGACGTGGCGGCAGCTGGGCATTACGATCCACGCTCTGCTCGACGCACCCGAATTGTGGGCGGCGGCGCGCGCCGATCGTGCGCTGATCTACGACGCGATCGAGGAGGCCGCGCGCTGGAACGCGACCGGGCCGACCTTCCCGCGCCTCGTGACCGAGGATGTCGAGCTGGACGGCGTGTTCATCCCCGCAAACTCGCGGATCGACATCTGCCTGGGCGCGGGCAATCGCGATCCGAAGCGCTGGGACGATCCCGACCGCTTCGATCCGTTCCGCAAGAAGCAGGCGCATCTCGGCTTCGGCATGGGGCCGCATCTGTGCATCGGGCAGCATGTCGCGCGCGAGATGATGGCAGGCGCGATCAATGCGCTGATGGACAGCTTCCCGGAGATACGCCTCGACCGCGACGCCCCGCCCCCGCGCTTGACGGGCGGACTGGAGCAGCGCGGTTATTCGTCGATCCCGGTGGTTCTGGCCTAACGCCTGATCTTCACAACGCCGCACAGCCCCGCGATCAGCGCGAGAAAGGCCGCCGCATAGGCTGGCCCCGGTCCCGATCCGAGGCCGAAGGCGAGGAGCGAGGCGGCGACGGTCGCACCGATCGCCTGACCGAGCAGCCGGATCGTCTGGAATATTCCGCCGACCGAGGCCGCGCGGTCGCGCGGGGCAGATGCGATGATCGCGCGGGCGTTGGGCGACAGGTACAAGGCGATGCCGCCGCCGGTGACGAACAGCCGCACGCAGATGCCCCACGGGGTCACGTCCGCCGGCATCAACGCGAGCAGCAGCAGGCCGATAACCGATGTCCCCGCCCCCAGCGCGCTCAACAGACGCAGCGAGTAGCGATCGGCCATCGTGCTGGCGAACGGGCCGATCAGGAGCGCGGCAAGCGGCCAGGTGGCCATCATGCTGCCCACCTCCCCCGCGCTGTAATGATAGCCGTTTTCGAGGCGGAACGGCATCGAGACGACGAAGGCCATCATCGCCATGAACCCCGCCATCGCGCCGATCAAGGCCACGCCCAAGGCTGGCGAGGCGAGCAGATCGACGGGCATCACCGGCCGCTCCACCCGCAATTCGCGACGCACGAAGGCATAGCCAATCACGATCCCCGCCCCGACCACGCTGGCCGCGGCGAGCGCACCGCCGCCATGCGCGCCCAGTTCCAGCCCGCCGACGATCAGCCCGAAGGTGGCCGCGCTCAGGATCGACGAGGTCCAGTCGAAACGGTGACTCTTGGGTTCGGGATCGGGCAGCGCGCGGACGCCCAACAGCGCGAGGATGCCGAAGGGCGCCGAGGCCGCGAACACCCATTGCCACGATGCGAAGGCGACGATGATCCCGCCGACCGTGGGCGCGAGCGCGGTGAAGCTGGCGTTGATCAGGCTGTTGATGCCGAGGCCGCGGCCAAGCTGGTGCGACGGATAGATCGATCGGATCAGCGCCGACGTCATGCTCAGCACCGCCGCCGCACCCAGCGCCTGCACCGCGCGAACGACGAGCAGCAGCGGCAACGACGTGACGAACAGGCAGGTCGCGGCGCCCGCGGTGAAGATCATCAGCCCGATCGCATAGAGCCTGCGTAACCCGATCAGATCGCCGAAGGCCGACAGCGGCAGCATCGCCATCACCAAGGTCAATTGATAGACGGTGACGGTCAGGACGGTCGACGATGCCGGCACATGCAGTTCGCGCGCGATCGTCGGCAGCGCGACGACCGGGATCGCCGCATCGAGGATGACGAGCGCGGTGCTGCAGCACATCGCGGCAATCGCCCAATAGCGGCGCGGAAGCGGCAGGCCGTCATCGGCCTCTGCAATGGCCGCTTGCTCCACGATCCTGCCCCTTCCGATTTCTCTTATCGGATCAGGCTAGCCATCCGGGACCATCGGTCAATATTGCCAGTTCGCCATTGCAATGTCGATGATCACTCATAGTTCAACTTTGGATACCAATCGTCTCCGCGCCCCTCAGGCGTGAGATCGAGCAGGTTCCAGAGCGCGGCGATATCGGGCGCGGTGCGCGGATCCTGGCCCGGATCGGCGGCCTCGGCGGGCATGTCCGCGCCATAGAAGATGCGAACCGCATCCCCATCCTTTCGATAGACGATCAGCGCGGGATATTCGTCGCCTTCCGGCGTCAGCAGGCCGAACGCGTTCGCATAATCGTCCCCAATCGTCTCGACGAAATCGAGATCGCGCCAGCCGCGTTCGGCCGCGAACGCCTTTTGCCGTTCGACCGGGCTGCGACCGAGGATCTTGAGCGCGGCGCGCTGCTTCACGTCGGCGGCATTGCCGTTCACGCTGCCCAGCCAATTGGTACACATCGGGCACGGCCGCGCGCGCTGCGGGCCGTACATCCAGAAATAGGTGATCAGCGTATCGTGCGCACCGAACAGATCGGCCAGCCCGACCTCGGCGCCATTTTCGTCGCGGAAGCGATAGTCCTTGTCCACGATCGGCCCGGGCGGCAGCGCCTGCCGCTGTTCGGCCAGCCGGGTCATATGCCGGCGGAATTCGATTTCCTCGGCCAGCAGAGCTTCGCGGGCCTGCGCATAGTCGGCGCTCTCGCCGGAGATCGGCGTGCGCAGGCGCGCGAGTTCCTTGGCGGGCTTCAATGTCGGACGGTCCATGATCGCTCTCCTCGCGAGAGCATAACCGTCCGAAAGGCCTTAGGCTCCGCGGATCAGTGCCGAACCTTGTCCAGCATCCTTTCGAGATCGCCAAGGGTGCACGGCTTTTCGAGGACCGGGCCGGTCAGATCGAATTCGCCAGCATAGCCCGTCATGTAGATGATCCCGATTTCGGGATGACGGGTGCGTACAGCATTGGCGAGCGAGACGCCGTTCATGCCGGGCATGCGCACATCGGTGAGCAGGATATCGATGCGATCGGGAACGCAGGCGATCAGATCGAGCGCCGAAACCGCATCGGGCGCCTCCAGAACCTTGTGATCCAGATGGCGGATCATATCGCTCGTCACCTGCCGGACGAGCAGATCATCGTCTACGCACACCACCAACATGAACGCACCTCATACTAAACACAGGAAATTAACCTGCATCAATTCGAGATGGTTCAAAATTATGAGCCACTTTAGGTCAAAAGTTACAAAGTAATCGATTGCGTTACAATCAAGATTGTCGGAATTCTCCCACAAACGAATGCATCCGCTTTCGGATTTATATGAACACGCCTCAATTCAGGCGTGACGATCGCAGGATCAGACGATCTGCGTCAGCTTGGGCGGAAGTGCCTGCTGCGGGCCGGTCTGCGGCTGGGGCACGGGCGCTTCGAAACGCTGCCAGCCATTGGGGCCGAGCCGTTCGAGCGGCTGGAAGCGGGTCTTGTACTGCATCCGCGACGACCCCTCGACCCAATAGCCGAGATAGACGAAGCTCAGGCCCGTCTGCGCGGCGCGGCGGATATGATCGAGGATGATGTAGGTGCCGAGACCGGGACGCTTCTCGTCATCGGTTTCGAAGAAGCTGTACACCATCGACAGGCCGTCATTCTGATTGTCGGTCAGGCACGCGCCGACCAGCTTGCCGGGGCGCCCGTCGACCGACGGCTCGCGATATTCGACGACATGGGTGCGGATCGGCGTCTGTTCGACCATGTCGGCGAAGTCGAGTTCGTCCATCTCGGCCATGCCGCCGCCGGGGTGGCGCGCCTTGAGATAGGAGCGCAGCAGCGTGAACTGTTCCTCGGTCGTCCACGGTTCGCACACGTTGATCTCGAGATCGGCGTGGCGACGCATCAGCTTGCGCTGGCTGGCGTTCGGGCGAAACTCCCGCGCGACGACGCGGACGGAGACGCACGCCTGACAATCGACGCAACTGGGACGATAGGCGACTCCCTGCGAACGGCGGAAGCCGATCCGGCCCAGCGCATCGTTCAGTTCGGTCGCGTTCGGGCCGCTGAGTTCGGTGAAGACCTTGCGTTCGATCTTGCCCGGCAGATAGGGGCACGGGCCGGGCGTGGTCACGAAGAAGCGCGGGAAACGGAATTGCGCGGTCATGCCCGTCCTGCCCTCCTCAATAGCGTGAATCGCCAGTGCTTGGCCCCAAGGTGACGAATATGCCGTGCCCTTGTTCCGATGGAAAGGGCGTTAACCCTCTTTTTGCGACCATTGGGGGAGGCCGTCCCCCACCCCACTCGTCATTGCGAGCGTAGCGAAGCAATCCAGGCCCGCATGAGAGAGGCTCGCGACCTAACTCCAGTGCGGGCCTGGATTGCTTCGTCGCCTTCGGCTTCTCGCAATGACGAGGTTAGTTGGAGGAGATCAGGCCGCCTCGATCTGCGTCACGTCATAGCCCTCGGCACGCAGCGCCTGAAGCAGACGTTCGAGATGCGGAGCATCGCGGGTTTCGCATTCGATGTCCGCGATCGTGCCCTTGGCGGGCAAGGTCGTGAAGACGCGCTGGTGATCGATGCCGACGATGTTGACCTGCTGTTCGTCGAACACTCGCGCGACGTGGAACAGCGCGCCGGGGCGGTCCTGCATCGCGATGCGCAGCCGCGCCAGACGGCCCGAGCGCGCCAGATCGCGCAGCAGCACGTTGGCGAGCAGGCGCGTGTCGATATTGCCGCCGGTCAGGATGATGCCGACGTTGCGACCGCGGAACCGCTCCGGATGGGTGAGCAAAGCCGCAAGGCCCGCCGCGCCCGCGCCCTCGGCAACCGTCTTTTCGATCTGCAGCAGCATCGCCACCGCATGTTCGAGTTCGCGTTCGGCGACGAGGACGATGTCGTCGACCATCGCCTCGACGATGCCCGCGGTGATCCCGCCCGGCTGCTTGACCGCGATGCCTTCGGCCAGCGTATCGCCCGCGCACGGCAGGGTGACGCCCTTCATCTTGGCGTACATCGACGGATAAAGTTCGGCCTGAACGCCGATCACCTGCACCGGCTTGCTGTGCGACCGCGCGACCACGGCCGCGCCCGAGATCAGCCCGCCGCCGCCGATCGGCACGATCAGCGTGTCGATCTCCGGCGCGTCCTGCAGCATTTCGAGGGTTACGGTGCCCTGCCCCGCAATCGTATCGGGATCGTCGAACGGGTGGACGAAGGTCAGCCCCTCCGCCTCGGCCATCAGGACGGCGGCCTCCGACGCATCGTCGAACCGCTCCCCGATCAGGACGACGCGCGCGCCATGCCCTTCGGTCTGCTGCACCTTCACCGTGGGCGTCGACTTCGGCATCACGATCGTGACGGGGATACCCAGCCGCGCGCCATGATAGGCCAGACCCTGCGCATGATTGCCCGCCGACGCCGCGATCACGCCGCGCGCCTTCTTATCCTCGGTCAGCAGGCACAATTTGTTGAGCGCGCCGCGTTCCTTATAGGCGGCGGTGAACTGAAGATTTTCGAACTTGAGCCACACGTTGGCGCCGGTCAGCGTGCTGAGCGTCCGGCTGTGCATAATCGGCGTGCGCACGATCGACGGGGCGACGCGAACATGCGCGGCGCGGACATCATCGATGGTGACGGGGACGCTCACGGCGTCGCTTTTCTGCACACTTGCCATAGTGGGGCGGGCCATAGCGGTTCGCAACGCGCGCGTCACCACCTAGCGCGCCCCGATTTTCCGCCCTATGCCTGCGCGTCATGGCGAAAGTGACCTTCCTGGGACTGGGCGTGATGGGCGCCCCGATGGCGCGGCATCTGGCGAAGGCGGGGCATGACGTGACCGTCTATAACCGCACCGCTGCGCGCGCCGAGGCGTGGGTCGCGGCGAATGGCGGCCGTTGGGCCCCGACCCCGGCTGCGGCGGCCGAGGATGCCGATGCGGTCTTTTCCTGCGTCGGCGCGGATGGCGATCTGGAGGCGGTAACGCTGCGGTCGGACGGATGCTTCCGCGCGATGAAGAAAGGCGCGGTGTTCGTCGATCATACCACCGTGTCGGCGCGGATCGCGCGGCAGCTGGCGGTTGAGGGCAAGGATCGCGGGCTGCTGGTGGTCGACGCGCCGGTCTCGGGTGGTCAGGCGGGCGCCGAGAACGGCACGCTGTCGATCATGTGCGGCGGCTCCGCCAAGGCGATGGCGGCGGCCGAGCCACTGATGCAGGCCTATGCGGCGCGTATCGTCCATGTCGGCGGCGCGGGCGCGGGGCAGACGACCAAGATGTGCAACCAGATCTGCATCGCCGGCGCGCTGCAGGGCGTGTCGGAGGCGCTGCGCTTCGCGCAGAATAGCGACCTCGATCTCGACAAGGTGTTCGAAGCGATTTCGGGTGGTGCGGCCGCCAGTTGGCAGATGCTCAATCGCTGGAAGACGATGGCCGGCGACAGTTTCGACTTCGGCTTCGCGGTCGATTGGATGCGCAAGGATCTGGGCCTCGCGCTCGATGAAGCGCGGTCGAACGGGTCGGCGCTGCCGGTGACGGCCCTGGTCGACCAATTCTATGCCGACATCCAGAATATGGGTGGCCACCGGCAGGACACGTCGGCGCTGGTCCGCCGCCTGCCGCTCGATCAATGAAGCGGGGGCTTCGCACGGCGCTGCTGGGCGCCATCGCCCTCCTCACCACACCCGCCTTTGCCGATGGCGTGATCGACAATGCGAACGGCTATACGCTCAACGACCGCGGCGATCTGATCCGGTTCGACGGGCTGCTGATCGACGACAAGGGGCGCGTTTCGAAGCTGCTCCAGAAGGGCGACCGGCGACCGGAGAAGCTCGACTTCCGGCTGGATGCGCAGGGGCGCACGATCATCCCCGGCCTGATCGACGCGCATGGGCATGTGATGGAACTGGGGCAGGTCGCGCTGTCGCTCGATCTGTCGAACACCAATAGTCTCGCCGAAGCGCAGGCCGCGCTCGCCAAATATGCCGCCGATCGCCCGACCCCGCCGTGGATCGGCGGCGGCGGATGGAATCAGGAACGCTGGGGCCTGGGCCGCTTCCCGACCGCGGCGGATGTCGACGCGATCACGCCGGGCCGCCCGGTGGTGCTCGCCCGTGTCGACGGCCATGCGCTGCTCGCCAACAGCGCGGCGATGGCGGCGGCGGGGATCAGTGCCAAGACCAAGGATCCAGCCGGCGGCCGGATCGAGCGCGATGCGAAGGGCAATCCGACGGGCGTGTTCGTCGATGCCGCGCAGAAACTGATCACCGATGTCGTCCCCGCCCCCCTGCCGCGTGATCGCGATGCGATGCTGGCGAAGGCGCAGGACATCCTGCTGGGCTACGGCATCACCTCCACCGCCGACATGGGATCGACGATCGAGGATTGGCAGGTGATGCGCCGCGCGGGCGACGCCGGGCGGCTGCGCGTGCGGATCACCAGCTATGCGCATGGCGTCGATACGATGCTCGCGGTCGCAGGGACGGGGCCGACCCCGTGGCTGTACGACGATCATCTGCGGATGATCGGGGTGAAGCTCTATGCCGATGGTGCGCTGGGTTCGCGCGGGGCGTGGCTCAAGGCACCTTATGCCGATGCGCCGAACAATCGCGGTATCCAGTTCCTCGACGATGCCAAGCTGAAAAATCTGGGCAGTCGCGCGGCGATGGACGGGTTCCAGGTCGCGATCCACGCGATCGGCGATGCGGCGAACGAACAGGCGCTCGACGCGATCGACGAGCTGGCCAACACCTATAAGGGCGATCGGCGCTGGCGGATCGAACATGCGCAGATCGTCGACCCGATCGACATTCCTCGCTTCGGCAAGAACGGCACGATCGCGTCGATGCAGCCGGTGCACCAGACGAGCGACCGGATCATGGCCGAGGCGCGGCTGGGCCCGGCGCGACTGGCGGGCGCCTATGCGTGGAAGGCGATGATCGACGCGGGATCGCCGCTGGCCTTCGGTTCGGACTATCCGGTCGAAAGCCCGAACCCCTTCCCCGCTCTCGCCGCCGCGATCAGCCGGACGGGGCCGGACGGGCAGCCGGTAGGCGGTTGGCACCCCGAACAGGCGATCACGCTGACGCAGGCGTTCCGCGCCTTCACCGCCGACGCCGCGCATGCGGCCTTCGCCGAAGGCAAGGTGGGGACGCTGACGCCCGGCCATCTCGCCGACTTCCTGATCCTCGACCGCGACATCTTCGAAGCCGGCGCGCCCGCGATCCGGCAGGCGAAGCCGCTGGAAACGTGGATTGGCGGCAAAAGAGTTTGGGTCGCAAAGTAGGACCGACACGAAGCTGACATGCGTGGGGGCTAGCGGCATCGAAAAACAGGGAAGTGTGAATCGATGAAGAAACTTGGGTTGCTCTCCGCTCTGCTCGCCAGCCCCGCATTCGCCGCGACGCCCGCCACCGTCCCGCCGCCCACCCCCAAGCTGATCGTCGCGATCTCGGTCGATCAGTTTTCGGCCGATCTTTTCGCCGAATATCGCCAATATTATACCGGCGGCCTGAAGACGCTGACGCAGGGCGCGGTCTTCCCCTCGGGCTATCAGAGCCATGCCGCGACCGAGACCTGCCCCGGCCATTCGACGATCCTGACCGGCGCGCACCCGGCCAAGACCGGCATCATCGCGAACGACTGGATGGACCTGAGCGTCGCGCGGCCCGACAAGACGATCTATTGTTCGGAGGACGAGACCGTCCCCGGCTCCAGCTCGGAACATTATACCGTTTCGCCCAAGCATCTGCTGATGCCGACGCTGGGCGATCGCATGAAGGCGTTCAATCCCGCCTCGCGCGTCGTATCGGTCGCGGGCAAGGATCGCGCCGCGCTGATGATGGGCGGGCACGTTGCCGATCAGATGTGGTGGTGGGACCGCGATCATTTCGTCAGCTTCGTCGGCAAGGCGGAGACCCCGACGGTGAAGGCGTTCAACGCGCGGATCGCGGCGCAACTGGCGAAGGCCGGCAAGCCTTACACGCTGCCCGCCATCTGCCAGACGCGCGTGTCGGCGGTGCCGGTGTCGGCGAACCGCTCGGTCGGCGTGCCGATCCCCGCGCGCAAGGCGGGCGACAAGGCCGCGTGGCGCGTTTCGCCCGAATATGATCAGTCGACGATCGACCTCGCCTCCGCTCTGGTCGACGAGATGAAGCTGGGCCGTGGCGAGGCGCCCGACGTGATCTCGATCGGCCTTTCGGCGACCGACGCGGTTGGCCACACCTTCGGCACCGAAGGCCCCGAAAGCTGCGGGCAGGTAATGCATGTCGACGCGCTGCTCGGCACCTTCTTCACCAAGCTGAACGCCGCAAAGATCCCCTATGTCGTAGTGCTGACCGCCGATCATGGCGGGCATGACCTGCCCGAACGCAACCAGATCCACGGCCTGCCGTCGGACACGCGCGTCGATCCGGACAAGTCGCCCAAGGTCGTCGATACGGCGATCACCCAGGCGCTCAAGCTCGACGGCGTGACCGTCTATGGCGGCGGCAGCTTCGGCGATTTCTACATCTCCAAGGGCCTGTCCGACGCGAACCGCAAGCGCGCGATCGAAGCGACCAAGACCCGACTGTCGGCCGATCCGCAGGTCGGCGCGGTGTTCACGGCGGAGGATTTCGTGGGCTACAAGCCGACGACGATGCCCGTGACCGAATGGACCCTGCTCGATCGCGCGGCCGCGAGCTATCATCCCGGCCGGTCGGGCGACCTGATCGTGCTGCTCAAGCCGAACGTGGTGCCGATCCCCGATCCTTCGCGCGGTTCGGTCGCGACGCACGGCAGCCCGTGGGACTATGATCGCCGCGTGCCGATCCTGTTCTGGTGGCCGAACGCGCATGGGTTCGAACAGCCCAACCCGGTCGAAACGGTCGACATCCTGCCGACCCTCGCCGCGCTGATCGGCTTGCCGATCACAACCCCGGAAATCGACGGCCGCTGCCTCGACCTCGACGCGAGTGCGGCGGACAGCTGCAAGCGGTAACGCCCAGATCCTCCCCCGGAGGGGGAGGTGGCAGTCCGTAGGACTGACGGAGGGGTATTGGCCGGCAGCAATGCGCCAAGCCTCGAGTACCCCTCCACCGGCTGCGCCGGTCCCCCTCCCCCTCCGGGGGAGGATTTAGTTACGCCGCTACCTCGACATAAATCCGGCCCGCGCCGTGGCTGTCGGCCCACGCGAGGCCCGCAGTCAGTGCCTCGTCGAAGCTGGGATACCATTCGGGGCCGATCAGGAAGACCTGCGCCTTCGTGGGGCCGTGGATCTTTTCGATCTGGCCGCTGAAGCCGAACTGGCCATCCTCCTCGACGATCGCGACATAGTCCGAACTTTCGGGGGGCTGCGCGCCGCGATCCAGCTTCACGATCTCCACGGCCGTCCTCCTACCCCAAAATCCTGTCGCGCACCGCCGCCAGAACGCGACGTATATCGCGTTTCAGGCTTGGCGGTTCGGCGCCCTCCGCGCCACGATATTCGGTGATGCGCGGGCTGACCACATTGCGTTCGATCCGCATCGGCGATTTGGTCCAGTCCGACACCAGGGCGGCGGGCCAGGTGATGCCCGGCGCCTGATGCGCGCGATTACCGACGACGGCGAGGCCCGCCGAAGGATTGTCGCGCGATTCCGCGCCGACCGCGACGAACGCCGAATGGTTTTCCTTGTCGTGGCCCTGCACGAAGATGTTGCGCTGGATCGTGCCGGTCGCACCCGCCGGCAAATCGATCATGTAATTGGTGGTGTGGCCGCGCGTGTCATCGAAGCTGCTGTCGCTGATCGCGATGCGGGCCGCGCGGCTTTTCACATAATGGCCGCCGCGCCCGCGTTCGAAGCGGCTGCGCGTCACCGTCACACTTTTATAGTGCCCGATATAAATTGAATGCGCGCAGGCGAGATCGCGATCGCAGCGGCCGAGGCCCGCAAAGGTCGATCGATCGATGCGGATATCGGCCTGAGGATCGCTGTTGCCGAGGATGCCTTGTTCGGAATCGCGGAAGATGCTGTTGCTGACGCTGAGCGGCCCCTTTTCTGCCCTGATCCCCGCCGCATTGCCGTCGCTGACGCCCAGCCGGCGGAAGACCAGCCCTTCGACCACCGCGCCGCGCCCGCGCAGGACGAGGGTCGCCTTGTCCTCGCACGTTGCGCCTTCGAAGATCGTCTTACCGGGAACGGCGCCGCGATAGGTGATGCGGCCCGCGCTCTGCACCGCGCAGTCGCGGTGGACGCCGGGCGCGATCAGGATCGTCGCGTCGCCATCGCCTGCCGCGTCGACAGCGGCCTGCAGCCGATCGAAGCCCTGCCCGGCCGGCAGCAAAGTATAAGTCGCGGCGCCCACGGGGGACGCCGCCACCAACAGGGACAGGACGAACGAACGGATCATCGAGCCTCTATGCGAAGACCCGGCCAACGATCGATCAGAAGACGAGTTTCGCAAGCCCGTAAAATGCCGCGGCGATCAGGCCGGCGGCCGGCAGCGTCACCACCCACGCGACGACGATGCTGCTCGCCACGTTCCAGCGCACCGCCGACAGGCGCCGCGCCGCGCCCACGCCAACGATCGCGCCGGTGATCGTGTGCGTGGTAGATACCGGGACGCCCAGCCAGGTGAAGCCGAACAAAGTGATCGCGCCGCCCGTTTCCGCGCAGAAGCCTTGCGCCGGGGTGAGGCGGGTGATCTTCGACCCCATCGTGTGGACGATCTTCCATCCGCCCGCGAGCGTGCCGAGGCCCATCGCCGCCTGACACGAGATCACGACCCAGAAGGGAACGTCGAAATCGCCGCTGAGCAGGCCCTGCGAATAGAGCAGCACGGTGATGATCCCCATCGTCTTCTGCGCATCATTGCCGCCGTGGCCGAGCGAGTAGAGCGAGGCGGAGACGAGCTGAAGCTTGCGGAACCTTTTGTCGACCGCGAGCGGGGTCATGCCCAAAGTCGTCCAGGCGAGCATCAGGACGAGCATCAGCGCGAGGCCCAAACCCAGAGCGGGCGAGATCACGATCGCCGACACCGTCTTGAGCACGCCGCTCCACACCACTGCTGCCGAGCCCGCCTTGGCGACGCCCGCGCCCAGCAGGCCACCGATCAGCGCGTGGCTGGACGAGGACGGAATGCCCAGCACCCAGGTGATGACGTTCCAGATGATCGCGCCCATCAGCGCGCCGAAGATCACATAAGCATCGACGATATCAGCGACGACGATCCCCTTCCCCACCGTCTGCGCGACGTGGAGGCCGAAGAACATGAAGGCGATGAAGTTGAAGAAGGCCGCCCAGAGCACCGCATATTGCGGGCGCAGGACGCGCGTCGACACGATCGTGGCGATCGAATTGGCCGCGTCGTGCAGGCCGTTCAGGAAATCGAACAGCAACGCGATCGCGATCAGCGCATAAAGCGCGGTCAGGGAAATCATCATGTCCCTGACCCCTTATGCGTGATCGATGACGAGACCCTGGATCTCGTTGGCGACATCTTCGAATCGATCGACGATGCGTTCCAGATGGCTGTAGATTTCGCGGCCGACGACGAAGCCCAACGCATCGCTGCCTTCGCTGGCCTTGAACAGCGCCTTGATGCCGTCGTCGTGGATCTCGTCGGCATGGCCTTCGAGCTGGATCAGCCGTTCGGTCAGCGAATGGAGCCGCGCCGAATTGGGGCCGAGCGAGCGGAGCAGCGGGATCGCCTCCGCCGTGACGCGCGCGGCCTCCACGATGATGCCGCTCATGTCGCGCATCTGCGTTTCGAAGCTGGTGACTTCGTACAGCTCGATCGCCTTGGCGGTCTTGTTCATCTGATCGATCGCGTCGTCCATCACGCCGATCAGCCCGGTGATTGCGCTGCGATCGAACGGGGTGACGAAGATGCGGCGCACGTCCTGCAGAACGTCGCGCGTGATATCGTCGGCATCATGCTCACGATCCACGATCGTCTTGATGTGCGCCGGAATGTCCTTGCCCTGCAGTAGCAGCGCGAGCGCCTCGGCCCCCGCCACCAGCAGAGCCGAATGTGATTCAAACTGTTCGAAAAAACGCCCCTGGGAAGGCATCAACGCCTGGAACCAGCGCAGCATCGGGATCACCTCGCTCAAACGTGACCGCACGACCGGCACCATCCGCTGTGCGACACCCGGCGTGGGCGGCGGTATCCGGAAGGTAGCGATCAGCGTCTTGAGTTCCGGCTCGTCCACTGCGGACGCGCCTTCGTCAAGCGAGAACCACCGTATTTGTCTTTCGTTACGTTCCGGCCAATCGTTCGCCTGGAACAGAAATTTGAGCGGGAAAACGTCGACGGTCGCCTGTTTCACCGATCCGTTGCGCCGCCTTTTTCCATAGGCAAAGCTTCCCAACGCCGTGGGACAAGGGATTCCCCGGACGCCCGCCTCTTCATAGGCTTCCTGCGCCGCCGCCTCATGAGGGGCAAAGCCGCGCATTCTGTTGCCCTTGGGAACGATCCACCGACGTGTCTCACGCGACGTGATCAGCAACACCTCCGCCCGTCCATCAGTCCCGATTCGGTAGGGCAAGGCGGCGATCTGGCGTATGGTGATTCCCTTCTGGCGGCTCAGCCCCTAGGCGATTCGCCGCCCCGTGTCTGTAATAAAAATGTCATAATCATTACCCAGCCCGCCGCGCGATCGCATCGAGCGACAAGGCGCGCACCGTCGGCCAGGTATGATCCGCGCCGCCATCCTGCATCGCCAGCCACGCGGCGCTCAGAACGCCCAGCCCAAGCGTGCCCGCAAGCCCGCCGATCTTGTGGCCGATCCGGGCCTTGTCTCCACCCTGATCGACCAGTTCCACCGCCTCGGCCAGCGAGACGTAGAAGCGATCGAACATCGTTGCCGCCTGCTGCGCACCCAGCAGCGCCTCGAGCGTCTGGCGGGTCCGCTTGGGCGCCTTTCCGTCGTGCAGCCACTGGCGCAGGGTGGCGGCGGATTCGACGATGCCGAAGGGCTTGGCGAGCACGCCGTCCATGCCCGCCGCCACGAAACGATCGGCGTCACGCGATTTGCCGAGCGTCGTGAAGGCGATGATCGGCACCTCGATCGCCCATCCGCCGCGCGACCGGATCGCCGCCGTCGCCTTGTATCCGTCGATCCCCGGCATCTCCACATCCATCAGGATCAGCGCATATTGTTTCGTATCCAGCCACGCGGGCAGATCGGCGGCATTCGCCACATGATCGAGACGATGGCCCATCGACGCCGCAAGCGCCGACATGATCTGCGCATAGGCGGGTTCATCGTCCACAAGGAGTATTACGGAGTTTTCCTCGGACGTTGGCATGGGCCAGAACCTTCCTGTTAGTATATCCTACGCCCCGGAGAGGCGTTTCCGTTACGGAGTTCCCCGGTGCGGAATCAAGCGGCGAGTATAACGTGACACTTGGACGCATTTTGATCGCCGACGATCACCCGTTGATCAACGAAGGAATTCAGATCGCGCTCCGTGTGCATCATCCGGGCTATGTCGTCGACGTGGCCGGATCGATCGCCGATGCGGAGGTGATGATCCAGCAGCATAATGACTATCGTCTGCTCCTGCTGGATTACGAACTGCCTGACAGCAATGGTTTCAACGGCTTTTTCAAACTGCAGCACTTGCTGGGCCGCGTGCCGATCGCCATCATTTCGGCGCATGACAGCAAGCAGATCCTGTCGGCGGCGCGCGCGGTGGGCGCATCGGGCTTCATATCGAAGCGGCAGCCGCTGGACGTCATCGTCGCCGCGATCGGCACCGTGCTGCGCGGGGGAAGCTCCTTCCCGCCTATCGATGCGAGCGCGGACGACGCCGAACAGCTTCGCAAGCGGATCGAAAGCCTCTCCAACGCGCAGCGGCGCGTGCTGATGGCGCTGGCGCATGGCGACCTGAACAAGCAGATTGCGGCCGAACTGGGCGTGACCGAGGCGACGATCAAGGCGCACCTTTCGGCCATCTTCCGCAAGCTGGGCGTCACCAACCGGACCCAGGCGATCCTGATGGTCCGCCCCCTTACAGGTGCCATGCCGTGAGACGACGCGGTCCCGTACGTCCAACCTGGCTTCAGATCATTGCACTCGCCGCGCTGGGGCCGATCGTCCTGGCGGCGATGGCGGCGTGGCTGGCCGGCGAATATAGCCGCTCCGAAGAGAGCCGCGCATTGACGCAGCAGTCCTACGAGCATCGCCGCGATATCGAGCAACTCTTCTCGCTGGTGCAGGACGCAGAGACGGGTCAACGCGGCTATATCGTCAGCGGCAGTCGCAGCTTCCTGCAGCCCTATGAGGATGCCCGCGCGCGCCTGCCCGCGCAGATCGACAAGATGCGGAGCAGCCATCCCAGGAGTGACGAGAAAGCCGGAGAGCAGCAACTCGCCGACCTGATCGGAATCAAGCTGGCCGAGATGCAGCAGGTGATCGAGCTGCGCGACCGCGAAGGCTTCGCCCCCGCGCGCGACCGGCTGTCCGAGGGCACTGGCAAACGCCTGATGGATCAAATCCGCGATCAGACCCACAAGCTGATCGCAGATGAAAGCCGCCTGCTCGAAACGAGCGTGCGCGAAAATGCAGAGCGGGTTCGGACAACGCTGCACATCATCTGGCTGGTGATCGCCGCCATCGCGGTCGGCATGGCGATTTCGGGCTATATGGTCGGGCAGAGCCGGCGGCTGCGCAACGAACTCGCGCTCGACGCCGCGGACGCCGCCGCGCGCCAGCAGGCGATCTTCAACAGCGTCAGCGATGCGATCATCCTGATCAACCCCAGCGGCAGCATCGACACGATCAATCCGGCGGCGGAATCGATGTTCGGCTATCGCACCGAACAGCTCCTGCGCCGCGACATATCGACGCTGGTAGAACTGGCGCCGGGCGAAGGCAGCTTCCTCGACCGGATCGGCTATCGCGACGGCGTGCTGGAAAACAAAGCCCGCATGGACCTGACCGGGCACACGTCGAATGGCGAGCCGATCGCGCTCGACGTCGTGTTGGGCGTGATGCAGCTGCCCGACGGAACCCATATCGTCGCCGCGCTGCGCGATGCCTCCGCGCGCAAGGAGGTCGAACGGCTCAAGGACGACTTCATCTCCACCGTCAGCCACGAGCTGCGCACGCCGTTGACGTCGGTTTTGGGATCGCTCAGCCTGTTGCGCGGCGGCGCGGCGGGCGATCTGCCGCCGCCCGCGCAGCGGCTGGCCGAAATTGCCGAAAATAATTGCCAGCGGCTGATCCGCCTGATCAACGACATCCTCGACATCGATCAGCTGCGCACTGGCAAGCTCGCCTTCGACACCGCGACGATCGACCTGCGCGATGTCGGCACCCGCGCCGCGCAGGCGATGAACGGGCTGGCCGAACGCAAGAACATTCGCATCGCGACCGACCTTACTGATGCGCCCGCGACCGTGAACGCCGACGTCGAACGGCTGGTGCAGGTGACGACCAACCTGCTGTCCAACGCGATCAAATATTCGCCCGACGGATCAACGATCGACCTGGCCGTGACCGAGGACAAGGATCGTTACGTCGTGCAGGTGACCGACAAGGGGCCCGGCATCGCGCCCGAATTCGCACCGCACATCTTCGGCCGCTTCGCGCAGGGCGCACAGCCCGAGGCGAAGATGATCGCGGGGACCGGCCTCGGCCTCGCCATCTCGCGCGAAATCGTCCTCCATCATGGCGGCGAGATCTGGTTCGAAAATGTCGAGGGCGCGGGCGCGCGCTTCGCCTTCTCGATCCCGATCCTGGCCGATGCCGCCGATCGCGCGCGCAACCGCTTCTACCGCATCCTGGTGTGCGAGGATGACGCCGACGTGGGCGAAACGGTGCGCACGATGCTGGCCAGCAAGGGCTATGACAGCGATCTGGCGCCCAGCGTGCAGGAGGCCGCGAGCCTGGCGCGCACCAACCGTTACGACGTCATCCTTCTCGACATGACCCTGTCGGACGCGGACGGCGCGGACGTGCTGCGCGCGCTGCATGTCGGCCCGAACGACGGCGAACGCCGCCAGCCGGTGATCGTCATTTCGGGCGCGCCGCCCAGCCGCGAGGTGGAGGAGATCGACACCGCCGACATCGTCGACTGGCTGCGCAAGCCGTTCGACGCCAACCGCCTGATCAACTCGGTCGAACGCGCGCTCGATCGTGCGGGCCGCGATCTGCCGCTGGTCCTGCATGTCGACGATGATGGCGACACCCGCGAACTGTTCGTCCGCGCGATGGCGGGACATGGCCGCGTCGTGACCGCGCACAGCATTTCGGAGGCGACCGGGCTGCTCGAACGCTATCCGCCCGATCTGGTCGTGCTCGACCTCGGCCTGCCCGACGGCAATGGCGCGAGCATGCTGCCGAAGCTGATCGACGCCGCCGGCGATCGTCTGCCGATCGTGGTCTATACCGCGCAGGATGTGGACGAGACCGTTCGCAACCATGTCGACGCGGTGCTGGTCAAATCGCGCCGGTCGCTGCCCGATCTGGTCGCTGCGGTGAACGAGATAATGGCAAAGCGGAAGGAAGCGGCATGACATCGATCCTCTATGTCGACGATGAGCCGGATATCCGCCTGATCGTCGAAATGTCGCTGAAGCTGAAGCCCGAGCTGACCGTGCGCACCGCGGAATCGGGCGAACAGGCGCTCGCCATCCTGATCGACGAGGGATGGAAGCCCGATCTGGCGATGATCGACGTGATGATGCCGGGCCTGACCGGTCCCGACGTCCTGGCCCGGCTGAAGGCGAACCCCGACACCGCCAACCTGCCCGTCGTCTTCGTCACCGCCCGCGCCCGGCCGCAGGATATCGACGATTATATCGCGCAAGGGGCGAAGGGCGTGATCACCAAGCCGTTCGATCCGATCGGCCTGGGCGATCAGGTGATGGGGCTGATCCCGGCCTGATCCTCACTTATCCTCCCCCGCCAGGGGGAGGTGGCGCCGAAGGCGACGGAGGGGGAGGACGCGAGACTTCTGCTGAGCCGCCGCCCTCCCCCTCCGTCAGCTTGCGCTGACACCTCCCCCTGGCGGGGGAGGATTGAGTGTGGTTAATCGTAGCGCCTTTGTTGCAGTCGGTCTCCCGACTGCCACATCGCGACATTCACGCGTGACCTGCGCGCTGCATCGCACTCTCCTGACATTGGGAGAGTCACATGCACGATCACGACCGCGGCCTTGCCTTCGATCTCGACACGATTTCGCGCCAGATCGTCGAGCGGCGGCGATTGCTCGGATGGTTTGCGGGCGCGGGCGCGACCGCATTGCTGACCGGCTGTGGCGGGGGCAGCAGCAGTTCGACCGAGACCGCATCGAGCACGACGACGAGCAGCACGACCACCAGCACCTCGACGACGACCGGCACTACCACCACGACCACGTCGACCAGCACCGGCCAGTGCGTCGCCGATGCCGCCGAAACCGCCGGCCCCTACCCCGCCGACGGCACCAATTCGGCCAGCGGATCGACCAGCAACGTGCTGACCAGCAGCGGGATCGTGCGGTCCGATATCCGATCGAGCTTCATCAGTTCGACAACGGTGGCGAGCGGGGTGCTGCTCACCATCACGCTCACCGTCGTCAACGTGAACGCCAGCTGCGCGCCGCTGTCGGGCTATGCCGTCTATCTGTGGCACTGCAATGTCGACGGCAATTATTCGCTCTACACCGTGCCGGGCGAAAGCTATCTGCGCGGGGTGCAGGTGACCAATTCGGCCGGGCAGGTGACGTTCACCACCATCTTCCCCGCCTGCTATGACGGCCGCTATCCCCACATGCATTTCGAGGTGTTCACGAGCCTCTCGGCCGCCACAAGCGGGCGCGCGGCGACGCTGACGTCGCAGTTCGCCATGCCGCGCGATGTGTGCAGCACGGTCTATGCGGGCAGCAGCCTCTACAGCAGCAGCGTATCGCGCCTCGCCGCCGTCACCACCACGAACGACAACGTGTTCGGCGACAATAGCAGCGCGCAGATCGCGGCGATGACTCCCTCGCTCACGGGCAGCATTTCGGCGGGTTATACGGGCACGGTGACGATTGGCGTTTCGGTCTGAAACTGCCTCCGTAAGACCCCGTAGTCACACGACTTTCGTCGAACCGAAGATCCGTCGGCAAGGTTTCGTTTACTCTGGCCGCCCAAGGCTGTCCGACATGGACGACAGGGGCGCATTCGAACGGCTGGCGGAGCATCAGCGCAAAATTCTCGGCATCCTCGACGATGCCGAGGCGCTGGCTCTGCATGGCACCGCCGACGATGCCTATTGCGTGGGGCAGAAGCGTTGGGAGCTGCTGCGCGCCGTCACCAACTATCAATATCACAAGCATGCCGAGGTCTTCGATCCGATGATCGCGCGCGGCATGCCCGATCAGATCCGCAAGGCGAAGGAACTCAAGGCGAACTGCACGAAGCTGGGCAACGAATTCCGCGCCTATGTCGCGCGCTGGACGCAGAGCGGGGTGTGCGACTGGCAGGTGTACAAGCCCGAGGCGCTGGAACTGATCAAGGCGATGCGGCTGCACATGGCGCGCGAGGCCCGCGCGATCGCGATGTTGATGGGCGAAACCGCCTATACCCGGCCGATCGCGCTCGCCGTCTGAGGATGCGCGTCGAGCGCGATACGCTCGGCCTGCTCGATCGCGGCGACCAGATCCTGCGCTGAGGTCCGCGCCGGGGCGGCCGTGTCGGTCAGCAGCACGAACTCGACATTCATCGGCTTGGGCGACATGCGCTGGCTGCTGACACGGTAGCGTTTGTAGCCCTGCACGAAGACGCTGGTGTCGCCGCGCGCGACGCAGGCCGCGACCATGTCCGCCACCGCGATATTGCCGTCGGTCGAATAACTCGTCGCGATCCAGCGCGCGTCGATCGCGCCCACCAGTGCCCGATAGGCGGCGAGCGCCTGCCCGCGATGATTATAGGCGCTGCGCCGCTCGCTACGCCAATCGGTGCGGATCGCCGATTTGCTGCCGCGCCCCTCGATCTTGGCACTGAGTAGCGGGCGATCGTCGAGCGCGATCGAGTTCAGCACATGATAGTTCGATCCATAGGGATGCTGGTTGTAGGGCGGATCGAGATAGACGAAGTCGGCCGCCTCCCCCGCCAGCTTCGCCGCATCCATCGCGGTCGCGCGCGCGGCAAAGCCGTTGGCGTGGAAGATGGCGGGCCGCAGCGTCAGATCGGCCTTGATCCGGTGCAGCGCCGTCCCCGTCTGCCCGCCCCAGCCGCGGTGAAATCCCTTGAACACGCCCGAGACGTTGGCGACGTAGCACGCCTGATAGAGCAGGGGCGCGAGCAGGGCGTTGCGCTGCCCCGCCTCGAGCCGCTGGTCCTCGATCCACGCGCGGATCGCATCGATCCGCATCCCGTTGCGGCGCAGGTAGAACATGCGGTCGCGCGCCGGATCGGGATTATCGTCATCGTCGGGGCACAGATGCTTCGTCACCCAGCCTTCGACCGGCGGCAGATCGTTGAGCGTCGCGATCACCTCCTCATAGGCGCGGCCGCGATAATCGGGGGCGGCGTCGAGCGCGACATGCGCGCCGTTGATCGCGCCGGCATAAGGCTCCCAATCGTTCGCCGTGACGCGGAAGCCCAACGTCTTGGCAAAGCGCGAGACGACCCCGCTGCCCGCGAACAGATCGACGAAATGCGCGCCATGCCCCAGTTCGGCGGCCGCGATCGCCTCCCCGATCAGCGGCAGAAGCTTCCGCTTGTTCCCGATATACGGGATCAGCTGATTGAAGAGATAATCGTCGGTCCAGCGCGCGGCATGGGCGCGGGCGTCGTAGAGCATCAGCTACGGTAACTCGTATCGTCCTTGTCGAGCAAGCGGACCGCCGCCGCCCATTCGAGCTTCGCGCCCGTATAGCTGCCCATGCCGTCGGGATCGTTCGCCATCGCATAGATGCGCCGGCTCTCCTCGATCGCCTCGTCGCTGACTTTGTGGATCGGCGCGCCGCAGGCCATCGTGTCGATCTGCATCCGACAGGCGGTCTCGAGGCTCCACAGATTGACGTAGCATTGGGCGACGTCGCGCCCGCCCGCGATCAGGCCGTGGTTGCGCAGGATCATGTTGTTGGCGCTGCCCAGATTGGCGACCAGCCGGTCGCGCTCCTCCATGCGGAAGGCCGGCCCTTCATAATCGTGATAGCCAAGATCGCCCACGAAGCGCAGCGCGTTCTGGTTGATCGGCAACAGCCCGCACTCGAGGCTGGAAACCGCAACGCCCGCCCGCGTGTGGCTATGCGCGACGCAGTGGAGATCGGGCCGCGCGGCGTGGATCGCACTGTGGATCACCAGCCCCGCATAGTTGATCCCATAATCGTGCGGCGGCGGGAGAAGGATATTGCCGTCGAGGTCGATCTTGACCAGGCTCGATGCGGTCATTTCCGAATAGTCGAGCCCGAAGGCGTTGATCAGGAACGCCCCCTCCTCCCCCGGCACCTTCAAGGTGACGTGGTTGTAGATCATGTCGGTCATGCCCAGCCGATGGATGATCCGGTAAAAGGCGGCGAGTTCGATCCGCGCCGCCCATTCGGCCTCGCTCACCTGCGCGCGGATGTCGATCATTCGCCGCTCTCCCGCACGCGATCCATCGCGCGCGCCGCCGCGCGGAAGCCCGCGAGGTAGATCAGGATCGCGAGCGGCGCGGCCACGCCGCACACGATCGCCACCGACCAGCCGACCTTGGCCGGATCCATGAAGACCTTGTCGGTCAGCAGGGCGACGCTGGACGGACCGACGATCATGCCCACCAACGTCGCCGACAGGTTCAGGATCGCGATCATCCGCCCGCGATAGGCGCGCGGCGTACCCGCCTGCGCCCCTGCGACCATCGCCGTGGTGAACGGGATCGCCATGTGGAACAGGCCCAGGCAGATCATCACAACCGTCAGGTTCGGCGCCAGCGCGAACGCCGCCACCGCCATCGATCCGCTGACCACCCCGCTGGCGATCAGGTAGCTGTAGGTGGCGTTGCGCAGATTGCGCGCCGTCAGCCAATCGATCATCACCCCCGAACCGGCGAAGCCGACGATCCCCGCAAACAGCGTGACGAGACCGAGGGTCAGCCCGATCTCGCGCGGATCGAGCCCCAGCGCGCGCGACAGATAAGCGGGCGTCCAATTGGTGACGGCATAAGCGAGGATGCCGAGGCAGCCCGTCCCGACCACGATCGTCGACACGAACAGCCAGTTCGCCGCGAGCCAGCGGCCGAAGCCCGGCGCGGCGGCGGCGTGCGGCTGAGGCGAGGTCGGCGCCTGCCTGCGCGTTTCGGGGGCAAGGAAGATCAGGAAGGCGGCGATGATGCCGGGGATACCGAAGCTCAAGAAAACGAGCTGCCATGGCTGGACCGCGCCGATCAGCGGCAACGCCACCACGCCAGCTTTTTCGGCCCAGGCGACGACGAGGCCGCCCGCCAACACCGCCGTGCCACCGCCGATCGCACCGCCCGTCGCCAGCACGCCCGTCGCCGCCGCAAGCTGTCGCCGGGGAAAGAGATCGGCGAGCATCGTATAGGCGGCGGGCGCAAGCGCGGCCTCCCCCACCCCCACGCAGAAGCGCGCGAGGAAGAGTTCGCCGAAGCTGCTCGCCAGCCCGCCCGCCGCGGTCGCGAACGACCATGCTGTGATCCCCAGATAGATGATCCAGCGCCGCGAATAACGATCCGCCAGCCAGCCGAGCGGCAGCCCGGCGAGCGAGAAGCAGAGCGCGAAGGCAAGGCCCTGCAGCAGGCTGACCTGCACGTCGCTGATCAACAGGTCGCGCTTGATCGGATCGATCAGCAGCACCAGGACCATGCGATCGATGTAGGACAGGATGGTGAAAAGCAGCAGGATGCCCAGCGTCAGGATCGCGCGCGGATGGCGCGTCTGAAGCACCGCCTGTCCGGAAAATCCGCCCTCACCCGCTCCCGCCAACGCCATTCCCGCTATCCTCGCTTGTATTTGAGGTAACTCTATCGGCTAGAGTGGCGCTGTCCACATAAGAGAGGAAAAGATGGGCGAAACCGCAAAACCGCTGATCGTCGGCATGCCGGGTCATCTGCGCCACCATTTCGAAGGGCGCCTGCCCGACGGGGTCGAGCCGCTCTATTTCGACACGGTCGAGGCCAATTTCGAAGGCGCATCTAAGGTGGACGTCGCCTGGTTCGATCATCGCGCGCAGCAGAAGAATATGAACGTCTTCGCGCACGCCGATCGGCTGCGCTGGACGCATGTGATCGGCGCGGGGATCGAGCATCTGCCGCTCGATACGTTGCGGGAACGCGGCGTTCGGCTGACCAACGGCGCGGGGATCAACGCGTCGGTCGTCGCCGAATATGCGGTGATGGGCGTGCTGGTCGGCGCAAAGCGCTTCGACGAGGTGGTGCGCGCGCATGATCGCGCCGAATGGCTGCCCGACTCGCCCGGCAAGATCGAGCTGGAGGGCGCCCGCGCGCTTGTGGTCGGGCTCGGCCATATCGGCGGCAAGATCGCCGATCGGCTGCGCGCGTTCGAGATGCGGGTCGATGCCGTGCGCAACAATCCGCGCCCCGGCGACGGCACGATGGGCCCGCATGAGTGGCAGGAGAAAGCGGGCGATTACGACTTCATCATCGTCGCCGCGCCTTCGACCGAGGAGACCAGGGCGCTGGTCGATGCTGCGGTGATCGCGCGGATGAAGCCGACCGCGTGGCTGGTGAACATCGCGCGCGGGCCGTTGATCGATCGCGAGCCGATGATCGAGGCGCTGCGCGAAGGCCGGATCGGCGGCGCCTTCCTCGACGTTACCGATCCCGAGCCGCTGACGCCCGACGATCCGCTGTGGAAGGCGCCCAACACGATCGTGACGATGCACCTGTCGGGCCGTGCGCAGACCGGGTTGTTCCGTCGTGCGGCCGATCTGTTTCTGCGGAATCTGGACGCCTATATGAAGGGCGCGCCGCTGCAGAACGAGATCGATCTGGCCCAAGGCTATTGAAAGCAAGGCCCGCTGCGGGCAAGGGACTGGACGGAAGCGGACAGGATACTTATATACCGACCGTTATGGAAACCGTTCTGGCACCCCCGCCCGCCAAGGGCCGCCCGCGCGAGTTCTGCTGTGAAGCGGCGCTAGGCGCTGCCCTGCGCGTCTTCTGGTCGAAGGGTTTCGACGGCGCGTCGATGGCCGATCTGACCGAGGCGATGGGGATCAGCAAGCCGAGCCTCTATGCGGCGTTCGGCAATAAGGAAGCCCTGTTTCACAAGGCCCTGGACCTCTACGAGCGCGAAAAGCTGGCCTATGTCGGGCAGGCGCTCGAAGCGCCGACCGGACGTGGCGTGGCCGAGCGCCTGTTGTTCGGCGCGCTCGCGATGCAGAATAGCGGCAACGATCCGGCGGGCTGCCTGGGCGTGATCGCCAGCGTCGCGTGCAGCGCGCAGGCTGAGTCGATTCGGGCCGACGTCACCCAGCGTACTGCATCGATCCACACCGCATTGGTCGATCGCTTTGCGCGTGCCTGCGACGAAGGCGATCTGCCCGAGGGGACCGACCCCGACGCGCTCGCGCGTCTGTTGGCCTCCATCACGCAGGGCATGGCCGTGCAGGCCAGTTCGGGCGCGACGCCCGAACAGCTCCGCCAGCTGGTCGACACCGCTCTGGCGATCTGGCCGGGGCGCTAACCCTACCGTCACCCCGGCGAAAGCTGGGATCCCTCAAGATGATGTGACGAGGCGAGGCGCGAGACTCACCAAACCCTGCCTGTCGAGGCGACGCCAAAAAGCGACGGCCCGATAGTTTCGGCTAAAATCTCCGCTTTACCGAAACATACCAATCGGTATAAAAAGATGTTGACGCGGTGCAGCGTCTATTTATATACCGATTGGTATGGAACGAGGTGGCGACGCGAGCGAGTCGCGCCACCGCCCCGATCCCCAAGTCTGCTTTTGACACACATGATCCGAAGTACCGGCGCGCGAGACAGTGTTTCGCCGGACGGACGATCACGTCCAATCGAGGGAGGTCACGATGGCCTATATGAACTTCAGCGATGCCCTGCCGCTCGCGGCGCATCTGGCGCCTGCCCGTACCGAAGCCGCCGCGCGGTTCAGCGGGCTGGAATGGTCGGTCATCGCGCTCGCGCGACAGGACGGGCTCGACAGTCTTGAAGAACCCGGCCGCCTGTCGCGCCTGCTCGGCCTGCTGTTCGGCTTCGGTTCGAACCGCAAGCTGGCCGACACCAAACTCGAAACGCTGCGCCGTCTGGCCGTCCACGGCTGGCGCGACGGGCATCGCCTGTCGCCCGAAGTCCAGGCCGAGGCACGCCGCGTCGGTTACAGCCCCGATCATGTCGAGCTGATGCTCGCCCGGATCGCCCCCTATCGCATCGGCCGCGGCCGTGAGGTGCTCGCATGAACGCTCCTACCCACATCACCCCGCCCGAGACGGTGACAGAAGCGCCCGAAAAGCGCCCGTTGCCGATCCGGCTCATCCTCGGCGCGGCAGCCGTCCTGATTGCGGCGGTCGGCTGGTTCCTGTTCCATCGTGGCCAGCCGGCGATGGCGATGCCCACGCCGGTCGTCACCGTCGCCAGCCCGATCGCGCGCGAAGTGACCGAATGGGACACCTATATCGGCCGCTTCGCCGCCAGCCAGGCGGTCGAGGTGCGCCCGCGCGTCGCGGGGCAGATCGTCGCCCGCCACTTCCGCGACGGCGACACCGTGCGCAAGGGCGAGCCTTTGTTCACGATCGATCCGCGCCCGTTCACGGCGGCGCTGGCCGAAGCCCGCGCTTCGGCCGCCAGCGCGCGTTCCACCCTCGCGCTCGCCCGCGCCGACCTTGCCCGCGCCGATCGGCTGAAGGGTGACGAGGCGCTGTCGACCGGCGAGATGGACGGCCTGCGCGCCCGCGTTCAGGCGGCCGAGGCCGGCCTGGCCGGCGCCGACGCCCGCATCCGCGCCCGTGCGCTCGATGTCGAATTCTCGGTCGTCCGCGCGCCGATCACCGGCCGTGTCTCCGATCGCCGCGTCGACATCGGCAATCTGGTCGCGGGCGGCGAAGGGTCTGCGGCGACCCTGCTGACCACGATCAACGCGCTCGATCCGATCTATTTCAGCTTCGACGCGTCCGAAGCCCTGTTTCTGAAGGCGCAGCGCAGCGCGCAGGCGGGCGCCCCCGCCCCCAGCGTCGAAGTCCGCCTGCAGGACGAGCCCGACTATCGTTGGAAGGGCAAGATCGACTTCACCGACAACGGCCTCGACAACCGTTCGGGCACGATCCGGGGCCGTGCGGTCCTCGACAATCCGAAAGGTTTCCTGACGCCGGGCATGTTCGGCAACATGCGCCTCGCCAATGCCGCGAAGGTGCGCGCGCTGCTCGTCCCCGACGCCGCCGTCCAGACCGATCAGGCGCGCAAGATCCTGCTCATCGTCGCCAAGGACGGGACGATCGCGGCAAAGCCGGTCGTGCTCGGCCCGGTGGTCGACGGGCTGCGCGTGATCCGATCGGGCGCCGACCTGCGTGACCGCGTCGTCATCGAAGGCATGCAGGCGGTGCAGCCCGGCGCCAAGGTCGACGTAAAGCCCGGCACGTTCGCCCCGGACAAGGAGGCCGCGCCCGCCGCGATCTCCGCCCCTGCGGCGGCCCAGGCGACCTTCGCTCGATAACATAGCGAGGCGGGTGGCGTGTCCACCCGCCCCTCCACTCCGAACTATCTGAACTCCGTTCACAGGAGACGGCCCCCATGCGCCTGTCCCGCTTCTTCATCGACCGGCCGATCTTCGCCGGAGTCATTGCGATCATCATCACCCTGATCGGGGCGATCGCCTATTTCACGCTGCCGATCGCGCAGTACCCGGACGTCGTGCCGCCGACCGTGACGGTCAGCGCCACCTATCCGGGCGCGTCGGCCGAAACCGTCGCCGAAACGGTCGCTGCTCCGATCGAGCAGGAGATCAACGGCGTCGACAACATGCTCTACATGCAGTCGCACTCGACCGGCGACGGCCGCCTGACGATCACCGTCACGTTCAAGCTGGGCACAGATCTGGATGCCGCGCAGGTGCTGGTGCAGAACCGGGTCGCGGTCGCGACGCCGCGCCTGCCCGAAACCGTGCAGCGGCTGGGCATCGTCACGCGCAAGACGTCGCCCGACTTCCTAATGGTCGTGAACCTGATCTCGCCTGACGACAGCCTCGATCGCGGCTATATCTCGAACTACGCCCTCACCCAGGTGCGCGACCGGCTGTCGCGTATCGATGGCGTCGGTGACGTGCGCCTGTTCGGTTCGCGCGATTATGGCATGCGTGTCTGGATCGATCCGGGCCGTGCCGCCGCGCTCGATCTGACCGCGGGCGAGATCGTCGCCGCGCTGCGTGCGCAGAATGTGCAGGTCGCCGCCGGCACGATCGGCCAGCCGCCTTATGACACCGGCTCCGCCTTTCAGATGAATGTGGAGACGCAGGGCCGCCTGACCGATCCGGCGCAGTTCGCCGATATCGTGATCCGCACCGATCCCGACGGCCGCCAGGTCCGGGTCAAGGATGTCGGCCGGGTCGAGCTGGGCGCCGAGGACTATAACAGCAACACCTATTTCAGCGGCAAGCCGACCGTCGTGCTGGGCGTGTTCCAGCGCCCCGGCACCAACGCGCTGCAGGCCGCCGAAGAGGTGAACGCCGCGATGGACGATATGGCGAAGTCCTTCCCCAAGGGCCTCGAATATCGCGTCATCTACAACCCCACCGAGTTCATCGCCCAGTCGATCGACGCGGTGCGCGACACGCTGATCGAAGCGGTGATCCTGGTCGTCATCGTCATCCTAGTGTTCCTCCAGAGCTGGCGCGCGGCGATCATTCCGGTGATCGCGATCCCCGTCTCGCTGATCGGCACCTTCGCGGTGCTGGCGGGCCTCGGCTACTCGCTGAACAGCCTGTCGCTGTTCGGGCTGGTGCTGGCGATCGGCATCGTCGTCGACGACGCGATCGTCGTGGTCGAAAATGTCGAACGCAATCTGGAGCGCGGCCTATCGCCGAAGGACGCCGCCCGCGTCTCGATGGACGAAGTGTCGACCGCGCTTGTCGCGATCGTGCTGGTGCTATGCGCGGTGTTCATCCCCACGCTGTTCCTGACCGGCATTTCGGGCGCCTTCTACAGCCAGTTCGCGGTGACGATCTCGACCTCGACCGTCATCTCGCTGGTCCTGTCGCTGACGCTGTCGCCCGCGCTCGCCGCGATCCTGCTCAAGGCCAAGCATGGCGACGAAAGCGGCCCGCGCTGGCGCCGGCTGCTGGCCAAGGCCGGCAATCGCTTCAACCGCGGTTTCGATCGTATGTCGCAGCGTTATGCCCGCATGACCGGCTGGCTGATCAAGCGTCCGCGCAAGGTGCTGTCGACCTATGGCGTGCTGATCGCCGCGACGGTGGCTCTGTTCTGGTCGACCCCGACCGGCTTCATCCCCGCGCAGGATCAGGGCTATTTCCTGACCGTGATCCAGCTGCCCGCCGGCTCCTCGCTGGAACGGACCGACGCGATGATGCGCAAGGTCGCCGAACGCATCCTGCCGATCCCCGGCATCAAGGGTTCGGTGATGCTCGCCGGTCTCGACGGCCCGTCGCAGACGCTGCAGCCCAACGCGGCCGCCGCTTATTTCCCGCTCGACAGCTTTGCTGACCGATCCAAGCTGGAACATGGCGACTTCAAGACGATCTTCGCCGAGGCGCAGAAGCGCACCGCGGACATCAACGGCGCGCGCCTGATCTTCCTGCCGCCGCCGCTCATCCAGGGCATCGGCAATGGCGGTGACTATGCGATGGCGGTGCAGGATCGTTCGAGCCAGGGCTATGCCAACCTTGCCAACACCACCTACGGGCTGACGGGCAAGGCGAACCAGACCGAGCATCTGGCGTGGGTGTACACCCTGTTCGAAAGCGCCACGCCGCGCATCTTCGCCGATGTCGACCGTGCCAAGTCCGACATGCTGGGCGTGCCGCCGGAGAAGATCTTCGAAGCGCTGCAGGTCTATCTGGGTTCGGCCTTCGTCAACGACTTCAATCTGCTCGGCCGCACCTATCGCGTGACCGCGCAGGCCGATGCGCCCTTCCGCAACACCACCGCCGATATCGCCAACCTCAAGACGCGGTCGGCGGCGGGCGGGATGGTGCCGGTGGGTTCGGTCGCGAAGTTCGAGGATAAGACCGGTCCGTGGCGCGTGACCCGCTACAATCTCTATCCGGCCGCGATCGTCGCGGGGAACGTGCCGCAGGGCAGCTCTTCGGGTCAGTCGCTGGTCGCGATGGAGAAGCTGGCCGACGCCACTCTGCCCAAGGGCTACACCCACGAATGGACCGATATCGCCTATCAGCAGAAGATGGTCGGCAACACCGCCGGCATCGTCTTCGGCATGGCGGTGGTGTTCGTCTTCCTCGTGCTCGCCGCGCAATATGAAAGCCTGGCTCTGCCCTTCGCGATCATCCTGATCGTGCCGATGACTTTGCTCGCGGCGATGATCGGCGTGAACCTCAGGGGCATGGACAACAACATCCTCACCCAGATCGGGCTGATCGTCCTCATCGCGCTGGCCGCCAAGAACGCGATCCTGATCGTCGAGTTCGCGCGGCAGGGCGAGCAGGAGGGACTGTCGCCTGCCAAGGCGGCGATCCAGGCGGCGCAGATGCGTCTGCGGCCGATCCTGATGACCAGCTTCGCCTTCATCCTGGGCGCGGTTCCGCTGGTCATCGCCGAAGGCGCGGGCGCGGAGCTTCGTCAGGCTCTGGGCACGGCGGTCTTCTTCGGAATGATCGGCGTCACCGCCTTCGGCCTGATCTTCACGCCGACCTTCTATGTCGTCACCCGCGCAGCCGCCGATCGGCTGAGCGCATGGCGTGGCCGGGGCAAGGGCATCGATCCCGCGCTCCAGCCCGCCGAATAAGGGAGCCAGATCCATGCGTCTGATCCACACACTACTTGCCGCAACCGCGCTGATCGGGACCACCGCACAAGCGGTCGGCCCCGACTACAAGGCGCCCATCGTCAGCCCCGGCGCCGAGGCCCCCTTCCTCGGCGCCACCTCCTCCACCACTGTCACGGCAAACCCTGCGGCCGAACAGTGGTGGAGGCTTTACGACGATCCCATCCTCGATCGACTGATCGCCGACGCGCTCGCCGCCAATACCGACGTCCGCGTCGCGGTCGCCCGGATCGAGAAAGCGCGCGCTGCCCTGCGCGGGGCCGCCAACGGACGCCTGCCGCAGACCGGCATCGATGCGAGCGCCAATTACGGGCAGGTCTCGGCGATCCAGACGATCCCCGGCGTCGACCGTGAAAGCTGGCGGATCGATGCGGGGCTCAGCGTGTCCTACGAGGTCGACCTGTTCGGCCGCGTCGGTCGCGGGGTCGAGGCGGCCAAGGGCGATCTCGCCGCCGCCGCCTTCGATGCCGATGCGGTCCGCGTCGCGGTCGCCGCCGATACGGCGCGCGCCTATCTCGACGCCGCATCCGCCGCCGAGCGGATCGCGGTCGCCGAACGGATCGTGAAGCTGCTCGACGACAGCACGCGCATCACCAACGGCCGGTTCGAGGCGGGCCGCGCGACCCGGCTCGACGTGATCCGGGTGCAGGCGCTGCGCGACCAGCGCAAGGCCGACATCCCCGCCTTGCTCGCCGAGCGTGAGAACGCCCTGTTCCGCCTCGCGACCCTCACCGGTCGCGCCCCGCGCGACCTGCCGAGCGATGCGGGCACGCGCACCACGATCCCGCGCCTCACCAGCCCGGTGCCGGTGGGCGACGGGCACGATCTGCTCGCGCGCCGCCCCGACGTGCGCGCGGCCGAACGCCGCCTTGCCGCCGATACCGCGCGGATCGGGGTGGCGACCGCAGATCTCTACCCTCGCATCTCGCTGGGCGGCGGGATCGGGCAGACGAGCACGGGGCTGGGCAACCTGTTCGGCGGCGGGCCGCTCAACTGGTTCCTGGGGCCGCTGATCAGCTGGGCCTTCCCCAATCAGGAGCCGGTTCGCGCGCGGATCGCCGCGTCTAAGGCCGATGCCAAGGCGTCGCTCGCGAGCTTCGACGGCACGGTGCTGACCGCATTGCGCGAGACCGAAACGGCATTGTCGGCCTACCAACGCGAACTCCAGCGCCGCGACGCGCTCCAGGCCGCGCGCGACGAATCCGCCGCCGCCGCCCGGATCAGCGCCGCCCGCCAGCGCGAAGGGCAGATCGACTATCTCTCCTCGCTCGATGCGCAGCGCACCTTCGCGGATTCGGAAGCCGCCCTCGCCGCCTCCGACGCCCGCATCGCGACAGCGCAGATCGCCCTGTTCCGCGCGCTGGGCGGCGGCTGGCAACAGGCGCCGGCGGTGGTGGATACGAAGGTGGCGTCCAAATAAATCCTCCCCCGGAGGGGGAGGTGGCGCCGAAGGCGACGGAGGGGGCTGGCCACAAGCGGAACCGCCGGGCTCCCACCCCCTCCACCGCTTCGCGGTCCCCCTCCCCGTCCCGGGGAGGATTTCATGGGTCCGCCTTTTCGGAAATCGCCCTCCCCCACTTGGCGCTCCCATCAAGCCGCGCCACCGTGCGAGCATGAGCATCACCATCACCGGCCGCGCCGCCCTTCTCATCTCCGAAATGCAGCGCGGCGTGATCGAGGCCGGGGGCACGTTCAACGCGCTCGCCGGCCAGGTCGCCGAACGCGGCATCACCCCGCGTATCGCCGATCTCGCGGCCGCCTTCCGCGCCGCCGGCCTGCCGGTGGTCCACCTGCCCGCAACCCACCGCCCCGACTTTGCCGACGCGCCCGCCAACACGTTGATCGCAGCCCTCGCGCGCAAGCATAAGCAGATGGTGCTGGGCACCGAGGCGGTCGAGTTCGTCGACGAACTCCAGCCGGTCGAAGGCGACTTCTCGATCCCCCGCACGGCGGGGATGGTCCCCTTCCACGGCACCACGCTCGACCTCACGCTGCGCCGGATGAAGATCGAGACGGTCGTGCTGACCGGCGTTTCGACCAACCTCGCCATCCCCGGCGCCGCGATTGCGGGATCGGACCTGGGCTACAACATCATCGTGGTCGAAGATTGCATCGCGGGGTCCGACGCCGAGACGCATCGCGTAATCGTGGAGAACCAGCTTCGTATGGTCGCGCGGATCGCCAGCGCCGAAGAGGTGAAGGCGGCTATCGCTTAGATATTTTGCCGATTGCCTGCTTAGCCGCAATCCTCGGCAAGGCATTGTTCCCGGTACTAACCGGGAATTCACGCAGAGCTGCGTAAGTTGCAACACCAAGTGCCAGAAGCGATAACGCAAGACTCGCAAATGCTATGCGGTTTGCGCCGCGAGCAATATCGTTTCCTTCTCGCGCAATCTGCCGATCTTCTTCTCGCTCGGCAGCTTCTGCGGCTTGGACAATTGCAGCGCGGTCGCCCGATTGCTCTGCAAGCCACTGCCTAACAATAGGTGCTTTTCGCTCACCATAACGACCTTCGGTGAGGAGAGTCCTTGTCTGCTCGACGCCTTGCGCCTCGCATCTTGCACGAACGTCATCTCGCCACTTTGTATAGTCGCCAGGCAGCATGCGCCAATGCTGGTCAATTTTGCCGCAAAGTCAAATTGCTTGCGAGTTTTGCGACCACGTCCTTGGTATAAGAAAATCAGTCCAGGTTCGGCCGCAGCCAGCGTTCGGTGACGGACAATTCCTCGCCGCGCCGCGCGGCATAATCGGCGACCTGATCCGGCCCGATCCGCGCGACGCCGAAATAGCTCGCCTCCGGGTGGCCGAAGTAGAAGCCCGAAACCGCCGCTGTCGGCAGCATCGCGAAGCTTTCGGTCAGGGTGATGCCGGTCTTTTCCTGCGCGCCGAGCAGATCGAACAGAATCGGCTTCAGGCTGTGGTCCGGGCACGCCGGATAGCCGGGCGCCGGGCGGATGCCGCGATATTGCTCCTTGATCAGCGCCTCGTTGGTCAGTTGCTCGCCCTCGGCGTAGCCCCAGAGCGTGGTGCGGACGTGGAGGTGGAGACGTTCGGCAAAGGCTTCGGCCAGACGATCGGCCAGCGCCTTCAACAGGATGTCGTTATAATCGTCGGTCTCGGCCTTGAAGCGCGCGATGTGCGGATCCATGCCGTGGATGCCGACCGCGAAGCCGCCCATCCAGTCGTCCTGCGGCGCGACGAAATCGGCGAGGCACATGTTGGCGCGGCCCTCGCGCTTCTTGATCTGCTGGCGCAGGAAGGCGAGGCGCGTGTCGCCGTTCACGATGACGTCGTCGCCTTCGCTATGCGCAGGCCAGAGTGCGGCGATGCCCTTCGCGGTCAGCCACTTCTCCGCGATGATCGTGTCGAGCATCGTCTGCGCATCGGCGAACAGGCTCGACGCGCTTTCGCCGACGACCGGATCGGTCAGGATCGCGGGATAATTGCCCGCCAATTCCCACGCGCGGAAAAAGGGCGTCCAGTCGATATAGTCGCGCAGATCCTCGAGCGGCCAATCGGCGAAGACGTGCGTGCCGGGCTGCTTGGGCGCATCGGGCTTGAGCGCGAAATCGGCGACGAAGCCGTTGGCGCGCGCCTCGTCGATCGTCGCGAGATCGTTCTGCCCCTTGCCTTCGCGCGCTATGCGGACGGCGTGATAATCGGCCGCCGTCTTGCGCACGAACTCGTCGCGCTGCGTATCCGACAACAGGGTCGATGCGACGCCGACCGCGCGGCTCGCGTCAAGGACGTGGACGACCGGGCCTTCATAGGCCGGCGCGATGCGCAAAGCGGTGTGGACCTTCGATGTGGTCGCGCCGCCGATCAGCAGCGGCATCGTCATGTTGGTGCGCTGCATCTCGGCCGCCACCGTCACCATCTCGTCGAGCGAGGGGGTGATCAGGCCCGACAGGCCGATCATGTCGGCATCATTCTCGTTCGCTGCCTGCAGGATCGTCATCCACGGCACCATCACGCCCAGATCGATCACTTCATAGCCGTTGCACTGGAGCACGACGCCGACGATGTTCTTGCCGATGTCGTGAACGTCGCCCTTGACGGTCGCCATGATGATCCGGCCCTTGGCCTTGGCGCCTGCTTCCTTCTCCGCCTCGATAAAGGGCAGCAGATGCGCCACCGCCTTCTTCATCACGCGCGCGGACTTCACGACCTGCGGCAGGAACATCTTGCCCGAACCGAACAGGTCGCCGACCACGTTCATCCCGTCCATCAGCGGGCCTTCGATCACCTCGATCGGGCGCGCGAACTGCTGGCGGCATTCCTCGGTATCGTCGACGACATAGGCGTCGATGCCCTTCACCAAAGCATGTTCGAGCCGCTTGACGACGTTCCAGCCGCGCCATTCCTCGGCGGCCTTTTCGGCGACCGCATCCTTGCCGCGGAAGCGCTCGGCGATCGCGATCAGGCGCTCGGTGGGCGTCTCGTCCTCCGAACGCGCCGGGCGGTTGAGGATCACATCTTCGCACGCTTCGCGCAGTTCAGGGTCGATCGTGTCGTACACGTCGAGCTGGCCCGCATTGACGATGCCCATGTCCATGCCGGCCGGGATGGCGTGGTACAGGAAGATGCTGTGCATCGCCTTGCGCACCGGCTCATTGCCGCGGAACGAGAAGCTGAGGTTCGAAAGACCGCCCGAAATGTGCGCGTGCGGACAGCGCTTGCGGATTTCCTTGCACGCCTCGATGAAGTCGACGCCGTAATTGTTGTGATCCTCGATCCCCGTCGCCACCGCGAAGATGTTGGGATCGAAGATGATGTCCTCGGGGCTGAAGCCATCGGCGACGAGCAGCTTGTAGGCGCGCTCGCAAATCTCGACCTTACGGTCCTTCGTATCGGCCTGCCCGACCTCGTCGAACGCCATCACGACCACGGCCGCGCCGTACTGGCGGCATTTGCGGGCGTGATGGAGGAAGGCTTCCTCGCCTTCCTTCATGCTGATCGAATTGACGATCGGCTTGCCCGAGACACACTTGAGCCCCGCCTCGATCACGTCCCACTTGGAACTGTCGACCATCACCGGCACGCGCGCGATATCCGGCTCGGCGGCGATCAGCTTGAGGAAGGTCGTCATCGCCAGTTCGGCGTCGAGCAGACCTTCGTCCATGTTGACGTCGATCACCTGCGCGCCATTTTCAACCTGCTGGCGCGCGACCTCGACCGCCTTCACATAATCGCCGCCCATGATGAGCTTCTTGAACGCCGCCGAACCGGTGACGTTGGTGCGCTCACCGACATTGACGAACTGGGTGGAGGCGGGGGTGGTCACTATGATGTCTTTCCGAACGTCTGGATCAGCGTGTCGAGGCGCGCCTTAGGCGGCCATCGTGAACGGGTCGAGACCCGCCAGCTTCATGCGGTGATCATGCGCATGCGGCACGCGCGGGGGCTTGCCCGCGACCGCCGCCGCCATCGCCGCGATATGCGGCGGCGTGGTGCCGCAGCAGCCGCCGACGACGTTGATCAGCCCCTTTTCGGCCCATTCGGAGATGAACGCGCCGGTCGTCGGCGGTTCCTCATCATACTGCCCCAGATCGTTGGGCAGGCCCGCATTGGGGTAGATCATCACCAGCGCATCGGCGATGCCCGACAGCACCTGCACATGCGCGCGCAGCAGATCGGCCCCGAAGGCGCAGTTGAGGCCCACCGTCAGCGGATGCGCGTGGCGCACCGCGTGCCAAAACGCCTCGACCGAATGACCGGAGAGGTTGCGGCCCGACATGTCGGTGATCGTCATCGACAGCATCATCGGGATTTCGACGCCGCGCTTCGTCTGCTCCTCGAATACCGCCATGATCGCGGCCTTGGCATTCAGCGTGTCGAAGATCGTTTCGATCAGGATGAAGTCGCATCCGCCGTCCATCAGCGCCGCGACCTGATCCTGATAAACATCGCGCATCGTATCGAAATCGACCGCGCGATAACCCGGATCGTTGACGTCGGGCGACAGCGACAGCGTCTTGTTGGTCGGCCCGATCGCGCCGGCAACAAAGCGCGGGCGCCCGTCCTTGGCGGCATAATCGTCGGCCGCCTTGCGCGCGATCCGCGATGCGGCAAGGTTCATCTCGCGCACCAGGTGAACCGCGTCATAATCGCCCTGGCTGATGATGTTCGCATTGAACGTGTTGGTCGACACGATGTCCGACCCGGCATCGAGATATTGCCGCGTATATTCGTCGATCACCTCGGGCTTCGTCAGCACCAGAAGGTCGTTATTGCCCTTCTGATCGGACGGCAGATCGTACGAACCGCGATAGTCGGCCTCGGTCAGCTTATACCGCTGGATCATCGTGCCGGCGGCGCCGTCGGTCAGCAGGATCCGCTCCTTCGCCTGCTGGCGGAAGATCGCGGCGGCTTCGGATTTCTTGAGCGTCGTCATGCGGCCTTCTCCAGCCCGGCCTTGTCCGCGCGCAGCCCCAGCAGGTGGCAGATCGCGAAGGACAATTCGGCGCGGTTGAGCGTGTAGAAATGGAACTGGCGGACGCCGCCCGCATAGAGCCTACGGCACATCTCGGCCGCGATCGTCGCGGCGACGAGCTGGCGCGAGGCGGGATGATCGTCCAGCCCTTCGAACAGGCGGCCCATCCACGCGGGCACTTCGGTGTTGCACATCGCCGCCATTCGCTGGGTCGCGGCGAAGTTGGAAACGGGCATGATGCCGGGCACGATCTCGGCATCGATGCCGGCCGCGCGCGCCTTGTCGCAGAAGCGGAAATAATGCTCGGGCGAGAAGAAGAACTGGGTGATCGCCCGGTCCGCGCCCGCATCGAACTTGGCCTTCAGATTGGCCAGATCGAACTCCGCGCTTTCCGAATCCGGGTGGCATTCGGGATAGGCCGCGACCGAGATTTCGAACGGGTGGAGCGACTTCAACCCCGCGACCAGATCGGCGGCATTCTGATAGCCGTCGGGATGCGCCTGGAACTTCGTGCCCGCGACCGGCGGATCGCCGCGCAGCGCGACGATGTGGCGCACGCCCGCCTCCCAATAGGCGTTGGCGACGTCGGCGATCTCGGCCTTCGATGCTTCGACGCAGGTCAGGTGCGCGGCGGCCGGAATGTCGGTTTCCTTCGCGATCCGCGCGACCGTGTTGTGCGTGCGTTCCCGCGTCGATCCGCCGGCGCCGTAGGTCACCGACACGAAGCGGGGCTTGAGCACCTTGAGCGTCTGGATCGACGCCCACAAAGTCTCTTCCATCTTCTCGGTCTTGGGCGGGAAGAATTCGAACGAGACCGCCGCATCACCCGCCACGTCGGCGAACAGGGGGGTATCGAGCGCGCGGCGCGCTTCTTCGAGCTGACCGAAAGGAACCGAGTTCATCGTACTGCCTTCAATGCGGCGCGCGTACCCCGCGCGCCCAACCACAATTTGACGGTGAGCGCATCGCCCACCAGCGCATCCACGTCCACCAGCGAAAGCCCCGCCGCATCGAACCAGCCGCGCAGCTGATCATCGTCGAACCCCAATCGCGCATGCGCATCGCGGGTGCGAAGCTCCTCGCGATCATGCCTGGCGAAGTCGATGATCAGCAGGCGCCCGCCCTCGTCGAGCAGCCGCGCCGCCTCTGCGATCGCCGCCGCCGGCTGCTGCGCGAAATGCAGCACCTGATGGAGGATGACAACATCGGCCGCGCCGTCGCCCAGCGGCAGCGCATACATGTCGCCCTGCCGCAATTCGGCCTGCTCCAGCCCTTCCTCGGCGAACTTGGCGCGCGCGAGGCGGAGCATTTCGGGGCTGCGATCGATGCCCAAGGCTGTTTCCGCCGTCGGCCCCAGCAGCTCGATCATCCGCCCGGTGCCCGTGCCGATATCGACCAGCCGGCCGACCGGTGCCGAATCGAGCATCTTCACGATCCGCGCCTCGACCTTGCTTTCGGGAACATGGAGCGACCGGATCGCATCCCATTCCTCGGCATGTTCGGCGAAATAGCGGGCGGCGGCGGAGGCGCGGTCGGCGCGAACGGCGGCCAGGCGCGCACGATCGGCGACCACCCAGGCATCCTCGCGATCGCCGCTCCACGCATCGAGCGCGGCGACCAGCGGCGCGACGCGATCGGCCTCGCCCAGCCCCAGGAACACCCAGCTGCCTTCCTTGCGACGCTCGGTAAGCCCGGCATCGGCAAGGATCTTCACATGGCGCGAGACGCGCGGCTGGCTCTGCCCCAGAACCTGGGCCAGTTCGCCGATCGACAACTCCATCGCGCGCAGCAGCTGAAAGATGCGCAGGCGGGTAGGATCGGCCAGTGCACGGAAGATCGCGGATGCATCTGAGGCCATATATGCAGACATAAAGATGTCTTTATATGCGGTCAAGGGAACTTGCGATCGGCTTATGAGTATGACAGGCGCGTAAATACGCACAAAGGGGACATTTTCCGCATGCGCCGCACGGCCCAGATCTTCTCCGCGTTGGCGCTCGTCGCCGCGCTTCCCGCCTGCACCACCACCCAGGTCGGTGAGCACCGCCTGGCCGAACGCGACCCGCTGGAAGGCCTGAATCGCGGCGTGTGGGGTTTCAATCGTGGCGCCGACAAGGTGGTGATCAAGCCCGTGACGACAGTCTATCGTGCCGTGGTGCCGAAGCCGGGCCGCGACGGCGTGCGCAACTTCTTCAACAATGTCAGCGAGCCGTTCAGCTTCATCAACAACATCCTGCAGGGCAAGTTCGATAGGGCCGCACGCAATTTCGGCCGCTTCCTGGTGAACACCACCGCGGGCGTCGGCGGTCTGTTCGACGTCGCGACCCGCGCGAAGATCCAGCCTGCGCCCGAAGATTTCGGCCAGACGCTCGCCGCCTGGGGCGCCAATGGCGGCCCCTATCTGATGCTGCCGCTGTTCGGCCCGTCGACGCTACGTGACGGCGTGGGCACCGGCGTGGGCTGGTTCGCGGACCCGTACAGCGTGTGCCGGCGCGAATGCGGGCTGCCGCAGGAAGTGCGTTACGGCCTGATCGCCGCGACCGTGATCGACGCGCGCAATTCGATGATCGAGAGTGGCGCGGACAATTTCCTCGAGAGCGCGCTCGATCCTTATGCTGCGGCGCGGTCGGCCTATTTGCAGCGGCGACAGGCGCAGATCCTCAATCTGGACGGCGCCGGCCCCGGCGCGGACGATACCGCCGCGACCGACGGCGTAGCCAACCCGTCAGGGGCCAGCCCCGCGATGGGAGTCGACGAGGATGCCGGGATTCCGGCCTCCGATGCGACTTCGGCCGCCGATGCCGATGCGGGCATCCCGCCGGCCGAAGCCACGCCTGCGCCCGCACCCCAGCCGGCCACGCCCGAGACCCCGGCCCCGCAGCCTCAATAACTACCGGAACAAGAGACATTGCATCGCACACAGCATGCAGGTAAGAAGGTCGTCGCCTGTTTCGGGGGGAAACAAGCCTGAACGGGATTGGGACCGTTCACGCCACTGATTTTGAAAACTTCCGGAGATTCCGATCATGAAGAAGATCGTTGCCCTTTCGCTGATCGCCGCTGCGTCGCTTTCGGTCGCCGCTTGCAAGAAGACCGAAGCCCCGGTCGCCAACGACACCAACGTCGTCGAGAACTCGACCGAAGTCGTCGAAGACTCGAACGCGGCGATGGCCGACACCAACGCTGTCGCGGTGGACAACGCTTCGAACGCGATGTGATCTCGCTGGCGCCGCCTCGCGCGGCGCCGGAAGATTTGGGAAAGGGCCGCGCCTCCGGGCGCGGCCCTTTTCTTTTGGTCTGGTGAAGATCCTCCCCGGCGCGGGGAGGTGGCGCCGAAGGCGACGGAGGGGGCTGGCCACAAGCGGCTCGCTTTGCCTCCCGCCCCCTCCACCGCTTCGCGGTCCCCCTCCCCGTTCCGGGGAGGATTTTAGATCACCGCATCACCGGCTGGCTGACGAGCAGCGCCTCGTTCGAACAGGCGGCGCCGTCGGTGATGGGTGCGCTTTTGGCCAGCGCGGTCAGTTCCGCGCGTGAGGCGATGACTGCATCGTCATAGGCTCGCTCGGTCCGCACCACGTCCAGCACCGAACTCGCCGCCATCCGCCCCGCCTCGATCGCGCTGGCGTTATGCGATCCGCACACCACCCGGCTTTCGCCAAAGGCCCGCGCCCGCGCCAGGATCGGCGCGGCCTGCTTGTGCAGCACCTCGGCCAGGATCAGCCCCCACGTCCAGCCGCGCGTCGCATGGCCCGACGGGTAATCATAAGAGCGCGCAAGATTCGCGACCGGCTCGCACACCTCGCCCTGATCGATCTGGAACGGCCGCTGGCGGCGGTAGAACGCCTTGACCTTGCCGACCGCCTCCTCCGCATCGATCGTCGCCTTCTCGATCAGTGCGGCGGTCTTCGGTGCGGTCTGCGGCGTCATGCGGATGCCCGCTGCGCAGCTGAAATCGCGCATCATCGCCGCGCTGTCGCCCGCCAGATCGTTGACCGCCATGTCCCAGCGCGGCGTTCCTTTCAGCGCACGGGTGAGCTTGAAGATCTCGCGATCGGCAACCCCGCGCGGCTCATCCTTGATCGGGGCCGGCGGCAGGACGTCGATCAGGTCGAAATAGCCGCTCGGCAGGAAGCCCTTCGGCCCCGCATCCTGCGCGACCACAACCATCGGTATCGCGGCCAGCGCAGCCGCCGCGCCGCCGATCATCCAGCCCTTCATTGATCTCTCCCCTGTTGCCGGCGCAGACTGCGCGCGGGCGCGGCCTCTGGTCAACGCCATAGATCCTCCCCCGGAGGGGGAGGGGGACCGCCCGAAGGGTGGTGGAGGGGTAGTTGCCACAAACGGGCCGATCGCTGGTGGAGAATACCCCTCCACCAGCTGCGCTGGTCCCCCTCCCCCTCCGGGGGAGGATTTCAATCAGCCCTTCGAATAATATTCGGCGTAGGCGCGGTCGGGACGATAGCTGTAGCCATAATCGTCCGAGACCAGGGTGGTGTCGTAGCGGTTGAGCACGGTGCCGATGCACGGCGCGGGCGACAGCAGGCGGAAACTGTCGCGCACCTGCTTGCGGGTGGTGACGCCATCCTCGACGATCATCAGATAGGCGTCGATCTTCTGCGAGATCACGACCGCATCGTCATTGGCGAAGACCGGCGGCAGATCGCAGATGCAGATCGTGTTGTCGGGCAGCTGGCGCATCGCGGCGATCAGCGCGTCCATCCGCGCGGAGCCGACCAGTTCGTCCGACGCGGCATCGTTCGGATAGCTGGGGAAGATCGTCAACTGTTCGCCCTCGATCGTGCGCGCCACCTGCTGCAGATCCGAGATCGTACCGTCTAGGAAGTGCGAGATGCCGAACTTGCCCGACAGCGCGAAATTCTGCGCGATCGTCGAACGCCGCAGGTCGAAGTCGAACAGATAGGTGTGAAGCTCGGGCTGGCGCGCCAGCGAGGCCGCAAGGTTCGACGCGACGAACGACTTGCCAACGCGCGGCGCGGGCGAGGTCACGCCGATCAGCTTCCACCCCTTGGCCTTCGCGATGCGCAGCACCTGCGCGCGCAGCAGATTGAACGGGCGCGAGCGGATATCGCGGCTGTCGAAGCCATAGACGCCATTCTTGCGCAGCCGTTCGAACGCCGAGGGGCGTCCGGCGGAGCCGACCACCGGAAAGACGGGTTCGTCACGCTGCGCGGGTTCGTAGCTCATGCGGTCGCGCGATCCTTACGCTTGAACAGCTGCCACCAGCGCCGCTTGGGCGCCGACGAACGGCCATTGCCCTTGATCGTAGGTATCACGACCAGCGGCCCGACCCCCAACAGATTCTGGAGCGACGCCGTTCCCCGGATCGGGCGCATGAACAATTCGATCAGCAGCGCGAGCATCACGCCGCCGAACGTGCCCAGCGCAATGCCGCCACCGATCAGCAGCGGGCGATTGGGCGAGGACGGGCGATCGGGCAAGGTCGGCGGATCGACGAGGACGAGGCGATCGCCGCGCTGCTCGATCTCCATCTTCTGCGCCGCTTCGGCCGCCATCAGGCTGGCCTGCACCTTGTCATAGCTCTGGCGGAAGCCATCGGCGCGGCCCTGAAGCTGGCGAAGCTGTTCCTCGATCAGCGGGGCGGACGCCTGCGCCGACATCGTCGCACTGGCGCGCGCATTTTCCGACGAACGCTGCGCATTCAGCGCCGCGATCGCGCGGTTGTTGTCGGCGATCTGCTTGCTCGACAGCGCATTGGGCGTCGTCTTGGTCGCAACAGACTTCGCCAGCGCCCGCGCCTCGACCACGCGCTGCTCGGCCGCGATCACGTCGGGGTGATTGTCCGAATAGAGCGCCTTGGCGGCCGCCAGCTGCGCTTCGGCCTTGGCCAGATTGTCGTCGCCCGCGGTCGCCATGCCGCTGGCTTTGGCCATCAGATCGGTATTTTCGCGCTGCAGCCCCGAAATCTGGATGTCGTAGCTGCTGGTGTTCGGCACGTAACCGCCCAGCCGCGAGAGCGCGAGGCCGTTGCGGCTCTTGATCTGTTCGATCTGCGCCTCGACCTCGGCCGCCTTGATCTGGATGCCCTGCGCCTGATCGCGCAGGAAATTGACCGTGGCGTTCGCCTGTTCGTTCAGCTGGCTCGAATCGATGCGCAGCAGCCGCTGGGTGAACTCCTGCGTCACCGCCTGCGCCTTGGCGGCGTCGTCATAGGTGAAGCTGATCGCGAAGGCGATCGTGTTGGATCGGTTGCGCGCGGCCGGCGCAAAGTCCGACGCGACGGGGACGATATCGGTGTCCTTGCGCATCTTTTCGATGATCTGCGACAGCGGCTGGCTGCGCCGTTCATTGAGGTAGAGCGCGTTGTTCTGGATGATCTCGATCAGCTCGGGCCGGCTCAGCACCTGCTGTTTGATCTTGGCCAGCCGCTGATCGATCATGTCGCTGGCGGGCGAATTGGCAATGTCGTCGGGCAGATCCTTCGACTGCACAACGATCGTCGCCGACGATTGATAGCGCGTCGGCAGCGCGAAGGCGAAGGCCAGGCCCGCAATCTCACACGCGAACATCGGCGCCAGCACGAACCATTTTCGCTGGATCAGGATCGACGGCAGATAGCCGAGGAGGCCCTCGTACAGCTCCTGATCGGCGTTGGGCAGGCCCGCTTCGGTCATCAGGATCGCGGCAGGATCAGGGTGGCGCTGATTTCGCCGCCGACGTCGGCCTTGGTGTCGAAGCGGCTGTTGGTCACGCCGCCGCGATTGCCGAACACGTCGCGATAATGCGCATCGGCCCCGACGACGACATTCGGGAACAGCTTGTAATCGAGGCCGCCCTGCACCGATGCGAACCGGCGCTTGCCGATGGCGAAGGCCTGGCTCTCGCTCTGCGAGAAGCTGCCGCCGCCGTTGAAGCCAAGCCGCTCGGTCAACTGCTGGTGCATGTTGAACGCCAGCTGGTCGCGCGTGACCGTGCCGCCGAAGCCGGATGCGCTCACCTGACGCGACGCCGAGAAGCAGAAATTGTTCACGCGGCCGCGATGGCAAAGATCGGCGGTACCGGCCCAGCCGGTATTGCGCTGATCGTTCCCTGCCCCCGGAATCTTCAGGTCGGTGAAGGAGACGCCCAAGGACGCATCGAAGGACCAGGTTTCGGAAAAGCTGGTCGAAAAGGTCACGTTCGGCTGCATCACCAGCGTGTCGAGGCCGGGCGTGTCGTAGCTGATATGATAGACGGTGCCGCTGACGCCGATCTTGGTCTTCTCGCTGATCGCGCGCTGATAGCCGACCGTGCCGCCCAGATTGTCCGAATCCGAACCGGCCACGCGGCCCGGAAAGCGCGTGAACGCCGCCGATGCATTGCCGGTGATCGTATCGCGCGGCGAGACCTGCCAGCTATAGCCGCCCGACGCCTGCAGCGTGTTGCTGCGCTGGCGCGTGCCGATCAGGTTGACGTCGGTATCGTCGATGGGCAGCGAACCCGGCGCGCCGGCAATGTCGTCATTGCCCTGGCCGATGATGCGGCTGTCGTAGCGCAGCCCGCCAAAGACATCGAGGGTGGGGCTGAGCTTCTGCTTGACGTCCAGTCCGCCGCCATAGCCGCTGACGCCGTCATAATTGCGGAAATATTCGGTGCGGTCGTAATTGCCGCGCAGGACGACGCTGCCCTTTTCCGTCACCCATGTCAGCGACGGATCGATGCTGCCCGTGACCGATCCGGACGCCAGGTCATTGCCCGCCGACAGAAACGGATTGCTCGAATAGCCCAGCCGGACCGACGTTTCGACGGCCGCCTTCACGTTCGCGGCCATTGCCGGCGTCGCAAGCCCCGCCAGTGCCACCACGATCGCGGCAGCGCCCGTCCGATATGCCCCCATCGTCATCATCATGGAACGACCACCACATCCCCGCTCTGAAGCTCGACAAGACCGCTCTGGAGATCCGCCTGCGTGGGCGATCCCTTCATCGCGCTGTCGAGCTTGACGTCGATCACCGTGAGCTGCGCACCGCGCTTACGGTAGATCTTGACCTTGGAAAGATCCGCGAACTCGGTCGGGCCGCCGGCGACGCTGACCGCTTCGAGGACGTTCATATAATGGCCGGGCGTGAAGCTGCCCGGCGCCTTGACGCGGCCGGCCACCGAAAAGCTCAGGCCCGCAGGGTTCTTCACCGCCACGGTGACGCGCGGCACGCCGTTGCGATACTGATCCGCCAGCCCTGCGGTGATCACGGTTTCCAGATCGGACGGCAGCTTGTTCAGCGCATCGATCCGGCCGACCAGCGGGAAGGAGACGCTGCCGTCGGGCAGCACCTTCAACGCGCGCTGGAGCCGTTCGTCGCCCCACACATAGACTTCGATCTCGTCACCCGGATTGATGCGATAGGGCTTCAAGGGGGACGGCGCGACGGGCGCATCCGACACGGCGGCGACCGCCGCGCTGGTCTGCGCGAGCGCGGGCGCGGCCGAAAGCCCCGCCAGCATCGCTGCAAAGATCGCCCCAACCACCGGCTTACGCATCACACACATCATCCCGCTGCTCGTGTCCCGGCAGCCGTCCCATAAGGGGACATCGCCGGAACCCAATCCCACGTTCCATTTCCGTCTGCCTGAAAAGGCTGCTGTCGCAAAACGGAAAAACGGCGCGGGAGCCTGCCATTTAGCAAAGGATTGTTAATTCCGGGTTGATGCAACCCGATGGGCACATTTTCAGCGCCGAAGCGGGTAAAAATCGAGTGATGCGGCGCTGGTGCGGGCGGAGGGGATCGAACCCTCAAGAGCCTTGCGGCCCGACGGATTTTCACACCACTTCGGCTTTCGCCGCCGCCTGCGCGCATGCGCCGACGTTCGTGGTCCGGACTATCCCTTCGCCCTATCCGAAGACGTAGGCGCTGCCCGTCTAGTCTCTACACCTTCCGCAGGAGCATGCCCCTGCGGCTTGGCTCGGGATTACCAGGAACCTGAAGGCTTCCCCGAATTTGAGCAGTTCTGCATCGCGGGTTTCCCCGCGAGCACCCGATTTGGTTCAAGTCCGTTGCGTCTACCAGTTTCGCCACGCCCGCCAGCGCCGCGGCCGCGCCATAGCGCGGTGCGGACGCCTGCGCCAAGCCCCATCAAACGTTGAGGCGCGCGCGCATCTCCTTGCCCGGCTTGAAATAAGGTACGCGCTTGGCCTCCACCGACACCGCGTCGCCGGTGCGCGGATTACGCCCCTGACGGGCTTCGCGTGCCCGTGTCGAGAAAGCGCCGAAGCCGCGCAGCTCGACGCGCCCGCCTTCAGCAAGCCGTTGCGAAATCGCCTCAAAGAACGTCGTCACGATCTTTTCGACCTCCTTGGGCGAAAGATCGGGATTATCCCGTGCCAGCAATTCGACCAGTTCAGACCTGATCATGCCATGATTCCCCTCAAACCATGCCGTTCCAACACATGTCCTCACATGCGCGTGTTGCATTCGATCGCCCCGGAACGGCATTCCCCCCGCCGTCGTTGCGTCGATTGCTCAGTTTAGCGAGAAAACATGACGCAAATCAATGGATCGCGCGGCGGCTGCTTGCGCGCTTTGCGACGAAAATCTAGATTCTGGCGGATTTCCGTGCTCCGGGGGGATATTGGATGCGCAACCGTTTGATTTCGGCCGTCTTTGCCGCTGCGATTCTGGCGCCTGTCGCGCCTGCCGCCGCGGCTCCGTTGCCCAAACCGCCGATCTTCGGCGTGTGCGCGGCCTGCCATAAGGTCGACAAAGGCGCGCCCAACGGGATCGGCCCGAATCTCTTCGGCATCGGTGGCGAGACGGCGGGCGCGGTGCCCGGATTCGCCTTTTCGCCCGCGATGAAGAAATCGGGGATCAAGTGGACCCGCGCGAACCTGATCAAGTTCATCCAGTCGCCGCAGGCCACCATACCCGGCACGCGCATGCCCTTCATGGGCCTGAAGAACCCGCAGTCGGCCGAACAGGTCGCGGACTATATCCTCAGCCTGAAATGATCCGCGACGCCCTCCCCGGCCCAAATCGGGGAGGGCGCGCATCGCATCACCACACCGGATTGGACGTCGCCCGATCCGAGAGCGGTTCGACGAAGCCGTCGAGTGCCTTGCCGACGCCATAGACCGCATCGAGCGTCTTCTGGCTCGCGCCGCCCAGATAGGCGCCGTTATACATCACGCCCGAAATCGGGCCGCCTGTGATCTTGCCGATATGGTCCATCACCTGATCGAACGACATCTTGCCGGGGGCGAGCTGGCTGGGCGCGCTCAGCGTCGCGACCGGATTGCCGCATGCGTCGATCAGCGATCCGGCGAAGGTCATCCCCGCCAGCGGTGAGGCATTGATCTGATCGACCAGCGACGTGGCAGGCTGCGCCGCGCGGGCCGCATCGAGCGAGGCCTGGAACTGCCCGACCTCGACCGGCGACAGCTGCGCCTCGATCGATGCCTGCAGCGCCTGCGCGGCCGCAGGATCGACCATCGATTCGACGGCGGCGAGTTGCCCCGCGAGTGCGGCGGTATCGACGCCGACAGCAGTCGTCGCATTGTCGACCATGCTCTCCGCAACCGCATCGACCGCATTGGCCTGCGACGCCGCATCCGCCGCCGAGGATGCGCCTGCGCCCGAGCTTCCGCCTACGCCACCGACGCCGCCTACCGAGCCGCTGTCGTCGCTCATTTCGCTTCTCCACGCTGTTTAACGAGGATGAAAGATAGGCACGACAGCGGCTTAGCGCCCTAGTCGGATCGCTTATCCAGCCGCCCCTCCCCCTTCGCTACGGTCATCGGATCAGTAGCGGAGCAGGATATATGACCCTTCCCCTGAGCCAGGTCGGCGGCACCTCCACCAGCGACCTCCTCGCGCGGCAGCCGACTGACAGCAGCGATCCCGCGCTGCTCGCGGCCAATCTCGTCGCCGGCGCCGGCACCTCGACCGGCGTCGATCTCGCCAAGGTTCATGCCGGCATTGCCGAGATTGCGGCCAGCGATCCCGCGCTCGCCCAGGCGACGCATGGCGAAGTCGCGGCGCGGCTGAACCCGGTCGATGCGGGCCATTTCCTGTCGGGCATCTTCGACAAGATCGGCGATGCGCTCCGATCGATCGTCGACAAGATCGGGGAGATGATCGAGGACGCGTCGACCCACGGCGCCAACGGGCAACCCGCGACCACCGGGCCGCAGCTTGCCACCCCCGCCGATCCGGCTTCGGCGCCGTCGTCGATCAACTTCTCGCGCACGCTGCAGGCCGGCTTCGACAAGCAGTGGGACAACAGCTTCCCCAGCGGCAGCGCCAAGGAACAGGGCGGCACCCTCTTCTTCGACAAGAAGAGTGGTGAGATCGTGATGCTCAACGTCGGCGGCCACGGCAGCACGCCGGGCACCTTCACACCCGATTATACCAACCCCGATCCTTCCCGTTATCAGTTGCTCGGCGTGTTCCACACCCACCCCTATGATTCGGGGGATACCGGCATTTCGTTCAGCGGCGCCGATGTCGCGGTGATGATCAACGAGGGCCACAATCTGATCATGGCGCAGAGCGGCGATCGGCAGTTCGTGATGATGCGCACCGATCAGACGCCCGCCAATGTCGACTATACCGCGCTCAACAATGCGCAGAACGCGCGGATCAGCCAGCTGGTCGGCGAGGGCAAGAGTTTCGCCGACGCCGCGAGCCAGGCGTCGAGCGAACTCGCAACCAAATATCATCTCGCTTATTATGAAGGTTCGAATGGGAACCTTACGCGCATCAATCCCTGATCCGGGCCGCGCGGCGATCATCGCCGCGCTGATGATGCTGCCGGCCTGCGGGCAGGCGGCGCCGACCCAGACCAAGCAAGAGGCTTCGAAGATGGCGACAGTTCAGACTGACAATCCCGCGACCAAATATGCCGCCGAAGGCCATCTGGCCCTCGCGAACGGCGATTATGCCGCCGCAGACACCGCCTTCGATCAGGCGATCGCCACGATCGGCGATTCCTATGTCGATACCCACGCGCTCGACGATACCGGCATGCAGTTGATCCTCGCCGACTCCAAATCGAAGAAAGGCGATCACGCCGGGGCCGCGAAGCTGAAGGCGCAGATCGTCAAATCGCGGCTCGCGCAACTGGCCGCCAAACAGCACTGACGGCCCCGGCGGCCGTCAGTCCGCCTGCACCCGCGTATAGATCTGCCCGCGGTTCAGCCGCTCGGTGAGCGCCAGCTTCCGCAGCTGCGCGCGGATCGCCGCGCGGCTGGCCGCGAAATCGGGGGACGTTGATAGATCGTGCCGCATGGCGCACCTCCTTGGTTGCGCCCTTATGGCCCGCCGCTCTGATCGATAGAAACGCATACATAGGATCAGAGTGATCGATACTATCGTTTAACGTGCGATCTCGTAACTGACCGTGATCTGCGCGCGGGTCTCGATGGGGCGCAGTTTCACGTCGATCGGGATGGGCGGCGGCGGAGGCGGTGCGCTCGGCGTGATCGTCACCGCCCTTTGCGCCGTCACATAAAGTTCCTGGGTTCCGCCCGCGACCTGATCGCGGATCGTCGCCACCTCACCCAGCTTGACGCCGGCGCCCGTCGCCACAGTTTCCGCGCGCTGCCTTGCGTCCTTCATCGCCTCAACGGCGGCGCGGCGCTGTGCCGCCTCAGGATCGGCGAGCGCGAAGTTCGTCACGCGTGCGTCGCTCGCGCCCAGCCGCCCGGCAAGCCCGGCCGCCGTTGCGATCTTGTCGACCGTGCGAGTCCGCACCTGCCCCTGAATGAAGGCGATATAGCCAATGACGGCGCACGCCCCGCGGCTCAGCGTGCTGGCGGCGCCGAAAGGCGGGCGTCCGTCGTTGCAGGCCCGATCGCGGACCTCGGTCACATTGACGTTGCTGGTCGTGATATCGGTGGTGGATCCGAGCAACGCCATCAGCCCGCTGGTCAACGCCTTCTGACGAGCCACCAACGCGCTGGCGGCCGCATCCGCATTGTCCCCTTCGCCCCGCAGCGTGAAATCGAGCATCGCGACATCAGGCTGCGTACGATCAATGCCGACGCCGACTACGGTGATCAGGCGCTGCGGCGCATTGTCCTGCGCCATCGCGGGTGTCGCGGCGAGCGCGCCCAGCATGAGAATCCAGCGCTTCGACATCGACATCCCCTATTTTATGCGAATGATTCGCAATACCTAGCATGGTGCGCGGGGAATGCGACAGGGGCGCGACGACAAACAAAAAGGGCGCCGGATCGCTCCGACGCCCTCCTTGTTTCTAACGGACCAGCCGATTAGCTGGCGTCGTTCTTGGCCTTGAGCGCCGCGCCCAGGATGTCGCCGAGCGACGCACCCGAGTCCGACGAGCCGTACTGCGCAACGGCCTGCTTCTCTTCGGCGATCTGCATCGCCTTGACCGAGAAGGTCGGCTTCTTCGAACGATCGAAGCCGGTGACCATCGCGTCGAACTTCTGGCCGACCTGGAAACGCTCCGGACGCTGTTCGTCGCGGTCGCGGCCGAGGTCGCCACGCTTGATGAAGCCGATCGCGCCATCGTCGCCGGCCTGGACTTCCAGACCGCCATCGGTGACGGCCATGACCGTGATCGTGACGATCGCGTTCTTGTTCAGGCCCGAACCGCCGGCCGAAGCGCCACCCGCCGCGACACCGCCGCGCTCGAGCTGCTTGATGCCGAGCGAGATACGCTCCTTCTCCGAATCGATGTCGAGGACGATCGCCTTGACGGTCTCACCCTTGTGGTGAAGCGCCAGAGCTTCTTCGCCCGACACGCCCCAGGCGATGTCCGACATGTGGACCATGCCGTCCACGTCGCCGTCCAGGCCGATGAACAGGCCGAACTCGGTGGCGTTCTTGACTTCGCCTTCGACGGTCGAACCGATCGGGTGACGCTCGGCGAAGCTCTCCCAGGGGTTGTTGACCGCCTGCTTGAGGCCCAGCGAGATGCGGCGCTTGTCGGCGTCGACCTCGAGGATGACCACGTCGACTTCCTGCGAGGTCGAAACGATCTTGCCCGGATGGACGTTCTTCTTGGTCCAGCTCATTTCCGAAACGTGGACCAGGCCTTCGATGCCCGGCTCCAGCTCGACGAACGCGCCGTACTCGGTGATGTTGGTCACGCGGCCGGTGAACTTGCCACCGATCGGATACTTGGCGCCGGCGCCTTCCCACGGATCGCTCTCGAGCTGCTTCATGCCCAGCGAGATGCGCTGCGTGTCCTTGTTGATGCGGATGATCTGCACCTTCACGACGTCGCCGATGTTGATCATCTCGTTCGGATGGCCAACGCGCTTGTAGCTGAGGTCGGTGACGTGCAGCAGGCCGTCGATGCCGCCCAGATCAACGAACGCACCATAATCGGTGATGTTCTTGACGACGCCTTCGATCACCTGGCCTTCATGCAGCGACTGGATCAGGCCCGAACGCTGTTCGGCGCGGGTCTCTTCCAGAACGGCGCGGCGCGACACGACGATGTTGCCGCGGCGGCGATCCATCTTCAGGATCTGGAACGGCTGCGGGATATCCATCAGCGGGGTGACGTCGCGCACCGGACGGATATCGACCTGCGAACCCGGAAGGAACGCGACTGCGCCGTTCAGGTCGACGGTGAAGCCGCCCTTCACGCGGCCGAAGATCACGCCTTCGACGCGCTTGCCTTCGCCGAACTCGCCTTCCAGCTTGTCCCAGGCGGCTTCGCGGCGGGCGCGGTCGCGCGACAGCATCGCTTCGCCGTGGATGTTCTCGACGCGGTCGACATAGACCTCGACTTCGTCGCCGACCTTCAGGTCAGCCTTCTGGCCGGGGGCCGCGAACTCGCGGAGGGGAACACGGCCTTCGGACTTCAGGCCGACGTCGATGACGGCCAGATCATTCTCGATGCCGGTGACGGTGCCCTTGACGACGCGGCCTTCAAAGCCTTCGCCCTCGCCGAGGGTCTGATTGAGGAGAGCCGCGAAATCGTCGCGGGTCGGGTTGGCGGCAGTTGCCATAAAAGAGGTTCCTACGTTCGTTTTTCCGGCCGCCCGGTTGGATCCGGGGGTCTTGGAGGCCAGAAAGCCATGCGGGCCCCATGCCCGACACGGCATCCGCAGAACGGCTGCGATCGCGGAAGCCGGGGCGAGATTCGCTCCAAACGGAAAAGGCGCGCCAAGGGACCGGCTATTGTCACCGTCCCCCTGTCACGCCTGCGATAGCCGCTGGTTTAGCGGTCTGCCGTCCTGGCTTCCACGAGCGAAATCGCCCGTTGGACGGCGGCGTCTATACTCAGATCGCTGGTATCCAGCAAGTCCGCATCCTCCGCCTGTCGCAGCGGTGCGGCGGACCGTCCGGAGTCGCGTTCGTCGCGCGCCAATATGTCGGCCAGGACGCTGTCATACGTCACCCCCTGCCCCATCGCGTCCAGCTCGCGAAAGCGGCGCTGAGCGCGCACCTGCGACGTGGCGGTGACGAACAATTTGGCCGACGCATCGGGCGCGATCACCGTGCCGATATCACGCCCGTCGAGCACCGCGCCGCCATCCTGCATCGCGAAATCGCGCTGCCGCTGCAGCAGCGCCTCGCGCACCTGCGGATGCGCCGACACGATCGACGCGGCCTTCCCCGCCGCCTCGGTCTTGAGCGCAGGATCGTCGAGCAGCGCCGGATCGAACTCGCAGGCCCGCAGCGCATCGGCGGCATCGCCCGGATCGCCGCCCGCGCGCGTCACCGACACCCCGACCGCGCGATAGAGCAGCCCCGTGTCGAGATGCGGGAGGCCATAATGCTTCGCCAGCGCCTTCGCGATCGTCCCCTTGCCCGACGCCGCTGGGCCATCCACCGCAATGATCACGCTACGTCCGCCCCCAAAGCCTTCATCAAATCCACGAAACCCGGAAAGCTGGTCGCGACCGGCGCCATATCGTCGATCGTCACGTCCGCCTTCGACACCAGCCCCGCCACCGCGAAGCTCATTGCGATCCGGTGATCGAGCCGCGCGGCGATCGTCGCACCGCCGGGCAGCGTCTCGCCCCCAGTGCCGTCGATGATCATCCCGTCCTCGAGTTCCTCGACCCGCGCGCCGATCGCGCGCAGCCCTTCGGCCATTACCGCGATCCGATCCGATTCCTTGACGCGCAGCTCCTCCAGCCCACGCGCGATCGTCCGCCCTTCGGCCAGCGCGGCGGCGACGAACAGCACCGGATATTCGTCGACCATGCTCGCGACCGTCTCGACCGGGGTTTCGATGCCCTTGAGCGTCGATCCGCGCACGACGATGTCGGCCACCGGCTCGCCGCCCACCTCACGACGGTTGGCGAACTCGATGTTGCCGCCCATCATCCGCAGCACATCGAACAGAGCCGCACGGGTCGGGTTCAGCCCGACATTGGTCACGGTCACATGCGATCCCGGCACCAGCAACGCCGCGACCACCGGGAATGCCGCCGAAGACGGATCGCCCGGCACCACGATATGCTGCGGCTTCAGCTCGGCCTCGCCCCGGATCGAAATGATCCGCGTCGTTCCGTCCAGCTCCACCGACAGATCGGCGCCAAAGCCCTTGAGCATCCGCTCGCTATGATCGCGCGTCGGCACAGGCTCGATCACGCGGGTGATCCCCGCCGTATTAAGGCCCGCCAGCAGCACCGCCGACTTCACCTGCGCCGATGCGACCGGCAGGCGATATTCGATCGGCACCGCCGGGCTGATCCCCCGCATCGTCAGCGGCAGGCGGCCGCCGGGGCTGGTCGTGAAATCAGCGCCCATCAACGACAGCGGTTCGATTACGCGCCCCATCGGCCGCTTCGACAGCGAAGCGTCGCCGGTGAACGTCGCAGTGATCGGGTGGCTTGCGACCAGGCCCATCAGCAGGCGGGTCGACGTGCCCGAATTGCCCATCTCGATCGCCGTCTCGGGCTGCAGCAGGCTGCCGACGCCCACGCCGTGGATCCGCCAGCGCCCGTCATCGCCGCGCGTGATCTGCGCCCCCATCGCGCGCATCGCCGCGGCGGTGGCCAGGACGTCCTCGCCCTCCAGCAGCCCTTCGACCACGCTTTCGCCCACTGCAAGCGCGGACAGCATCAGCGATCGGTGCGAGATCGACTTGTCGCCCGGAACCGCGACCGTGCCGGTCAGCGGACCGTTGCTGCGAAACGCCATCGGCGTGGGATTGGAGCCATGCATGATGGGGCGGGCTTTTGACAGCGGCCCTACGCTATGGCAAGGCGCGCGACGTTTCCGCGTTTCGACATCGTCGGGGCATGCGGACCTTCGTTTTCTGCTGGAGTTATCTGACCGTGGTGAAACCGGAATGGGGCACCAAGCGGGTCTGCCCGAAATGCGGCACTCGCTTCTACGATCTGGGCAAGGAAGACCCGGTGGCCTGCATCGAATGCGGCACCCTTTGGGAACCCGAACCCTTCCTGAAGTCGAAGCAGCCGCTGCCGTTCGACGCGCCGAAGAAGGAAACGCCGGAGCGCCAGGATTCGGACCTGTCCGATGACGAGGATCTGGATATCGACGAGGACGCCGAACAGAATCCGGACGACGATGTCGATCTGGGTGGCGACGACGATATCGGTCTGTCGACCGACAACGACGACGACGAGAATTGATTCTGGCCCGCGGGCGGCCGCCTTCCGGGCGCCGTCCGCGGATTTTTTCGCAAGGGTGCAAAAGCCTCTTGCAGCCATCCGCGCCCTGACCTAAAGGGCGCCCTCCGCTGCCTCCCAGGGCGGCGCGACGAATGGAACGGGGCCGTAGCTCAGCTGGGAGAGCGTCGCAATGGCATTGCGAAGGTCAGGGGTTCGATCCCCCTCGGCTCCACCATTTCTCTCAATATGCGATGGTATTGACCTCTTCGATTCCAGCTTGATAGTAGCTGTGAAAGTGGTCCCGTTTTGCCCTCCCCAACACAGGCCTAGGAGCGAAGTAATGCAGTGCGCAATACTCTGCGGAGGCCTGGGCACGCGGCTTGGCTCATTGACCGCCGACACTCCAAAGCCCCTCCTCGCAGTTGATGGCCAACCGTTTCTGGAAAATTTAGTCTTCGAGCTAGGTCGGCAGGGTGTACGCAAATTATTGTTGCTAGCGGCCTTCCGCTCCGAACAGATTGAAGCCTTCGCTGCCAATTCAATCGCTGCCAAGCGCTTCGCGATGGATATTGATGTTGCGGTTGAACCAGAACAAGCTGGCACAGGGGGCGCACTCTGGCATGCGCGAGCGCAGTTGGATGATCGCTTTTTCTTACTAAATGGCGACACCTGGTTCGATATACCGATCTTGCAATTATGGTCCGCCATGAATCAGGCGGCACCAGACACGCTTGGCGCGATAGCCCTTCGACAAGTTGAAGATGCATCCCGCTATGGGGCAGTTGAAGTTGATGGGCTATTATTAACGGCATTTCACGAGAAACACCCTAAAGCCGGCCCCGGCTACATCAACGGTGGCGTCTATTGCTTGTCGAAGGATATAATAAATTTTGGCGGACCACAATCTTCGCTAGAAATCGATACATTAGCCAATTTAGCTCCCCAGCAAAAATTGCTCGGAATTCGTTTTGACGGCGCCTATTTCATAGACATCGGTATACCCGAAACATATGAAAGAGCGCAGATCGAGATACCAGCGCAACGCCGTCGACCCGCCGTATTTCTTGATCGCGATGGCGTTATCAACGAAGATCTAGCCTACGTTGGATCCCGCGACCGCTTTAGGCTCATAACCGGAGCAGCCTCCGCAATAGCGCGACTAAATCTAGAGCATTATTACGTCTTCGTAGTAACCAACCAGGCCGGTATTGGCCGCGGATATTACAGCGAAAGTGACCACCTTGACGTCATGCTCTATCTTGGTGAGCAATTGGCTCTCGAAGGAGCCCATATCGACGATCACCGCTACTGCGCTTATCATCCAGACGCTACCGTAGAGCAGTTTCGGGGCACACACCCCTGGAGAAAGCCAGAACCGGGCATGCTGCTGGACATCATGACGCATTGGCCAATTAACGCCGAAGAGAGCTTCATTGTTGGAGACCGCGATTCAGATCTCGCTGCAGGCATAAATGCTGGAATCGATGGCCACCTTTTCCCAGGCGGAGACTTAAGAACTTTTATAGATGAAGTTCTGCGTGATAGAAAATTACGGATTCCAGAAAATACTTAGAATATTTCTAAATATTAACGTCAATTAATTCTACATACCACCCGATTTCCGATTCTCATTTTTATGGATTAGTCATGCTAAATAACAAATCCAGCACGATCAATTACAATGTTGGCACGAGCAGGTGCATAAACGGTAAGAGCGTTGTAGAAACAGAATTTAATCGCGATGGCCACGCCATATACGGGCCCTACCTCCCCCTATCCTCCGGACAATATTATGCCGAATTCAATATCTACCCCATAGATTTGAATGATTTACATGATGACGAGGTCGTAGCAATCCCCGATATATCTATTGATGGAGGAGCTGCGAGTATTTCCTCTGAACAGATCACAGCAAAATTGCTTAGAACGGGGAAAACTAGATTTACTCTGAATTTCACCCTCGAGAAAAAGGCTGTGGTTGAGTATCGGGTATGGGTTCCAGGGAAGGCGAGGCTCGAAATTGAATCCTATTGCCCCGTGGCTGCCGCAGGTTCAGATCCTGAAAAAATTCGGTTTCCGAAGATAACAGCACATGCTCCAGCTATTTTTCAGGAACAAAAACTACGACTTCGGCAACTCTATGAATCAGGATTTTCCATTGAAATATTGCAGAATTCGTTAATCTTGCAAAGAGATGGAATTCGATTCTGGATAGATCAAAGCGACGATCTTCACCTTATCGATGAGATATTTGTTGAGCGAGTCTATAATTTCGAAAGCGATCGACCAGCCGTAGTTGTAGATGTAGGGATGAATCTTGGGCTTGTATCATTGCAGTTTGCAAAAAATTCTTCTGTAAAGAAAGTTTACTCTTTCGAGCCATTCCCTTCCACATATTCTCGGGCATTGCGTAATATTGCCCTAAACCCCGACCTCAGTTCAAAAATTATACCCGCCAATGTAGGCATCGGCGATATCGAGGGCCCATTGACAATCAATATTGTCGACAACGGCGACTCAGGGGCTCAATCAACAAGGGATTCGGGAGAAAACGGAACTCCTATTGAACTCGAAATGGCTCTGGCATCTTCTCTGTTCAATAAGATTGCAGATGAAAACCCTGAATGTGACCTCATCGCAAAAATCGATTGCGAGGGAGCTGAGTTTGGAATTTTTGATGTGATCACACGAGCCGAGCTTTGGAGCCGTATTTCCGCTGTCATGGTAGAGTGGCACCACGCCATACCAGGAAAATCGGGCGAAGATCTTATCGCACCTTTAAAGAAGGCAGGCTTTTTAGTGTTTGATAGATCACCGCACACTCTTGTCCACAATGGCAACGGCTTTTTCTACGGAGTGAGAAAAGCTCCCCACGCAGCAGCATAGAATCCTAGCATCATGGGCATCATATCTTACGCGCAGAACTTCGAAGACGTCATTTTATGGCGCGCGCTCGGCCACATTGAAAATGGCACATATATCGATGTCGGCGCCCACCACCCCGACATCGACTCTGTGAGCAAGGCATTTTATGATCGCGGCTGGCGCGGCATTCATGTCGAGCCCGGGCCCAGCGTCGCGCAGCTTTTGCGTGAGAAGCGGCCGGGTGACACTGTCATCCAAGCCATGATTTCCGATGTGCGGGGCGTTCACCCCTTTTATGAAACGCCAGGCGGTGGATTATCGACGGCCGACGGGGCCGTCGCGGATTTCCATGTTGCGCATGGCAATGCGCCGGTTTCACCGACCAATGCAGTGTCCCTAACACTGGACGATATTCTAGACCAGGCGCAGGATAGCGATATCCACTGGCTGAAGATCGATGTCGAAGGCTTCGAACGCCAAACACTAGCATCGTGGCAGAATTCGCCAAAGCGGCCCTGGATTGTCGTCATCGAAGCGACATATCCAAAAACGCGAACCCCAACCTTCGGCGAATGGCAAGACCTCATTTTAGCCAAAGGCTACTCACTTGCCTATGATGACGGCCTCAATCACTTTTATTTGAGTAACGAACATCCGGAACTGAGCGATCATTTGCGCCAGCCGCCGAATGTATTCGACGAGTTTCAGGTAAATCCGAGTGGGTCCTCCCTTTTTTCTAAAGACATGAAGGATTTTTTCGAGTCTGAGATATTTTGGCGGGGCGATCGCATCGTTGAATTGGAGAAAGAGCTTGCAGAAGCTCGCTGCCATCTCGCCGACAGCGAGCAGCGTGGGAATGATCAGACGGCGATCCACGAAAAGCTCAATCAGGATATACGGGAAGCGAGCGAGCGCGCAGACCATCTGGCTGGGCGCCTGACGCACGAAACCGAACGCGCGGATCAGCTCATCGCCCGCCTCCTCAACCAGGAAGCGTCTCACGCTCAATTGCTCCATCGGGAAGTCGAACGCACCGATCAGTTGATGGCCCAACTATTGAGCCAGGAAACCGCTTATAGCGATTTGCTTAGCCGCGAAACCGCACGCGCCAACCGACTAGCAGGGGAATTGTCGACGCGCATCGACCAGGCGCACAGTGCGACGGCGATTTTAGCGACTACGTTGGGCAATATCGTGGCGTCGACCGCGCGAAACCGCTGGCGGCCTTGGCCTTTGCGCGCATTTACACATGGAGTTCGACTGCCCCCTGTGCAGCTACCGATCACAAACTCGGCATTCGGGGGCATAGGCACGCCACTCTCACTCAGCCAAGTGATGTCGTTGCCCCAAGAGCAGTTTCTCCAAAGCGCGTACCTGCTCATCCTGGGACGCGATATCGATCAACAGGGCCAGATACATTATGGGGAAAGGCTGAGGAGGTCGGGCATCTCCAGACGCCATGTGCTTGTCGAACTTGCACGCTCGCGCGAAGCGTTGCGCCGGCGCTCCGGAGCCGACCTCGATGGGCAATCAGATGAAGCGTTTATTGATGCCATTTATCCTAGGCTGCTCGGGCGCGCCGCCGATGTCGAAGGTCAACAGCATTTTCTGAAGCGGCTTCGCCAAGGCATTTCTCGTGCTACTGTCATGTCCGACCTCAGAAAGTCCGCCGAAGGACGCCGGCACAGCGCCAAGTTCGACGACGAACTGGAAACGCTAGTTCTGCGCAGGACCAGCCTGTTTGGCTGGAGGGCCTGGCTCCGCCCCTCGCCGGCCACCCCGCTCGATACAACTCTTCAGCCCGCCGCACCGCATGCGACGTCGGACTTGGCCGGCGTTCATGAAGCGCTCAACCAAATTCGGAAGGCGCTTGACGATGAAGCTCAGCTTCGGCTCAATGCAGACAACGAGACAGCAACATCGATGCAGGATCAAATCCGGCTCTTGGCAGCGGCATTAGAGGGCGCGCACTCTCGGCAATAGCTGTTAATCGCGGCCTTTAGACCCAGGAAACTTGCGTGAATAATTCCAATCCACTTACGGTTTCTATTGTAATTGCAACGGCAAATCGCGCCGTATCACTTGATAGAACGCTGCATAGTCTGCGCCAGCTACGCTATGAATGGTTCGAAGTGGTATTGGTCGATGGGTCCCCGGATGACGATACTAAGCAAGTAGCTGACAGACATAAGCACTTTGTGCGCTATTATCGCTGTCCTGAATTGAATATCTCCATGTCACGAAACATTGGCATCGCCCATGCGCGCGGAGATATTGTTGCATTCATCGATGACGATGCGATCCCCGAACCGGATTGGCTCGATCGACTGCTGACCGGATACGAAGATCCCAGCGTTGCGCAGGTAGGTGGCTTCATCCGGGATTATCGCGGTATAGACTATCAATGCCGCTACGTGACGTTCGACCGATTGGGCGATGGCACGCATCATGAAGACATCGAAGACGTCGTTCTAGATGATAGCCGCTTCCTTGCGTTAACTGGCACCAATTTTTCAGCGCGCCGGAATCGCTTGATGGAGATCAACGGGTTCGACGAAGAGTATGCCTATTTTCTCGACGAGACAGATGTCACCGTTCGTTTGCATGATCGGGGCTGGACTTCGGCCATCATTCCCGATGCTGAAATCCATCATAAATACGAAGCCAGTCACATGCGGACGGCCACGCGCGTCCCGCGGACAATGTATCCCCAAATCCGTTCAAAGGCATATTTCTCTTGGGTCCACGGGCGGAAGAATCATGGGCTCGATGAGATTCTAAAATATCTAGCGCAGTTGATTGCAAAGGAGAGGGTGTGGAAAACTGATCTCTTTCATCACAATCATACTGACATGGAAACTGTCGCTCGCCTCATTGACGAAGTGGAGCGAGGTGCTCGCGATGGCCTGCGCGACGCTTTTTACTATGCTGGCCCGCGGGGTATATCTGGTGATCTTATCGAACAGGCCAAGGAATCCGTATTCAAGAAATACCCATTGCCTCTGAACAGAGAAGACCGTCTTCGCATTTGCTTTCTATCACAGGATTATCCCCCTGTGGGGAATGGCGGCATCGGCCAGTGGACTCGGGATATGGCAACCAGCCTTTCTGCACGAGGACATGAAGTAACTGTCATCTGCCGCAGTGAGACCGATTATCCCTATATCGATTTTGTCGATGGCGTATGGGTACATCGCATTGTTCAACAACCTTACGATCGCGCCACCTCCCCCATTTACGCACCAGCCCCGCACAGCCTGCTCCACTACAGCGGATCAGTTTTCGAAGAAATCATGCGCATTCAGGAGCACCGACAATTCCAGGTGATATGCGGTCCGATTTTTGATCTCGAGCCATTAGTGGCTTTGCGGGAATCCGGCATTCCGACGATCCTGAGCCTACATACTACGTACAAGTTGGTGCTTCCGCACAAACCCGAATGGATCAGCGATATCGCCTATAAAGCAGGGCACGTCGACGCGGCAATCGCGGCGGAAAAGGCCCTACTTGAGTCCGCACCTTTCATTGAATCGAACACCCATGCCGTCGTGGCAGATTTGGAAGACGCTTATGACGTGGCACTTCAATCAGATCGTGTGCAGGTGATCCACCGCGGCCTCCACGATTTGTCAAAAGGCGTCGAGCCATTCCCATCCAGCCCTGGAAACGTTCGATTGCTGTTTGTTGGCAGACTAGAGTTGAGGAAGGGAGCGGATCTCCTTTTGGATGCTCTTCCATCACTTTTGGAACAACACGCCAACCTTGTCGTCGACATCGTCGGCGATGATAGCGTCATTGTTGATGGACGAACATTGCGGGAGGCCTTTGAGGAACAGGCCAAAGCCAAGAATTTAGATCTGGAACGCGTATCTTTCCATGGTGCCGTTTCACGCGAGAACCTTCTTCGCCATTATGCAAGTTGCGATATTTTTGCAGCCCCCTCTCGTTACGAATCCTTTGGCCTTATCTTCGTGGAGGCGATGATTTTTTCCAAGCCGGTAGTCGGGATCGCCGTAGGGGGCGTACCCGAAGTCGTCACAAATGAGGTGGATGGCCTCTTAATACCAGTTGACGATAAAGATTTACTGACAAGTCAGATCAGTCGACTGATCGACAATCCCGAACTTCGAACGAAAATTGGAATGACGGGCCGAACTACTTTCGAAACACGCTTCCATATTGAAAGAATGCTCGACGAGAGTGAGGCTTACTATAAAAAAGTAAGCCAACGGGGCGCGAAATCACCTTCGGAGATAGGATAATGATTGTTCGAGCGCGCGCACCTCTTCGGCTCGGACTGGCGGGCGGAGGCACTGATGTGTCGCCATATTGCGACCAGTTCGGCGGCTATGTCCTGAACGCAACAATCGACCGCTATGCATATGCGACGCTTAGATTGACGGGCGATTCACACATCCACCTCAGCGCGACCGATCAGAATCGGACTGAAGTCATACCATTGACGAGCTATATTCCAATTGAAGGCGAATTACGCCTACACAAGGCCGTCTATAACGAAATAGTCAAAAGCTATAACGACGGAAAACCTCTACCCGTCAGCTTGACAAGCTTTTGCGATGCACCGACGGGATCTGGATTGGGGTCATCATCAACGGTATGTGTCGTATTAATTCGCGCTTTTGCCGAATTATTGAACATTCCTCTTGACGATTATGCGACTGCCCACCTTGCGTACAAAATAGAGCGGGTCGATTGCGGCTTGCAGGGAGGCCATCAAGATCAATACGCTGCGACATTCGGCGGATTCAATTTTATGGAATTTTATGCCGATGACCGAGTCGTCGTAAATCCTTTGCGCATAAAGGATTGGGTACTTTGGGAACTCGAAGCATCATTGCTTCTGTTTTATACCGGCGTATCTCGAGAATCCGCGAAGATTATTGCTCATCAGAGTGAGAATCTCTCAAAAGGCGTCGTCAAGACCGTAGATGCTATGCATGCCCTTAAAGAAGAGGCCGTACGGATGAAGGAGTGCATCTTACGAGGCAATCTAGATAATTTTGCCGAAACAATGCAGAAAGGCTGGGCGAGCAAGAAGAATCTTGCGGATTCGATCTCGAATTCACATCTCGATGAAATATTCGAATCGGCACTGTCCGCTGGCGCATATGCAGGCAAAATATCGGGCGCAGGGGGCGGCGGCTTCATGATGTTTTTTGTGCCACCCGAGCGTCGAATGGACGTAATATCAGTATTAAATCGCTATCCTGGACAAGTTAGTAATTGCCACTTTACCGAGAAGGGCTCGGAATCCTGGAAAGTACTATTCAACTAATCCAAACTTCCGATTAAGCGAGCTTCCGATGCTGGATTTCATCTCTCAAGAACTAAACAAGACATCTGCGGTCGTTATCGCAATGAAAAATGATTTCGAGCTTTCCGAGAAAATCGAAAAAGCAGCACGCATAGTTACGTCCGCCCTGCGCAACGGGAAGAAAATCCTTCTCGCGGGAAATGGGGGCAGCGCGGCAGATTCACAGCACATTGCAGGAGAATTTGTCAGCCGCTTCTATTATGACCGCCCCGGCCTCCCCGCCATAGCACTCACCGTCGACACGTCGGTCCTTACCGCCATCGGAAACGATTACGGGTATGAACGCGTTTTCAGTCGGCAAGTGGAAGCGCTTGGTTGCCAAGGTGATATATTTTGGGGATATTCGACATCCGGCCGATCCCCTAATATTCTCGCTGCAATGAAAGCAGCGCAGGGCAAAGGAATGACGGTAATCGGCATGACGGGTTCCAAGGGGTGGAGCGACCCTTCCTTGTGCGAACTTACTCTGGCGATGCCGTCAACGGAAACGCCGAAAATCCAGGAAGGCCACCTGATCGTTGGCCACATCATATGCGGCCTCGTGGAGAAAGAGATATTCCCGAGATCAGCCGAATAGGTTGGCAGCGGCCCTTTGGCAGAGAGGCGCTACTTTGCGCGCCTTTCTGCCAGCAGATCAATAGCGGAAACTAGGTCGGCTACCATTGGCTGCACTGTAAAGCGGCGCCCATAGTCCGCACGAGCTGCCCGCCCCATGGCCGCGCGAAGGCCGGCATCCGACAACAGCGTGACGATCGCTTGCTCGAGTTCATCGGTATCACCCGGAGCAACGAGCAGACCGGTTTCGCCATCGGTGATGACCTCCCCGCCACCGCCGCCAACACCACCGATGACCGGCTTCCCAAACATAAGCGCTTCGAGATATACTAAGCCGAACGATTCATATCGAGAAGGTGCAACCAGAAGGTCGCAGTTGCCATAAAAGTACCGGAGCCTTTCCTCATCGACCCGGCCATGAAAAATAACTCTACTTTTAATATCGGGCGCCAGTTCGAGATCCAAGAAATCCTTTTTATAGGTTCCACCATCTGCACGCGGGATGGTGTCATCCCCAACAATATCGAAAACAACGTTTGGAAATCGTTCCAGAATTCGTGGAGCGACAGCCAGAAGCACATCAATCCCCTTACGGGATTCAAGCCGACCTACAAAGAGTAGCCGAACTAAATCTCCGCCATCCTTTTCATTATACTGGGAAGCCCAATCCTCCATACAGTGCGGAGAAAAGTAGATCTTCTCATAGGGGAGGCACACGTCATAGCCGCGGCGTAGGTCGTCTACAATCGCACGACTATTAGCATGTATCATCTCAGCATTATTCATGATCATCCGCTCTGTTTCGACGATCGGATCACCGAAAATTCTCATCCATTCCGAATCCGCCAACCTATCAGGCCGACTCTCCAACCAGAGCTTCATTGTCGTCTGCAATGCCAAGATTAGCGGAAAGCGACCATCTGCGAGAAATGCAATCGCTTCGCAATCCCATAGCGGGCAGTAAACAGCATCAACCTTCCGACGAGCATCAACATCGGCGACCTGTGCCAGCATGGTCAGCGAATAATTCCAAAACTCTCGCGGTAAATCTCGTGCAGCAATGGATTGGTAATCAGGCTGACGATGCTCTTGAATTTCTACACGATGAACCCAAACGCCATCCTCATAATCGATTGAAGCATTTTCGCGCGCCTTCGTCATCACATGAACGTGATGCCCCTCTTCAGCCATGCTCCGTGCAAGTTGCGATATGTTGCGCGCAATTCCACCATTTTGCTCAGGAGGATAGTCCTGAGTGACAAAGCAAATGACCTTACGAGATTCCATATCACGAATAAGCTGATAAGGTAAAAACGGTTGAAAATGCCGCGTGACACAGTCACTGGTCAGGAGCTTTGCTGGCTGATTAGCCCTTTCAACCCCATCAACAATAGCTGCATCTGCTTGCCGATAGAACCGCTCCACATCTTCTGACGAATATGTCCCATGCTTGGCGCCAACGAGAACGACATGCTCCCAGTTGCGAGCGTCACCAATCCCCGCCCCAACTATATCATCGACACCATGATGAGCCCTGCCGTTTCGCAGACCAAAGTAAATGCGGTTCTTTATGAGCGGGTACCAGTTCGAAATGATACGCTTCTCATCACGGATATGAGACGGTGCATATTTGTGATGCACAAAACCATCACTTCTTTGCACAATCTTAAAACCGGCATCATTAATTCGACAACAAACATCGGTCTCATCAAGGAAGTATTCATACTCCTCATCAAATCCACCAATTTTAATTAACGCTGATTTGCGAAATGAGCAGTTTGTGCCCAGCAAATGTGGAACGTCTATCGAATATGGAAAATTGAGATGTGGGGCGGGCTCACCCCACTCCGCAGGATAGCCCAATCGATTTGTCGTGACGAAGCGGGCCTGGAACTTAAGCCCGGTATGATCATAGACAAAGCCTCCCACCGCTCCAACATCATCGGCAGTGTAAGATTTAGCCAAATCTGCCAACCATTCCGGTTCCGGCACACTGTCATCATCGATGAAAACGACAATGTCACCATCAGACATCGCAATGCCAATGTTGCGTGATACCGAGAGATTTCGCACCTCGCAGTGTGCGACTTTAATGTCATCAGGGCCTTTCGCGAGGAACTCGCGCGTGCCGTCCGGCGTGGGTCCAGCAACAACACAGACCTCGAAATACGGGTAGGTGAGCCGACGAAGCCCGGAAAGCGTCCGCTTTAGATAAGCTATCCGATTGTCAGTATTGATGACTACGGAGAAGCGTAGCGGATCGCACTTATCATCCTTTTCGCGCAGAGATCCTGAATTCGAAAGAATTACCATTACGCTTCCCAGTGTAGTTTTCTGCCACCTCAACCATCCCGGACTGCTTCAACGCACTCGTCAAATCGGCGGGTATCAAGATGTTGCGGTTAGGCCCAAAATCGGATTCAGCGTCTCCGATAACAAACTCACGATAATCATCTAAAGTAATTTCACCGCTATTGAATGCATTCAATAGCGCCAAGCCATCAGGCGCCGTCAACACAAGAACCCCACCGGGCTTAAGCAAAGCTATCCAATGGGGGAGTACGATATCGTTCAGAACCGAATACGAAAAATACTCAATGGTTTGGGAGACGTTGATTTCCGCCAGCTCCCCCTCTTCGAATGGTAGGTTCGCCATCTGGGCTACGACATCAACATCCGGCCTTGGGACGCTGCCAACGCGAACATAGTTACTGCTCGGCATATCGCCATTCCCAATATGCACGCGCATCCCATCTACTCGCGCAAGCGCCACCTTGTTCGGATTTATGATTTTTGATGGACGGTCGGGTCCAGATACCATGCAGCGATCAATCGCGCGCTGGAGTTCCGCAAGCCGACAATCCATTTTATCGAGCCGTCGAGCGGATTGCCCCACAATCCCAAGTGCCGCCCTCATGCTATTGCTCAATGCACCAATGCTGTGATCGGCGTAGGCCCTTGCCTCCTGGGACGCTGCGCCGGCTCTACGTTCGACGGCCCGTAGAAAGTCCCGCTCCAGCGCAAAACTCTTTTCTATCAGGCGCACCTCTATCGCGGATGTTAGGCGACGTTCGAGATCGATAGATCGTTTGAACAACCACCTATACAACCATTTCATACGCGCCGATGATGCCTCTTCCCAAAAAATGAGCAATCGCCCGAAGATGGGACGCATTATCGCGCACTCCAGCGCCGATTATTTGTCGAAAAAATCACAAGAGACTGCAATTCGATTTGCGTCTCCTGCTGAACCTGAAGGCGAACTTCAAAACCATCCAGTCGGTCTTCTGTAGAAATACGCAAGAATATCAATGAAGACACGTCATCAAACAGATCTGCCTGACAATAGCGCTCCGCAGCTAACGCTTTCCCTCCGGCTGCAACAGCATCAACTTCAAACGAAGCGAGCTTTTGAATACCGACACGTCGCAAATAAAATCCGACGACATACTCGCCGGGATCAAGGGATATGTACGGGCCGAAACTCAAAAAGCCCGCACGGCCATCGGACAAACGGCTGTTGCTCGGGCCATCGCACCCTACTCCACTCCGCAGTTCGGAGGCATCATATCTCAAATACACCACAGAAACGCAGCCTTCCCCTTGAAAAGGATTACGCCTTAATAAGTTACCCTTCCATAACTAAACTGTTTTCCTCAATCGGCACTTCCCATCAACAAACTCAAATTCCGCTACATCTATTGCAGAAAAAAAGTCGTTGTGGGCGTCATAGACGCCTGGCCAATGAACCCCGTTCTCATGGTAATCATCACCGATATATAACCCGCCTGGCTTCAGCACTGGCCACCATGCTGAGAGGTCAGCCATTACCGATGCATAATCGTGCCCCGCATCAATATGGATTACATCCGCCTGGATTCCAAACCACTTGATGATCTCCGAGGCATTGATCGAATCCGACGGCAGTGGAACAACATAATCTTGGACGCAAGAATCTGTGACGTTCGCCATAAATTTGCGCTGGATCGACGGATAGCCATGCACAAGACCCAAATGGGGTGTCCACTGCTCCTCAACCCAATGCTCCACGGAGCCCAGCCAGGTATCAACTGCGATCACAGCGCCATCCACGCCAAGCTCCCGCATCCGCTCCGCCATCGCGATCGTGGAGCCACCTTTCCAGACTCCAATCTCGACCACCAACTGACGATCACCGCCAATCGCTTCGGTAAGATAATGATGGTTCTTGTTCCACCCCTGCTTGTCGACTTGGTAGATCGAAGCCGGAAAATGCGCGAACGGATCGCTCCCCCGCCACAGCCGAGCCACCAACTCCTCACGCAATGCCGTCAACGCTTATTCCTTCGATACGATATCGTCGATCTACAGACGTAGTCAAAATCAGAAAGCCTTTGGATTTACGACATCAGCCTACCAGAACTTGATATGCATCGATCGTATGCCGGACGCATCCCGGCCAATCAAAGCCAGCACTATGTCGGATGCCATCGATCGATAAGCGCTCATGTAGATTCTGATCTTCCAGAAGCAGACGGATAGTGTTCGAAAATTCCGGGATATCTTCGGGATTAATCGAGATTGCGACCCCTCCACCAACCTCTTCAAGGCAAGTGCCACCAGCCACGATCGTCGGCACGCCGCTAGCCATCGCCTCCAGTGGCGGCAAGCCAAAGCCTTCATATTGTGATGGATAAGCGAACAATTTTGCCCCCGCATATAGTAGCGGCAGCCGCTCTTCTGGCACAAACCCGATATGAATTAGCCAACCTTCGCGCTGGCCTTGATCGATCTGCGCCATCAGCGCGTCGTTACCCCATCCCGAAGCGCCAGCAAGCACAAGGGGGGTGCGTGATCGAGTTTCGAGCGGCAAGTTTCGCCATGCCAAGAGCAAAGTGTTGATCCGCTTACGAGGCTCGAACGTCGACACGCACAATCCGTAGCCGCCAGCAGTCAGCCCCATGCCGGCAATCACCGATACTAGTTCATTGCCCTCCCTGGGATGGTAGGCTGGCGACACGCCCAATGGCACGGCCCGGACACGCGTTTCTGGCAGGCCCGTGAAGTCGATAACTTCCCGCCGCACCCACTCGCAGTCCGTCAAAATCAAACCGGCGCGTTTCACGGTATCTGCGAAATGCGCCTCAAAAGCCCTCACCCGCTCGGGCGGGTGGGTTTGTGGATATTTAAACACCGAAAGATCATGCACCGTCGCGATTCCGCGCTCCGCCCAGGGCGGGAGAAAGTAGTTTGGCGCATGAACCAGTGCATCAGCAAAGCGGCCGTAATTCCACCAACGATCCCACGACCGTCGCCACTTCTTACGCGGTATTTTAGGCTCACCGCCGTGCAGAAGGATCGCAGGGTCGGCAAGCCAAGTGATCCCGCGAAAATAGGAAACCTGACTTACCCTATCATCACCTGGCAGGCCTCGAACCAGTTCGAGACAGTATCGGCCGATCCCGGTCAACTGGGACGACAGCGCATCGACGGACAACGCAACCCGCAATCCACTCACGCGTGGAACATCCAGGACAAGGTTTCGTCGAACGGTGGCATCTGCAACGGCCCGATCACAGCTTCGAGCTTGTTACGACTGCCGAACAGCGTTTTGATCTCCCCTTCACGAACGAAGGCAGGATTGACCGAAATATCGAAAGCAATACCGCTGATGGCTTCAACCATCCTGATCACATCCCGCAATTTATAGGCTTGCGCGGAACAGACATTGAAGGTTTGTCCAACAGCTTCAGGGCGCTCGATCAGTCGAATGTAGCTATCGGCAACGGCACGCACGTCGGAGAAATCGCGCGCAACATCAAGGCTACCCAGTTCGATTTTAGACTGGCCTCGGCGTGCATGATCGATGATCTTGGGCACGACGAAATTCACCGCTTGACCGACACCGGTATAGTTGAACGGGCGAACGATGGTGATCGGCAGGCGGTCTAAATAGATCCGGCCAAGATGCTCGGTCGCGAGTTTGCTGATACCGTAATGGTTCGCGGGCAAGGGTGCGATATCTTCATCGAGCTGCCCCGAGCGCCCATTCCCATAAATGTTCGCACTGCTTGCCAACAATATATTGCTGAGCGTGCACTTCGCATCGACACACGCCTGCAACAGATTGGCAGTGCCGATAAGATTGGCATCATACATCTCCTTCGTGTCGCCATGCGACACGAAGGAGATTGCCGCCAAGTGGATGACGCGATCGGGCTTGGCCTGAGCGATCATTTCGGTCAGCATCGCCTTATCCGACAATTCGGCCAAATAGGTTTTGCTGACTTCAGGCACCTGAGGTTCGTCGGCGCTACGCGCCATGCCGATGACGTCATGGCCTCGCGCCACAAGCGCCTGGGCAACGTAGCGGCCCGTAAAGCCCCCTACGCCCGTAACAAGAACCTTCGCCATAACAAGACTCCAGAGCTCAGCAGGCTGATCTCACCACAATTCGTCAGAACGAAACGCCAGCACCGTTGCGACGGAGATCGGCTTCGATCATCATGCTGCAAAGCTCTTCAAGCGATGTCGTCGCTTCCCAACCCAATTCAGCCTTGGCCTTGGCCGCGCTGCCGATCAGAAGGTCGACTTCTGCCGGGCGATAGAAGCGCGGATTGATGCGCATCACCGTCTTACCGGTGGCGACATCGATTGCGATCTCGCTTTCGTCCTTACCCGAAAACTCGACCTCGATTCCCGCCACCTTAAATGCCATCTCCACGAAATCCCGGACAGTTTCAGTGCGATTGGTCGCCAGAACATATGTATCCGGCTTATCCGCCTGGAGCATCCGCCACATGCCATCGACATAGTCGCGGGCAAAACCCCAATCGCGCTTCGCATCGATGTTGCCGAGTTCAAGGCAATCGAGTTTACCCAGGCGGATCTTGGCAACGCTATCAGTTATCTTGCGGGTGACGAATTCGCGTCCGCGCAGCGGGCTCTCATGGTTGAAAAGAATGCCACTGCAACCAAAGATATCGTAGCTTTCTCGATAGTTGACCGTCATCCAATGGGCGTAGAGCTTTGCCACGCCATAAGGGCTGCGCGGCCAGAACGGGGTCGCCTCGTCCTGCGGGATGGCCTGGACCTTACCGAACATTTCGGACGTGCTGGCCTGATAGAAGCGGATGGTTGGATCGACGATGCGGATAGCCTCAAGCAAGTTGAGCGCCCCCATCCCAGTAATCTCGGTCGTCGTGACCGGCTGATCGAAGGAGACCCCCACGAAGCTTTGCGCCGCCAGATTATACACTTCGGAAGCACCAGTACTCTTCAACAGCCGCACCGAACTTGCCATATCGGTCAGGTCATGCTCGACAAGCTGGAGAGCAGGGTTGTTCGTCAGGCCAAGCTCCTCAATCCGCCAGAAATTAACGGAACTGGTGCGGCGATAGGTCCCGAAAACCTGATACCCTTTAGAAAGCAGCAGTTCCGCCAGATAGGCACCATCCTGACCGCAAATACCCGTAACAACCGCCGTCTTCATTTGCTCTTCCTAATCAAAATTTACATTCACCACAGCAAATGCAATCGATGTTCCTATCATCCCGCGTGCTGGGACCGTTCCTTGGTGTTCGTCAATGCCTGGAACAGCATTTGCGCACTTTCCGACCAATCGAGGGGCCGAACGTCGTGGGCCTTCGGATGACCGCCGACGCTGTGCAATTCCAACCATTTTGTGATCGATTCAGCCATTGCGCTCTCATCCCGATTGTTCGGGAAATAAAATGCGGCATCGCCCACTGCTTCGTGGAATACTGGAAGATCGCGAACCACGAGCGGCAAGCCCTTGCGCCCTGCTTCGATCAGCGGGAGACCGAACCCCTCGCCTTCGGACGCCGCGAGCAGAAAAGTCGCCGCCCCATAGAGCCGCTCAAGGTACTGATCGCTGATGCCCTCCAGCCATATCAAGCGCTTCCCACATTCGGGATGCGATCGAATATGTTGAGCAAGTTCGTCGATACGCCATCCCTGGTGGCCAACGATCACAAGGGCGATGTCGATACCCCGCTGCCACAGTAGTTCAAAAGCCTTGATTGCCTGGTGATGCCCCTTACGTGGCTCCAGCGTTCCAACCATCAGCGCTGTCGGTCGCAAGGCCATTTCAGCCAGCACCGTCATTGCATCGTCGGGCATGCCCTTCGTAGGATGGGTGCTGACCAAATCACTCCCAAGATGGAACCAGTTCAGACGGAAACCGGGGTTTGTTTCGACGTTGTTCGCATCAATCCAATCCGCCAATTGCTGCGAAACGGTTTCGGAAATGCAGCACGCCCCGTCATGCCGAACCAGTTCACGAACCCAGCGACCGATAACGCGATCCCCAACGGAATCCGGAAAATATTCGGGCAGCAGCAGCGGCAATATGTCGTAAACGACCGTATGGACTTTCACCCCGCGTAAACGCCATTCGTCCAGCACGGGACGCTGCTTGATGAGCGTATCCGGCTCAAGATCGAGCACGCAAAGGATATCCCCGGACCAAGCTTCAACCGGATGATCTTCGTGCCAGGGATCCCGAATACCCAGAAAGCTGTCCGCGAATTTACGGGCATAACGATAGCCCAACTCGTTCGCGTTGGCGTGAACAGGTTCGACGATCCACCCAAGCGGCGGATTTTTGATCAACTGCGACAGAATGGCGCGAACCACGCGCTGGATACCGGTCTTCGCGTCGACGATCACCAACCGTGAAACATCGATCAGCAATTGGCGTCTATCATCCCGACGAAACGTTTTGGCTATATGTCGACTGGCGATATCCCGAGGAAAATCAGCGAGGTTGTGATTGCTGTTAACGCGATCCAGCGCATTGGCCACAAAGCGGCGATTATGATCTCGCGGCCGCATAGGCGCCGCCATCCGTCCTTCTAGAAATTCCAGCGCAAGGCGGGCTGATCGCTCCCAGGTAAACGCAGCCACCCGATGGGGGGCATTCTGCTCCAACCGCTCGCGGAAAAAGTCGTCGGTCAACACGCGCTCGACCAGGTCGCGCATTTCATCGACATCAAAAGGATCGAAAAGCGCCTCGTCCAGCCCAACCACTTCGGGCATGCTCGAACGGTTAGACGAAATCACAGCCTTGCCGAACATCATGGCTTCGAGGATGGGAAGACCAAAACCCTCATGCCAGCTCGGAAAAGCTACCGCCTTCGACTGAGCATATAGCGCCGCGAGTTCGCCATCGTCGACGAGCCCGGTAAATACGATCTCGTCTTCAGCCAGCCCCGCTTCCGTCGCGATCCCGCGCAAATGCTCGATCGCTCCGACACCACCGCCGAGCACGAGCTGATGAGCCGCTCGCACTTCCGGCGAGAGCGCTGCATAGGCATGGATCAGCCCGGCATGATTCTTACGTATCTCAAACGCACTGACGTAGAGCATATAAGGCCGCGATATACCGAACCGCTCGCGGAGATCGATCGGCGGCGCTGCACCGAACGCAACATCGACGGCTGCCCCGATATTCACCACGCGATCGATCGGATAGCGCAGTAACTGTACGGCCTCATCTGCGGCAGATTGGGATATCGCCAACAGGAAGTCCGAACGCCGCAGTGCTTCCAGTTGCTGCCGATAATAAACACGCATGTTCTGATCAGGCAGATAGTACTGGCTGTATATCAGCGGGATCAGATCATAACAGATCGTGGCGACCAGATAGGTGCGACCGGCAGGTACGCTAGAAACAGCATCATCTTCAGCACCTTCAAAAAGGCTGCTGACCACAAGCAGATCAGGTTCCAGCGAGTCGATGACCGCTTCCCAGATTTCACGTGCGAAGTGGCGGCGCTCCCAATTTTCAGGATGCATTCCCCCGATTGGCGCCTCTGCTGACCAGAAGATGAAATTCTTTTCTGGAACCAGTCCTTCGAGGTCCGCCCGCAGCATGTCAAAAGACGCTGGCAGCATCGTATTGAGAAGAATGAATATCTCATGATGCTGCCCTTGTCGGGCAAATTCACGGAGGAAGGATCGAGTGTAGCGCCCGATTCCACGGAAACGGCTTCCACCCAACGCGCCCTGCGGATCGAAAACTATGCGCATTGTGCGCCCCCTACTCGCTCCATCAGTTCAACGCGCGGTTGAGCGCCGCCTCCCACTCGTCATCGGCGGCATATTCTGCCTGGCCAAGCGAGCGCAGTGACGCTCCCTGACCTGATGATTGACGTTGAATACGCGCAATGCGGCGATCCAACGCAAAAAGATAATCATGCATGACGGCGAACCGCTCCGCAGCCAGCTCCCTCTCGTAACCGATGCTGTTCTCCAGCATTCGGAACTGGCGCTCGGCCAACGTATTTCCCGGTTCGCCGGTGAATAACCGCACGATCCATCCGACAAAACGGCGGTTGGCGTGATGATGCCTGCGCAAAGCCTTATCGAAGCCGGCGATACCAGGGTCATGGCTGCGCCCCTCCGCCGAACGGCGCAGAGCCAAGAGCACCGAAAGCTTCGTCGCGCCCCTACGCAGCTTCGCGGCGTAAAACGCTTCGCCCGTGGGATCCGGCTGCCGACCAAGCACCGTGATGAAAGCGCATCGAACGAAGTTCACATCCGCAAAGGAGCATAGCTCCTCCATCGAATTGGCCCGAAGATAGGGATTGCGATGGGAAGTGTCGAACAGATCCATGACAGGCTTTCGGTTGCGGGATTGCAATATTGGTCAGATATGTCCCTCAGCTTTCCAGCGCTTCACGGAAATAGGCGATCGTCTCGGTCAGACCATCTTCGAGCGAAACCTTCGGCGCCCACCCAAGCTTGCTGTCTGCCAGCGAAATATCCGGCTGACGCTGTTTCGGATCATCCTGCGGCAATGGCCGGAATTCCAGCTTGGACGTGCCCCCGATCTTGGTGAGAATTTTATCGGCCAACTCAAGCATCGTGAACTCGCCCGGGTTGCCAATATTGATCGGATCACCAAACTCGGCCTCGGTGTTCATCGTACGGTAAATCGCCTCCACCAGGTCGCTGACAAAGCAGAATGATCGCGTCTGGCTTCCATCGCCGTAGATCGTGATATTCTCGCCCTTGAGAGCTTGAACGATGAAATTGCTGATCACGCGGCCGTCATTGACGTTCATGCGCGGACCGTAGGTGTTAAAGATGCGCACCAATTTGGTGTTCATGTTGTATTGGCGGCGGAAGTCCATGAACAAGGTTTCCGCCGCACGCTTTCCTTCATCATAGCAGCTACGGACGCCTATCGGGTTCACATTGCCCCAATAGGATTCCGGCTGCGGGTGCAGGGCCGGGTCGCCATAGACTTCCGATGTCGACGCCTGGAGAATACGGGCATTGGTCGCACGAGCCAGTTCGAGAACGTTCAACGCGCCGAGCACGCTCGTCTTCATCGTATAGATCGCATTGTGCTGATATTGCGGCGGCGAGGCTGGGCATGCGAGATTATAAATCTCGTCAGCCTGAATATCGAGCGGCTGGGTTACATCATGCCGCACGAACTCGAACGATACTCGGTTGTGCTGATACAGATGCCGGATGTTGTTCTTACTGCCGGTCAACAGATTGTCGACGCAAACAACATCATGGCCATGCGACATCAGATAATCGATCAGATGCGAACCGAGGAAGCCAGCACCACCAGTAACAATCGAACGAGTGTAGGTGAAATAGCGATTCATGTCTTGATCCCTTGCAGGACGAAATAGCCTGCCACAGTAGACGGAGCGCGGTCAGGATAACCTTTCCGCCATCATCAGATATTTCGACGCCGGTTCAGTGCGACGAGACGCGCCAACGTTGCGTGAGATTCCTTGATGGATTCTTCATATGTTACCGAGTCGGCCAGTCGACGGCCTGCAAGACCAATCTTCCGCGCCTGCTCCGGATTGGCACGCAACCACTCGATCTTCTCGATCAGATCCGATGCGTCAGATGCGACGGGGACATAGTTCTCCCAAGGCACGAGAAGGTCGTAATACCACTGACGGAAACCGAATTCGGACTCGACCTTAAGAACTGGCGTACCGGTCAAAAGCTTGAGAAACAGGCTGCTCCAGGTATTGGTGTTGCCGTCGATATCGATCTGATAGCGGTAATTCAGAATATTGGCTTGGTCTTCCTCAGGGCCCATGAGACCCATCTCATGATACCACGCCTCCTTCTCGATATGTCCAGGTCGCAATTCGATCCTGGTAATACGCGCATCGAGAATATCCGGACGTTCACGCGACATCAGCGCAGCCGCCACGCGCGGCGCGGCGGCATAGGTACGGTACCGAAAAACGCCCGTATCCGTGCCGCGCCAATATGCCTGATCTTTCAGCTCGTCCCAGCGATGGGCAATGCCGTAGCTCTGCCGTTCCTGGGCATATCCTGCCGTCTGAATGAAGTACGGATCGGCAACCAGATAATCGCGCAGCACCGAGCAGAAGGACAAGGCACGCCCCATCACCCCCTCGTCACCCAACGATATGTCGAAGCTTCCCGACAAATCGCAGTGCTCCAGATACGGCATGATGATCGGATAGACCGCAAACATACGCGACGTGTAATTGATGGGCAGCGACGTCAGCAGTCGACACGTCACGCCCTCCTCGCCGATCGTAAACTCGGCCAACTCATTTTCTTCGTGAACGTGGGTCGATGGGCGACTGAACTCGACGCGCAACGGCAATTCGCGCCCCGTCGGCACATGATGGAACGACGTGATGCGACGTATCGCGCTGCCTTCCGACGACATGTGCGCCCAGACGCCGTTCGGCCCTTCCAACGGTGCATAACGTTCGAAGGTCTGAAGGAATGTCCGGCTAACATCGCAGCCGATGCGCGTTTCGGCATAGTCCGCCAGAACGCCGTGCAACGACCTGTCAACGTGATTGCCCGGAACGAGGCTTCCGAACAGTGCCCATAGCAGCGTCAATTCGTCAGCCGTTACCTTGCGGTCCAGCCGATATTGCGCGACGATCGGATCACTATTCAACGGATGGCCGAACACCCAGCGCGCGACGGCGTTGGGATCCGTAATGTCGATCGGCATGTTCACGCCCGCATGGTCGGGCCCGAACACGATGCGCACGAAATCGTGCCTGCGATCGTCCAGAACCCGCTCCTGCGGCGCGTCCATCTGCGTTTCTTCTATCTGGGGAGCTTCCACCTGAGGCGGCAAAGCCTGCCCGTGATAATAGAACTCGAAGCCGTGCTCCAGATCATCGAAATTATGGAGCAGGCCATCGGAAAGCACCGAGATGCGCCGACAGCTGTCACGCAGAAAACCGGGATCATGCGAAACGAAGATCATCGCATGATTGGCCCGCTTTTCGAACAACTCGATATGACACCGCTCATGAAAACGATGATCGCCGACCGCCATGATTTCATCGATCAGGAAACAATCGAAATCGATAACCATCGACAGGGCAAACGCCAGACGGGAACGCATGCCCGAGGAGTATGTGCTCATCGGCTCGCGCATGAAACGGCCTAGCTCGGTGAACTCCTCGACATAATCGATATGATCACGCCAATCCTGCCCGTAGATACGGCAGATAAAGCGCAGATTATCGATACCGGTCAGCGCACCCTGAAAGCCGCCACCAAATGCCAGCGGCCAGGACACGGACATATCGCGGATTATGCGGCCGGAGTTCGGCTTCTCGGCACCACTGATCAACCGGATCATGGTCGATTTGCCAGCGCCGTTCTTGCCGAGAATCCCGACCCGCTCACCTCGCTCAATTTGAAAGTTGACGTCTTTAAGGACTGTCACGCTGCCGTGGTGCGTGGGGTAGCTGCGCCGAACATGTTCAAGACGTATCATCCGGGCACGATCCTACGCGATACGATGCGGCTCAGGGCCAAGCCAACGAAGGTCAAACCCACGTTGATGAGTACGAGATATGGCACATCATAAATGCTGTGCACCTTCGAACCGAAATAACCCTCACGAAGATACTCGATCCCGTGCACCATCGGGAAATAGAGGATAACTTTTTGGAATTCAGGCGGCAAAGCATCCACGATGAACCCTGCACCCGACAGCGGGAAGATCACATAAGACATCGGATGCCAAAGCTTCTCCACAGTCTCCGAGAAGAAAGCCAGCGAACCGATCGTGAGGGCCAAGGCCGCGCCAAACCATGCCAGCAACAGCCACGCCGCGACGACCTTCATCACGTCTTCGGGCGGGGCCACCCACTCGATCGAGAGGTAGAAAACCGACAGCAGTGTAAACGACATCGTCGCGCCAGCCGCCTCAAGCATTAGGCGCGACAAAAAGCAGTCCAGAACGCGGACCTGTCGATGATACATCAACGGCAGATTTGGCTCGATCGCCGCGACGCAGCGAGCCGGCATGTTTCGCCACAGAAGAACACTCGAATATCCGCTTAGCGCGAAAGCCGTAATCGGCAGATCGGAACCATGATTGGCCTTGGCGAAATACCACAAGGTTGTGACGCCAAGGGTGAACATCATGGGTTCGACGAACAGCCACAGAAAGCCGATATTATGCCGGCCATAGCGCGTTAGCACTTCGCGCATGAACAGCGCTTTCAGCACTCGCCCCTGGACTTGCAGCCCCTTGATAAGTTGCCGGTCGATCCAGAATGAGTTTTCGGACGATCTATTCATTATGCTCACGCACACCGGCGAGCAGCATGGAAAGAATGCCCCACGTGACGATACCCAGGATCAGCGTCGCCAAAATGCCGCGCAACCGGCGCGGCTCACGCGCTTCATCAGGAAGATTGGGCTGTGAGATCCGCACGACATAGACATGCTTACGCAGGGCTTCGTTGCGTGCATCGGTCAATGCCGCAATCGCTGCAGCCAGCTGACGATCAGCCAACTGGCTCTCCAACTGGACACGCTGATATTGCGCGGCCACGGTCGACAGCGACGAAGGGGCGCCGGCATTTTTGGCATTCTCGTTGGCAACCTGAGCCGTCAGCTCTCGGACTCGGGTACCCAACAGCGCGATCTGCGGACTGTTCGGAGTGAATGCGCGCATTTCAGCCAACCGAGCCTTCGCCGCGATCAACTCTTCCTGCAGGCGCATCACACCTTGGACCTGCACCAAAGCCTGCTTTTCCGGATCGACGACACCACGCGCGTTCCGATACGCCGAAAGCGCCTGTGCCGCCCGCGACGCACGATTCTTCGCTTCGCGAACCTCATCCTCGGCCGATGAGATGAGATCCCGCCGCGAACGCTCATTGAGCTGATTGACCAGATTTTCTGAAAGCTCCAGCAGGCGTCGATTAATCTGGTAAGCATCTTCTGCGGTATAGGCGCGGACCGAAAGCTTGGTGATAACCGACGACGTGCTGTGCTCGATGGTCACATGATTGTGGAAATAGCTGAAAAGATCCTCGAACGAATCATCCAAGCCTGTCGCATTATAGCGATCGAAGAGCGAAATGCTGCTTCGACTGAAGGCCTGCTCGATCGCACCGTCTTTGTTCAGTTCGCGAAGCGCATCTCGAGAATTTACGTATGCCTCGGCGGCTGCAACCTCATCGGTCCCGCCGCCGCCGCCCATACCCGAAGATTTCAGGAGAAGACTCAGCCCCGAAGGTGATGCCTTTTCCGGGTTGCGCACGACGAATTGAGATTCCGAAATATAGACCTTCGATGCCAGCAACCCGAAATATATGATCGCACAGATCACGGGAATAACGACGGTCAACAAGAAGAGCGGTCCGAGCTTTTTGAGCCGCTCGATTACAGTTTCGATCATCCGTGAACTTCCAAAGGCATATCTTGAGCGGTGGGATCTCCCCAAGCCAGCGCGGTCATAGGCTAGCATCGGCGGCAAAAAAAGGGGCTTTCGAGACATCGATCGATCGCTGCACTTTATCGCATATTCGCCGGCCAACCTGCGTCGATCTGCATATCCAGCGCCGCCAACAGATCGCCGGCTGTCACGTCCCATCCGTTTAGATCAACCGAAGCAGGTATCACGACAGGTCCGTCGAGCCATGACAGCATTGCCTCAGCAAGGCAGACAGAATCATCCCCAGCGAAGAAGGCAACCCCCGATGGCGCCACTTCCCTGAAAACCGTCATATCACGCGCCAGAATAGGTTTGCCGTGCACAGCGGCCTCGATCAACGGCAGGCCAAAGCCTTCCCCCCGAGAGGTGAGCAGCAGGCCGGAACACGCCGAATAAAGCTTTTCGAGATATTCATCGCTGGCATTCTCAATCCAGCAAAGTCTGCGCCCCACCTCAGGATGCGATCGAAGCCGATGCTGCAACGCCTCGGTTTCCCAACCGGGGCGTCCCACAATCAGCAGGGTAGCGTCGGATCTTTGCCTCTCGTTCCACAAGTGCTCAAACGCCGCGAGCGCCTGATCATAGCCCTTTCTCGGCTCGATCGTGCCGACCATAAGCGTTGTTCTGTTGTTCCTTGCCCATGCGAGCCTGTCCTGCGCATCGAGCGGCATGCCCCCACTGGATTCTGTTGACCTGATAAAGGCGCCAAGTCGCATGACAGCGATTGCCGGCCGCTCAGCGCGTTTCGTAACCGCAGCCGTCAGCCATTCGCGAAAATCATCTGCGACTGATTTGGAAATGCAGATCACATGATCAGCTTGCCGACCGACGATATCGAGCCATTGGGCGAACTTCGTTCGCATGCTTACCCCGAACCATTCAGGATGTTGAATCGGCAGCATATCGTAGAGAATGAACGCCAGCGACACGCCTGCTCGCCGCCAGCGCAGCAGATCGCTACGCCGATACGGGATGATATGCGCGGCCAGATCCAGACCAAGGAAGATGTCCCCGGATTTCGGACGCATCCGGGCCTTGCCGAACGGTAGCGGAAGTCGGCTCAGTGGCCGTTCGAGAAAGTCGTTCCTGATCACCCGATATCCGCCGCGCCGTGTGCCAGCGACGGGAATCACGTTCATGCTGTCGCTATCGACCGCCCGCAACTGGCACCACAAAGATCGGACCACGCGCTGGATGCCGGTTCCCGCGTCCCGTCGTGCAATCACGGATACATCGACAAACAGGTTGCGCGGGAATCGCTCACCAGATCCTTGGTTCATCCTTGCGAAGACCACTACACCCGATCCTGTGTCGCACTCCTCGCTCGCGACTATCCTGCGCGGTCCCGATTGGGAAGTCGTACATCACGCTATTGCCGATCGGGATTGATGCCGAATATGGCAGTCGGGATGACACGCGCCGCAACCGCTATCGATTTGCCTCCCGATATCGAACTGATTCTCGACATATCTCGCCTTCTGTCCCGCGTGTTGCATCCGATGCCGACCGGCGTGGATCGGGTCGAACTCGCCTATGTGCGCGGTCTGCAGGCTCGGTTGGGGGACAGGCTGTGTTACGGCGCAACCAACCCGTTGGGGTTCTACGGCCGCATTGAAAGCCGCATCGCAGAAGCGTTCTTCGACGATCTCGAATGGCGCTGGCAGGGCGGCAAGAAGCGGCGATGGACGCGTATCGAGGCGATCCGCCAAATCATCAGAATGTGGCCTCGCCCTATACGCAAGCCGAAGCGCCAACATTCACGCTATCTGATACAGGCATCGCCTAGCCACCTTGATAAGCGCGATCGTGTTGCGACCAAGGTCGCGCGCGAACAGGCACACTTCGTCTGTACGGTGTTCGATCTGATACCTATCGAATATCCCGAATATGCGCGCCCCGACGGGCGGAGCATCCATTTGGCGCGGGTCGAGACGATGGCGGCACTGGCCGACGGTCTCGTGACGATCAGCGCGTCGGTTGCACAATCGATCGAGCCTTACGTTATGGCATCGGGGCGCCGCCCCATCATGCGGCCGATCCTGCTGGGCGTGGATCTACCGGAAACCCTGATACCCCCGACACTCGACGTTCCAGCCCCTTATTTCGTCTTCATCTCCACGATCGAGCCACGCAAGAACCACCTTCTCCTGCTTCACGCCTGGCGCCGCATGGTTGAGCAGCATGGGGCGGAGAACGTGCCGCATCTCGTCATCGTGGGGCGGCGCGGGTGGGAGAATGAGAATATCGTCGACATGCTCGAGCGGTGCGAGACCATTGCGGGCAATGTCACCGAATTGTCCGGCCTGTCTGACGATGCCCTGTTCCCGCTGCTCGCCGGCGCGCGTGCGCTTCTGTTTCCTTCCTTCGCGGAAGGGTTCGGCATGCCGGTGGCGGAGGCGCTGTCGCTCGGCACGCCGGTGATCTGCAGCGATATCCCCGCGCTGCGCGAAGCGGGGCAGGACATTCCCGATTATCTCGATCCACTCGACGGCCCCGGCTGGATCAACGCCGTGCTGGACTATGCGAAGGAAGACTCGCCGCGCCGCGCCGCGCAGCTGGAGCGGATGAAGGATTGGCGCACCCCGACATGGGATGCGCATATCGACGGCGTACTCGATCTGATCGCCGAATTGGAGCGCACGCGCCCTTAGTCAGGCGCGGCTGCGCTCCGCCACACCGCGCACATAACGCGCATAATCCCCGCTGCCCGCCGCCTCCGCCAGCCGTTCCAGCGCCTGCGCGTCGATGAAGCCCTGTTCGAACGCCACTTCCTCGGGGCAGGCGATCTTGAAGCCCTGGCGCTTTTCCAGGGTGCGGACGAATTCGCCCGCTTCGATCAGACTGTCGGGGGTGCCGGTGTCGAGCCAGGCATAGCCGCGGCCCATACGCTCGACCGCGAGCGTGCCGGCGTCCAGCGCAAGCCGATTGAGATCCGATATCTCCAGCTCGCCCCGCGCCGAAGGGGTCAGCGCGCGCGCTGCGTCGATCACGCTGGCGTCGTGGAAATAGAGGCCCGTCACCGCCCAGTCCGATCGCGGCTGCGCGGGCTTTTCCTCGATTGCCAGTGGGCGCCCGCCGGCATCGAGATCGATCACGCCGTAACGCTGCGGATCGGCGACGCGATAGGCGAAGATCGTGCTGCCCGCCGTCTGCCCCGCCGCGCGCGCCAGCATGTCGGGCAGGCCGGCGCCGTAGAAGATGTTGTCGCCCAGGATCAGCGCCGATCGCTGCCCCGCGATGAAATCCGCGCCGATGATGTAAGCCTGCGCGATCCCCTCGGGCCTTGGCTGCACCGCATAATCGATCGCCATCCCCCATTGCGATCCGTCGCCCAGCAGCGCCTGGAAGGCGGGCGTATCGCGCGGGGTGGAGATGATCAGCACCTCGCGAATGCCGGCGAGCATCAGCGTGGTCAGCGGATAATAGATCATCGGCTTGTCATAGACGGGCAGCAGCTGTTTCGAGACGACCTGCGTCATCGGGTGAAGCCGCGTCCCCGCGCCGCCGGCCAGGATGATCCCCTTCACGTATCTGCTCCCATCATCTCGTCGACGATATCGCGCACCGCCGCGCGCCAGTCACGCGGGCGAATGCCATAATCCGCGGCGATCTTCGCGGTCGACAGCCGCGAATGGGCCGGGCGTTTCGCGGGCGTCGGCCATTCGGCCGTCGTGATCGCCTCCACCTCCACCATCATACCCGCCTGCGCGAAGATTTCGGTCGCAAGGCCATGCCAGCTCGCCTCCCCCGCATTGACGAAGTGATAGAGGCCGGCAGACGTCCCCACATCCTCGATCATCCGCAACGTGACGATCCGCAGCGCCTCCGCCACGTCGCGCGCCGATGTCGGGCAGCCGATCTGATCTGCGACGACGCGCAGTTTCGTATTGGCCGCCCCGGCGCGCAGCATCGTCTTCAGGAAATTGCCGCGATGCGCCGACACCACCCACGCGGTGCGCAGGATCAGCGACCGCGCATTGCCCGCCGCCACCGCCCGCTCCCCCGCCAGCTTCGACGCGCCATAGACGCCCAGCGGCGCGGTCGGATCGCTTTCGGAATAGGCGCCGTGCTTCGCACCATCGAACACATAGTCGGTCGAAACATGGACGATCGGTACGCCCGCTTGCGCGCTCGCCTCGGCCAGCAGCTTCGGCCCCGTCGCATTGGCGCGATACGCCGCCTCGACTTCGCTCTCGGCCATGTCAACCGCCGTATAGGCTGCGCAATTGATCACCGCCGCCACATCATGCGCCGCGAACCACGTCGCCACGCTCTCCGCCGATCCGATATCGAGTTCGCCGCGCGTCGGGATCAGCAGGTCGACATCCCCCGGCCAGCCTTGCCGCGCCAATTCGATGCCGATCTGCCCCGTCCCGCCCGTGATCAGGATGCGCCGCGTCATCCCAGCCCCAGCCGCCCGGTATCGTAGCGCCCGGCCAGGATCGCCTCCCACCAGCCACGATGGTCGAGATACCAGCGCACCGTCGCCTCGATCCCCGCCTCGAACGTCACCCGCGGCGCCCAGCCGAGTTCGTCGCGTATCTTCGTCGCATCGATCGCATAGCGATGGTCATGCCCCGGCCGATCCGCGACGAAACCGATCTGATCAGCGTAAGGCCGCCCGTCGCCACGCGGCGACAGCCGGTCGAGCGTCGCGCACACCGCCTGCACCACGTCGATATTCCGCCGCTCGGCATGCCCCCCGACATTATAGGTCTCGCCCGGCCGCCCGCCTTCGAACACCATCCGCAGCGCGCGGGCATGATCCTCGACATACAGCCAGTCGCGCACGTTCGATCCGTCGCCGTAAACCGGCAGCATCTCGCCACCCAGCGCGCGGATGATCATCAGCGGGATCAGCTTTTCGGGGAAGTGATACGGCCCGTAATTGTTCGAACAATTGGTGACGATCGTCGGCAGTCCGTAGGTTGCGTGCCACGCGCGGACCAGATGATCCGATCCCGCCTTCGACGCCGAGTAGGGCGAGCGCGGATCATAAGCGCTCGCCTCGGTAAAGGCGCCCGCCTCCCCCAGCGATCCGAACACCTCGTCGGTGGAGATATGATGGAAGCGGAATGCCGCCTTCTCCGCCGCGCCCAGCCCCTGCCAGTAAGCGAGCGCCTGCTGGAGCATCGTGAATGTGCCGACCACATTGGTCCGGATGAAGTCCGCCGGCCCGTCGATCGACCGGTCGACATGGCTCTCTGCCGCCAGATGCGCGACGATCTGCGGCCGAAACTCGGCGAACAGCTGCGCCACCAGCGCCGCGTCGCAAATGTCGCCCTGCACGAAGCGATAGCGCGCATCGCCCTCCACCGTCGCCAGCGATCCCGGCGGCGCGGCATAGGTCAGCTTGTCGAGGTTGAGCAGTTCATGCCCGCTCTCGGCGATCAGATGGCGGATCAGCGCCGATCCGATGAACCCGGCCCCGCCGGTGATCAGGATGCGCATGGCCACACCGCGACAGGGTCAGAGGGGCAGAAGTGGCGAACCATCATAAGCGAAAGGGCTATCGAACTCCGCGAGGCACGGCAATCGCCGGTCGCGATCGGACAAGGTCGGTTCGCGCCCATTGAGCCCCCAGTCGATCGCCAGATCGGGGCAGTCCCAGCGCAGCCCCGCATCGGCCTCCGGCGCATAATAAGCGCTGCATTTGTAGAGCAATTCGCAGTCGGGCGTGATCGTGACGAAGCCGTGGCCGAAGCCCACCGGAATGAACATCTGCCGCCCATTCTCGGCCGAAAGCTCGATTGCGACATGCCGCCCATAGGTCGGCGATCCGCGCCGCAGATCCACCGCCACGTCGATCACCGCGCCACGCGTGCAGCGGATCAGCTTGGCCTGCGCGTGCGGCGGCGTCTGGAAATGCACCCCGCGCAGCGTACCCACGGTGGCCGAGAAACTGTGATTGTCCTGCACGAAGCGACAGTCGACGCCCGCCGCCGCCAGTCGATCCTCGCGCCAGCTTTCCATGAACCAGCCGCGCGCATCGCCGTGGCGGGCCGGGGTGATGATGCGGATGGGGGAAGATGGATTGTCCGGGTTCACCAGCGCAGCCCAAGCCGCAACGTGGCGCCGGGGTCAAGGGGGGCGTCGGCGATATTGCCCGGATCGCGGCGCACGAAGGCGCTCGTCGCGATCCATCCGCCGCGCCATGCCGTCTGCCAGCCCAGTTCGGCATCGATCTCGCGCCCGCGCGGGGCAAGGTCGATCGCCTGCACGCTGCGCGTCGCAACGCCGGTTTCATAATCGTAGCTGTCGGGCAGCAGCAGCGCGAGCCGCCCCGCCTCCACCCGCATCGGCTGCGCGACGCGGAAGGCCACCCGGTCGCGCGCCGCGAACACGCCCGCGCCCGTCAGCGTCAGCGCATAGGCAGCCCCGGTGAAGCGCCCGCCGTCGATCAGGCTCCCCGCACCCGCGCGCGTCCATTGCCGCCGCGCCATCGCCGCCAGCGCCCAGCCCTGCGCCAGATCGACCCCCACCTGCGCCGTCGCATAACGGCTCCGCGCCCCGCCCGCCAAACCGGCGGCGAAGCGACTGCCCAGCAGCGTGCGATCCTCGTCGATCATCCCCAGCCCCGCGCCCAGACGCACCGCCCCGAAGCGCCGCTCGACCCCCGCGTCGATCAGGCTGTAGCGCGCCTGCCCGTTCAGGGTGCGCGCGCCGCCACGCTGCACATCGCCGCGTTCGGCGCGCAGGCTCAGCCCGAAGGCGCCGATGCTCTGCCGCATCGCCACCGCCATCGCCTGTTCCCGCCTGATCCCGATATCGTCCACCGGCGCCCGCGCGACGAGCAGGGCATCGCCGCCCTCCCCCTCGGGCAGCGGCGCCCCGCTCCGCGCCATGCCGAAGGCGACGGAGAGATCGCGGTTCACCCGCCCGGTCACGAAGCCCGACAGCGGCAGCGGCACGTTCACCCCGTTCGGCCCCACCGTCGACGGCGCCAGCTGCGCCCGATAGCGCGCCGCGCCGAAGGCGAAGCCCGCGCCCATCCCCCCGCTGCGCAGCGACGCCTGCCCGATCCCGCCCGACAGCGCATCGAACAAGGGGCGCATCGCCGGCCGCCCGCGCATCGTCCGCGCGACATCGAGTTCGTAGGCGCGGCCATATCCGTCGATGATCACCGCCATCGCCGATCCCGTCTGCCCCGCCGCATCGCCGAACGCGCTGCCCAGTTCGGCGTTGGTCGCGGTCGAGATCGCGACGGTCGATCCCGCCAGGCTCGTCCCCCGCTGCGGCGAGAAAGCCTTGGCGATGTTCAGCACACCGACGCCATTGATCGCATCGGTCCCCGCCGTCCCGATATCGTTCGCGCTCGACAGCAGCAGCGATACGATCTGCGCCGGCGTCAGATTGGGAAAGGCCTGCGCCAGCAGCGCCACCGCCCCCGACACGATCGGCGCGGAGATCGATGTCCCGGTGACGAGGAAGGATGATGTGCCCGGCCCCGGCGCGCGCACCCGCACCCCGTTGGCCAGGATGAACTTGCTCGCGGTCGATCCCGCCCGGTCGCTGAAGTCGGCGATCGCGCTACCGTCCTCGGTCGACGAACCGACGACGATCACCAGCCCGCGTGCGATATTGTCATTCGCGATCCGCGCGAAGGGATCGGCCTCCGCACTGCCGTCATTGCCCGCCGATATGACGATGATCGTCCCGGCCGCCGTCGCGCGGTCGATCGCGGCGCGCAGGGTCGCATTGGCCGGCGATCCGCCCAGCGACAGGTTGATCACCTTCGCCCGCTGCGCCACCGCCACATCGATCCCGGCGGCGATGCTGGTATCGCTGTAACTGCACCCGCCCGATCCGGCGCAGCTGCCCGGCGTATCGGCCCGCAGCGCCAGGATCGTCGCTTCATACGCGACCCCGATGATCCCGCTGTCGTTGCGCGCCGCCGCCAGCACGCCCGCAATCTCGGTCCCGTGCCCATCCTCATCGGCAAAGCCGCTGCCGCCCGCGACATTGGTGGAGGCAGCGGAGATGCGCCCGGTAAACTCGCCCGAACCGTTGCTCAGCCCCGAATCGACGATCGCGGCGGTGATCCCGCTGCCCGTCGCCCGGTTCTGCCACGCGACGATCGCCTGCGCCTGCGTCGCGCCGTTGGAGTTCGTATATTCCTGCGTCTGGAACACCGATGCATCGATCAACGACGGGGTCGGCGTCGGCGTGGGAGTAGGCGTTGGTGTGGGCGTCGGGGTCGGCGTCGATTGCACGCCCCCACCGCCGCCTCCCCCGCAGGCCGCCAGCATCAGCGCAAGCGCCATCGCCGTCATCGTCCTGCCCTGCATAGTCCGCTCCCCAACGAGACTCGTTGGGACAGACCTGTCACGAACAGGATGTGCGCGACAATGGCTTTGTGTGCGCTACGCCCACCCCACAAGCCTCGTCATTGCGAGGAGCCGCAGGCGACGCGGCAATCCACTCCAAACTGCGGAGTGGATTGCTTCGCTACGCTCGCAATGACGAATAAAAGCGGCGTCAAACCGCCGTGAAATCCAGCCCGATATCCGCCGCCGCGGCCGACTGGGTCAGCCGCCCGACCGACACATAGGTCACGCCCGTCTCGGCGATCGCCTTGATCGTATCCAGCCGCACCCCGCCCGAAGCCTCGGTCGGCACGCGTCCGCCCACCAAAGTCACGGCGCCGCGCAGCGTCGGCGCGTCCATATTGTCGCACAGCAGGTGGGTCGCCCCCGCCGCCAGCGCCGGCTCGATCTGGTCGACGCGATCGACCTCGACGATGATCCGCTCGATCCCGGCCGCGACCGCACGGCGCACCGCCTCACCGATGTCGCCGGCGACCGCGACATGATTGTCCTTGATCATCGCGGCGTCATCCAGCCGCATGCGATGGTTGGTCCCACCACCCATCCGCACCGCATATTTTTCCAGCACGCGCAGGCCGGGGATGGTCTTGCGCGTATCGAGCAGGGTCGCCTTCGTCCCCCGCATCGCATCGACATATTGCGCCGTCAGCGTCGCGACGCCCGACAGGTGCTGCACCGTGTTCAACGCCGATCGCTCCGCCGTCAGCATCGCCCGCGCTTTGCCCTTCAGCCGCATCAGCACCGCGCCCTTGGCGACGCGCGCGCCATCCTCCACCAGCGTCTCGATCTCGACATCCGGATCGAGCGCGCGGAAAAACGCCTCCGCAATCGGCAACCCCGCGACCGAAATCGCATCCCGGCTCGCCATCACGCCTTCGAAGCGCGCATCGGCGGGGATCGTCGCGGCGGAGGTGATATCCCCCCCCTGCCCCATATCCTCGGCCAGCGTGCTCGCCACGAAGGCGGAAAGGTCGAAGTTTTCGAGTGTGAAAGGCATCTGCTTCCTCTTCCGTCATCCCCGCGAAGGCGGGGACCCATCCAGTCTCTCCGCGAGTGATGACATTGGATAGGCCCCGCCTGCGCGGGGGTGACGATGAGAATTAGATTTTGGGCCGCCTCACGTCCGGCCCGCTCAGACCACCGGTCATCTCGAGCATCCGATCGAGCGAGCGCTTCGCCGCCACGCGCGTTTCCTCGTCCACCTCGATCTGCGGGGTCAGGTCGCGGAGCGCCAGATACAGCTTCTCCATCGTGTTGAGCGCCATATACGGGCACATGTTGCAGTTGCAGTTCCCGTCCGCGCCCGGCGCGCCGATGAAGGTCTTGTGCGGCGCGGCCTTTTCCATCTGGTGGATGATGTGCGGCTCGGTCGCGACGATGAAGGTCTCGGCCGGATCGTTCAGCACATAATCGAGGATGCCGCGGGTGGAGCCCACATAATCGGCATGGTCGACGATATGGACCGGGCATTCGGGATGCGCCGCCACCGGGGCGCCCGGATGCTGGGCCTTGAGCTTCAGAAGTTCGGTCTCGCTGAACGCCTCATGGACGATGCAGCTGCCTTCCCACAACAGCATCTCGCGGCCCGTGGTGCGCGCGAAATAGCCGCCCAGATGCCGGTCGGGCGCGAAGATGATCTTCTGGTCCAGCGGGATCTGCGACAGGATCGTCGCCGCCGAAGACGAGGTGACGATGATGTCGCTATGCGCCTTCACCGCCGCCGAACAGTTGATGTAGGTCAGCGCGAGGTGATCGGGATGCGCCGCGCGAAACCGCGCGAACTCTTCCGGAGGGCAGCTGTCCTCCAGCGAACATCCCGCATCCATATCGGGCAGGATCACGGTCTTTTCCGGCGACAATATCTTCGCCACTTCGGCCATGAAGCGCACGCCGCAAAAGGCGATGACGTCGGCGTCGGTCGCCGCCGCCTTGCGCGACAGATCGAGGCTGTCGCCCACGAAGTCAGCGAGATCCTGAATCTCGGGCGCCTGATAATAATGGGCGAGGATCACGGCGTTGCGTTCCTTGCGCAGCCGGTCGATTTCGGCGCGCAGGTCCAGCCCGCTCAGATTCTGAACGATCGCAGTCATATCAAATCACTCCAGAGGCCGCTTACGCAGCCAGGCTCCACTGGTCGCCGGTCTCGCGTACGAGCCCCCGGGTCTTCATGTCGATCAGATGCGCCAGCACGGACAGACCGGCTGCGGCGTGCAGGCGCGGATCGACGCCGACATACATAGTGCCGACCATGTCGGGAATCGACCCCACTTGTTTCTCCAGAAGCCGCAAAATCTGCCCCTCGCGCTGCTTTCGATGGCCGATCAGCCCGCGCACGAAGCGGTGCGGCCGTTCGATCGGATCGCCATGCGCCGAATGATAGATCGCGTCCTGCGTCCGCGCCATCAGCCGCTCAAGGCTTTCCAGATAGGCGCCCATATCGCCGTCGGGCGGCGCTACCACGCTGGTGGACCAGCCCATCACATGATCGCCGGTGAACAGCACGTTCGCCTCCGGCAGCGCATAGCACAGGTGGTTGCTCGTATGACCGGGCGTGTGGACCGCCTCGATCGTCCATCCGTCGCCCTCGATCCGATCGCCATCGGCCAGCACGCCGTCGGGCGCATAATCCTTGTCGAACGAAGCATCGGCGCGCGGGCCCACCGCCTCGATCGTCAGCGGCGCGCAGCCGATGATCGGCGCGCCCGTCCGCGCCTTCAGCATCGCAGCCGCCGGGCTGTGATCGCGGTGCGTGTGGGTGCAGATGATCGCCTTCACCGGCGCTCCGCCGATCGCCGCCACGATCGCGTCGACATGATCCTCCATGTCGGGGCCGGGATCGATCACCGCCACGTCGCGCGTGCCGACGATATAGGTCTGGGTGCCCGTATAGGTGAAGGCCGACGGATTATGCGCCAGCACGCGCCGCACCAGCGGATGTTCGGCCTGCGCCACACCGTAAAGCGTCTCTCCCATGCGGCGCATGTGGCATCGGCAAGCGAGGATGTGAAGGGCTGACGTCACTCATCCTCCCCCGCCAGGGAGCGCGAGGTTGAACATGCTCCCAGCATGTTCACGGATCGTCCGGGGGACGATCCGACCTCGCACTGTGGCGCCGAAGGCGACGGAGGGGGAGGATGCGATGATCCGAAGTTCGTCGTCGCCTCCCCCTCCGTCAGCTACGCTGACACCTCCCCATGGCGGGGGAGGATAAGGACAGTCACTCCACCCTCTGCACGGTGAAGCAGAAGCGCGCGCCGCGATCGTCGTTGTTCTCGGCCGTCATCCGCCCGCCATGCGTCTCGATGATCCGCTTCGACAGCGACAGGCCGATGCCCATGCCGTCGCGCTTCGAACTGGCGAAAGCCTGGAAGATGCGCGGCATCATGTCCGGCCCGATCCCCGGCCCCGCATCGGATACGCAGCAGCGCAGCATGCGCCCGTCGCCTTCGGTCGATATGGTGATCGCGGGCTTCTCGCCCCCCGCCGCCTCGATCGCGTTGCGGATCAGGTTCAGCATCACCTGCTGGATCTGGACCGGATCGACCCGCACCATGCCGCGCGCCTGCAGATCCCAGCTCAGCCGCACGTCGGGCCGCCCGGTGCAGGCGATCGTCGCCGCATCGCGCAGCAGCGGCTCGATCGCCGTCCGCTCATGCTGGGCGGCGCCGCGCATCGTCATCGCGCGCAGCCGGTGGATGATCTCGCCCGCGCGATGCACGCTGGCGGCGGCGCCCTTCAGACATTCGGCGACGCGCTCGTCGCGGCCCTCGCGCTCGGTCAGCATCTCGGCCGCCGACACATAATTCTGGATCGCGGCGAGCGGCTGGGTCAGTTCGTGCGCCAGCGCCGACGCCAGCTGCCCCATCGCGTTGATCCGCGCGACGTGGATCAGCTCGTTCTGCAGCGTCTCCAGCCGATCGCGCGTCTCCATCTGCTCGGTCAGGTCTTCGCCCTCGACGAAGATGCCGTGGATATCGCCCGCCGTGTTGCGGATCGGGCGATAGATCAGGTCGATATAGGTGGTCTTATTCTCCACCCCCTCGCGCTTCATGTAGAATTCGACGCCGTGGGCGACGAAATCCTCCCCCGTCCGGTAAACCCGGTCGAGGATGTCGATAAAGCCCTGTTCCTGAACCTCGGGGAACACCTCGATCACCGTGTGGCCCACCACCTCGCGCTCGACCAGCCGGACATAGGCTTCGTTCGCGAAGATGAAGCGATGCTCCGGCCCGTCGAGCACCGCGATGAAGCTGGGTGTGCGCTGCAGATGCTCCTGCAACGCCTCGCGTTCGGTGCGGATCGCCGCGTTCAGCCCGTGCTCGTCCGACAGCGCGATCTGCAACGTGCCGCGCCCCTGATGGCGCGCGCGGCACAGGCGGAAGAATTCGTCGGGCAACGTCTTGCCGCCCCCCGGCGCACCGATCAGCACGCTGCCCGGAACGCCGTTGATCGCCCAGTCGCCATGCCCCAGCGCCGAAACATAGCCGACCGCGGCCGCCGGATTCACCTCGCGCAGCCGCCGCGCCAGGTCCCATCCGTTGACGCCGTCGCCCAGTTCGACATTGACGATCAGGCCCGACAGCGATCCGCCCTCGGCCTCAATCAGCCCTGCCGCGTCAGCCGCATCGGTGACGACGATTGCGCCGCAACCGCTGCTCTCCAGCTGCCGGCGCAACGCCGCCGCATCGGCCGCATCGCGCTCTGCGATCAGGACGGATATCATGCGCTATCCTCTGCTCGTTGCGCCGATCTCGCCGCCGGCCTCGATGCTACGACGCTTTCATACGATATTTGATCCGTTTGCGGAACGGTGGTCCCCGCCCCCTCTCCCCATCCTCCCCACTCGTCATTGCGAGGAGCCGCAGGCGACGCGGCAATCCAGGCCCGCACTAGAGTGAGGCCGCGAGCCTCTCACATGCGGGCCTGGATTGCTTCGCTCCGCTCGCAATGACGAGATAGAGAACACTTACAGAACACCCTTGACAAAACGAACCATTTGGGTTAGTCGCTCCACCATCCTCTCGCCCGATCAGCCTGGGGATGCAGGACCGGCCCGGAGCAGAGCTCGCTCCGCATCCGGGCCGTGACAGGTC